>DATAGU010000228.1:0-32910 GCA_036263495.1 Polyangia bacterium | reverse complement strand
TCACCGCGCGGGCTCTGAGCGTCACCGCGCGGGCTCTGAGCGTCACCGCGCACGCTCCAGATGTCACCGCGCACGCTCCAGGTGTCACCATCCGGCTTGCAGGGGCCACCGCGCAGGCCCAGGAAGCCACCGCGGACGCGCTGACCGCTCCTCTCCACGTCCGCGCGACGGCCCGCAACGCCACCGCCCCGCCGCTCATCGGGTGCGCCCGCTCCGCGCCCTCGGCCCTCGGGGTCACCGCGGCGTGTAGGGGGGGGACCCGGGGCGCCCTGAGGGCCGATCCAAGCGTCGCGTGACAGATCGGCGGGGCCGTTCCCAATCTCCACCGTGAGGTCTCCATATCGGATGCGGAGACCTCTTTAATTCCTACCAAGACTAAGGATGGACCTATGAAACGTGTGCTCAATCGTCCCCCTCGTGTATGGTTTGTTTTCCGTTGGTCGGTCCTCGTGGCGCTCCTCTGGGCCACCGGCTGCAAGCGCCCCCCGGAAAAAGTCGTGTTCTTCGCCGACCCGCCGGTCGTCTACAACGGCATCACGACCCAGGTCACGCTCTACGCCGAATCCATCACCCCACCGCTCTCGCGCGTCACCATCCGTCGGTCGGGCGGCTCGGACCTCACCCTCCAGGCGGTCATCGATCCGGTGTACCCCAAGCGCGTCCTGGCCACCGTCCCCGCCGGAACGCCCGCCGGCACCTACGACATCGCCGTCGTCGATGCCTCTGACGCCACGGGCCGCCTGAGAGGCGGCCTGCGCGTGGTCGATCAGGCGACGCTCTCGCTCGTCTCCATCGATCCGCCCTTCGGCGCCGAAAACAGCGCCACCGCGGTCACCATCACCGCCCAGGGCGGCCTCCAGGCGACGCCGCGCGTTTATTTGAGCCCGAGCACCCCGCAGGCGGGGGCCGTGGCCGTCGCGCTGTCGTCGGTCGCCTACGTCTCGCCCACGCAGCTGACCGCCATCGTGCCGCGCGGCGCCGCGGCCGCCGCCAGCCCCTATGACCTCATCGTCGTCAACCCCGATGGCACCGTCGGCGTGCTCACCGAACCGACGAGCGCGCTCTACAAGAGCCTCGCCAGCCCGCCCCCGGTCGTCACCAACATCAGCCCCGGCGCCGTGCCCAACGTCGCCCCGCCGGCGATCACGATCTCCGGCACCGACTTCCGCAACCCCGCGGTGGTCTTCAACTGCATCACCGACCTCGTGGCCGGCACGCGCACCGCCTTTCCGGCCACGGTCAGCAGCTCCACCGCGACCAGCATCCTCATCAACCAGCCGCCGGTCACCTCGGTGCCGTCGCCCTCCCTGTGCACCCTCCGCGTGACCAACGACGACGGCAGCTACGCCGACTTCTCGGCGCTCGCCATCAGCAACAGCTCGGGCAACCTGTCCCCGTCGCGCGCCACCACCTCGCTGCCCGCGCCGCGCCGCGCGCCCGCGGTCCTCGGCGCCGACGCCACCCGCGCCGCGCGCTTCCTCTACGTCATCGGCGGCGATGGCGGCAGCCCCGCCAGCGCGCTCGACACCGTCGTGACCACCACGACCAACGAGAGCGGCGTCGGGGCGGAGTGGATGACGCAGCGCTACCGCCTCAACCGCCCGCGCACCCTCGCCGGCTACGCCGCGCTCGGCCGCTACCTCTATGTCGTCGGTGGCAACGACGGCAACGGCCCCGTCGCCACGGTCGAGCGCGCGATGGTGCTCGATCCGCTCCGCGTGCCCGTGGTCCGCGACATCGATATCGAGCCCGGCGCCGGCACCGGCCTGCGCGGCGGCACCTGGAACTACCGCGTGGCCGCGGTCATGGACGCCAACGATCAAGACAACCCCGGCGGCGAGACCCTGCCGTCGGAGCTCGTGGTGATCCAGCTGCCCGATCTCACCCAGCGCCTGCAGGTCACGCTCTCCTGGGACCGCATCCCCGGCGCCGTCAACTACATCGTCTACCGCACGCCGAGCCCCAACCAGGCCAGCGGTCAGCTGGAGATCCTGGCGACGGTCCCGGATCAGGTCGAGGCCGGGAGCACGATCAAGTACACGGACACCGGTAGCGCCACCACCGCCGGCGCCCCGCTACCGCTCGGCTCGACGGGCAAATGGCGCGTACTGGCCGACCTCGGCACCACTCGCGAGAGCCCAGGCGTGGCCTTTGGCGCCGATCCCGACACGGCGGGCCGCTATTACCTCTACGCCACGCTCGGTCGGGGTGGCGCCACGCCGGCCGCGCTCGGGACCTATGAGTACCTCGGCGTGACGGTGGATCCGGCGACCGGCCAGCAGGCCGTCGATGCGGCGTGGACCGCCGGGACGCAGACCACCACGGCACGCTACCAGCACTCGATCTATTCGGTGAGCGCCGGCAACGCCTCGTACGTCACGGGCAACGCCAACTACATCTATCTCGGCGGCGGCACGACGGACGGCTCGCAGTCGGTCGGCATCCTCCAGGCCAGCCTGGTTCAGGCGGGCGGCCAGCTCGGCGCCTTCCAGTCGGCCAACCCCTCCGGCATCCGCGCCTTTGGCCACGCCGGCGTCACCGCCGCCAACTTCCTCTACGTCTTTGGCAGTGGGTCGCCCACGACGACGATCGACGCGGGGCAGCTGCAACAGGGCAGCGTCCCGGCGGTCGGGGCCATCAACGCCAACGGCGCGGCGCTCCTCACGGCGCGCTATCTGCCCGGCGCGGCCCTCCAGGGCGCCCTCATCTACATCGTCGGCGGCTCTGCCGTGGGCCAGAGCGGCGCCACGGACGCCGTCGAGTACCTCATCTGGTGAGGGATCCGGAACATCCGCAGCCCTTCCGCCCCGCCCCCCGGTGAATCCTAGGGGAGCTCTTTCATCACCGACGACAAGATCACCGAGCCGCCGCGTCGCGGTCGGGATCCGCAGCTTGACCACCTCCCGAACTCCCCGCTAGCGTCCGATCGTGCTGACGCGGCTCTGCATCGATAACTATCGCTGCTTCTTGAATTTCGAGTTCCGTCCCGGCCCCTTCACCCTGGTCCTCGGACCCAACGGTACGGGCAAGTCGTCGCTCCTCGATGCCCTCTATTGCATCCACCGCCTGCAGAGTGGCTGGACGCACGTCGGGGACCTCTTTCCCGCTGAGTCGCGGTATCGCGGCGGGGCGCCCGAGCGTCCGCAACGCTTCCTGCTCGAAGCCACCGTGTCCGACATACCGTTTTCCTATGAGCTCCTCATCGAGCACGACCGCCGAGGCCGCGCTCGGCTGGCACGCGAGGCCATGCAGCGCGAGGGACGACGACTCTACGAATTCGACGGCACGCACGCTCACCTCCCCATGGCCGGCTCTCCAGGGGACTCGGACTTCCCCTTCCAAGGGCATATGTCTCCGCTCGCGGCCCTCGACCTGGGGCGGAAATCTCCCCTGGCCCCGTTCCTCGACTGGCTGCGGAACCTGTGGGTGATCCGCCCCGTTCCACAGGCCATGAAGGCCGAGACCAGCGCCACGACGACCTGGGGGCTACAGCCCGACCTGTCCAACTTCGCCGCCTGGTTCCAGAACCTGGTTCAGGAAGAGCCGCGCCTCGCGGCGCGTATCACCCGGAGTCTGCGCGCCGTACTCCCCGGGTTTCATGGCTACACCCTGGCACGCGAGACGGAGAAGACCCGCACGTTGCGGCTTCTCTTTCGCGGAGGCCGCCGCGCGACCGAAGGATCGGCCGGATTTGCCCTGGACGAGCTCTCCGATGGCCAGCGCATGCTGGTGGCGCTGTATGCCCTCCTTCATGAGGTCCTCGGGACCGGCGGGACCCTGTGCCTCGACGAACCGGAGAACTACCTGGCCCTGCCGGAGATCCAGCCCTGGCTCGATGAAGTCCGCGATCAGGTGGTGGACCGGGGCGGGCAAGTGCTGCTCATCTCGCACCACCCGAGAGTGATCAATCTCCTCGCCACGAGGTACGGCTACTGGTTCGATCGCAAGGGGATGGGCCCGGTCAAGGCACGGCGGATCGCCATTCAGGAAGCCGATGAGGGGCTGCCGGTCTCCGAGCTGGTCTCACGCGGCTGGATCCATGAGTAGCCGCACGGCCAAGGTCATCATCCTCTGCGAGGGGGTCGAAGACTACGACTTCGCTCGCCGTGCCCTGACGCGCCTCGGTTGGAACAAAAGGCTGTTCGAGCCACGTATCTGTCCGTCCGGTTCGCAATCCGGCGAGCAGTTCGTACGGGAGAACTATGCTCGCGAGCTGCGCGCGCAGCGTGCCCGTCAGGGGATCAAGCTGCTCGTCTGTACCGATGCCGACGTGCACGAGGTCAGCGAGCGCGCTCGCCAGTTGGCCGCGTCACTCCCGACGGCCGGCGAGCCCCCACGCCGCCGCGAGGAGCGCGTCGCCCTGTGGATCCCGCGTCGCAACCTGGAGACCTGGGCCTATCTGTATGCCCGTGCCCCGTCGACGAGAGCAAGAATTACAAGCACGAGATCGGGGACGAGGAACTGAGAGCGGCGGCACTTGGGTGGGGCGATGACCTCAAGCGCAAGAGCATCAGGCCGCGGCAGTGCCGATCGCTTGAGCTGGCACTGGCCGAGACGGAGCGGATTTGCGACTGATCGGCGAAGATCCTTTGCTCTCCCTCGGTTGCGGCGCGGCGCATCCGCAGCCTACTATCCCGGGCCATGAATCCCGGTCAGCCGACCCCGCAAACCCCGTCTGCCGCATCCCCTTCCCCCACCCCAGCCGCCTCGGCCTCCTCCGGCACCCCCGGTGAAGCCCACGCGGGCGGCGTCGCGCTGCCGGCCAACGCCTACACCCCCCTCGCCGCGGGCGAGACCTACCAGCCCATCGTCCCCGCGAGCACTCCCCAGGCCGAGACCACGCCGCGCTCGATCGCCTGGGGCCTCTTTCTGTGCGTCCTCTTCACCATCGCCTCCGCCTACTCCGGCCTCAAGGTCGGCCAGGTCATGGAGGCCGCCATCCCCATCTCCATCCTCGCCATCGGCCTCGCGCGCGCCTACCGCCGGCGCTCCACCCTGCTCGAGAACGTCATCATCTCCGGCATCGGCGGCGTCTCCGGCTCGGTCGTCGCCGGCGCCATCTTCACCGTGCCCGCGCTCTACGCCCTCCAGCTCGACCCCCACCCGGTGCAGACCATCTTCATCTGCCTGGCCGGCGGCGTCCTCGGCGTGCTCTTCCTCATCCCGCTGCGCCGCTACTTCGTGCGCGAGATGCACGGCCAGTTCCCCTACCCCGAGGCCACCGCCATCACGGAGGTCCTCGTCACCGGCGAGAAGGGCGGCTCGCAGGCGCAGCTCCTCCTCCAGGCCACGGGCATCTCCGCCGCCTATGACTTCCTCGCCACCACCTTCCAGCTGTGGCGCGAGAACCTCGACTTCAAATTCCTGCCCTTCATGCGCGTGCTCGGCGAGCGCGCCCGCATCGTCCTCGGCTTCGACGCCATCGGCTTCATCCTCGGCCTCGGCTACGTCATGGGCCTGCGCTCCTCGCTCATCCTGTGCGCCGGCGGCGTGGTCGCGAACTTCGTGTTCGTGCCGCTCATCTGGATGGTGGGCCAGCACTTTCCCGACCCCGTCTATCCCGCCACCGTGCCCATCGCGGCCATGACCGCGGCGCAGATCTTCCGCGGCTACGTGCGCTTCATCGGCGTCGGCGCCATCGCCACCGCCGGCATCTTCGGCATCCTGAAGTCGCTCGGCGTGGTCCTCGGCTCCTTCCGCATCGCGGCGCGCGCCTTTGGCGGCGGCGAGGCCCACACCACCGAGCGCACCGACCGCGACGTCCCCATCGGCTGGCTGGCCGGCGTCGTGGTCCTGTGCGCCCTCGGCATGGGCGTGTTCTTCCAGTCCCTCGGGGTCGGCGTCGTCGTCCTCCTCGTCGGCCTCGGCCTCACCCTCGTCTTCGCCTTCTTCTTCACCTCCGTGGCCGCCAACGCCATCGCCACCACCGCCCGCAACCCGATCTCGGGCATGACCATGCTCACCATCATCATCTCCTCGGTCGTGCTCCTCAGCTTCGGTCTCGAGGGCAAGGCGGGCATGTTCTTCGTCATGGCCATCGCCGGCATGGTGTGCACGGCCCTGTCGGTCTCGGGTCAGACCGTGACCGACCTCAAGGTGGGCTACTGGCTCGGCGCGACCCCGGAGCGGCAGGAGAAGGTCAAGCTCGCCGGCGTCATCGCCGCCGCCGTGGCCGTCGGCCTCACGCTCATGATGCTGGCGCGCACCTTCCAGTTCGGCGAGGCGCAGCCGGGCAACACGCTGCCGGTGCTGGCCGCGCCGCAGGCCTCGATCATGAAGGCGCTGGTCGAAGGCTTCATGAGCCACCAGCCGGTGGCCGTGCTGCTCTTCGGCGTGGGCGCGGCGCTGGCCGTGGCCATGGAGATGCTGCGCGTGCCCGCGCTCACGTTCGCGCTCGGCATGTACCTGCCGCTCGATCTCAACACACCCGCGCTGGTCGGCGGCGCCCTGGCGCACTTCATCAACCGGCGCAGCGAGCGCATGGGCGGAGAGCCAGGGGCGGCGATCCGCGAGCGGGGCGTCATCGTGGCCTCGGGGCTCATGGCCGGCGGCGCCCTGGGCGGCGTCTTTGGCGCGTCCCTGCGGCTGTTCCCCTGGTACGCCGAGGACAAGGTGAAGAGTCCCATCTTCGACGACCCCACGGCCTCGCAGCTGGTCTCCATCGCCCTGTTCGTGGGGCTGTGCGGCTACGTGTGGTGGGCGTCGATGCGCGAGCGCGCGCAAGCCCGCAACTGATCTTCCTGCCGCCCGACCCCTCCCCTGCCCCTACTTGCAGTGCCGACCTGTGCTCCCACATTGACATCGCCCCATCAGAGCGCTCTCATGCGCCCGTGCGCGGCGGCCTATCTTCTACTCCGCCGCCGAGAGGAGGATGCAGATGAAGAAATTCTTGTGGGTGAGTGTCCTGGCCGTCGGGCTCGGGCTCGCGTGGCGCGCCTGGCATGACACCACGTCGAGCGATGCCGGCGATCCCAAGCTGATGTTCGATCGCCTGTGGGTCGACCACCTGCCGCGCAGCGAGCGCGACAGCGTGCAGGTGTTCGTCGCGGTCACGGAGCAGCCGGTGGGCGTCTTCGAGAACCGCGCCCGCTGGAAGGGCGCCTGGGAGCTCTTCCGCTACGAGCGCCGCAGTGATGGTCAGATGGATCTCCTCTTCCCGCACTCGCGCGACCGCGAACGCGCGGGCTATCGCGCCTCTCGCTGCCATCAGGATGGCTTCGATTTCTGCCTGGAGCTGGCCGGGGCCACGCGCGGCACCCAGCGCTACTACAGCCGCAAGGGCTGGGAGATCGGCCAGGCGAAGACCCCCGCGGCGCTGCTCGATCAGGTGGGCCACCTCGAGCAGCTGGTCGATGAGGCCGCCGGCCTCAAGTCCGAAGACGCGCAGTAACCGCCCTCATCACGTCTCCTTTCCTCTGCTGGCGGCTCGCCGGCACTCCCCTCTCGAACGTTGAACCGGTCGCTCAGGGCTCCGGCGTCTGTCGTGGCCCGTTGTCCGTCGGCTCCGTCCCCACGGCCGGCTGGCGCTCCGGCGGCTCACTGCCCCTCACAGGCTGCCGGCCCAGCTCACTGGCGGGCAGCGGGCAGCGTTCGCTCTGGAGGGAGGCCACCTGGGCCGCCTGGGGGTCGAGGGGCTGGACGAACTGAACGTACTTGTCATACGCCGCCTGTGCGTCCTTGCAGCGGCCCGCCTGGTCGAGGGCCAGGGCGCGGCCATAGAGCGCCACAGATTGCCCCCAGGTGTCTTCGGGCAGGTACCGCTCGAGGGCTGCGTTGAATTCTCCCAATGCGTCGTCGACCCGCTGCAGGTTGGCCAGCGCCTGCGCCCGGGTGTAATGCGACCAGGGATCGCTGGGATCGGCCTGTGATGCCCGGGTCGCCAGGGCGAGGGCCTTGCCATAGTCCTGTCTCATCAGAGCCGTGGCAGCCTCGGTGTTCAGGCTGGATGCCTCCTGCTTGGCGTGGGTCGACAGATCGACCCGGTGGAGCTGGGTGAGTTCGGCCCGCGCCGCTCCCGACAGCAGCAGAGCGAGGCCCGCCATCGTCCATGTCATGGTGCGCATATCGCTTCACTGAAGCAAAAGGGTGACCAGGACATCGCCCTGGACCCCGGCCGAAATACCGCATTCGTCTGCCTGCTGCAGCGCAGCCAGCGATGGCGATGCGGCGACGGTCAGTCGGTCTGGAACAAGGCGGCCAGCACATCCTCATCGTGGTCTGGGAGGGAGGGTGGGAGCCGTTCTATCGGCGGCCCTCCGGCGATGCCCCAGGTCGCTGCCAGGCGCGTGGTTTCCGTGTAGAGTGCGCCACATGGACCTGCAAGCTCACCAGGCGCCTGCCACGGGCGGTGCCGTCGACACTCGCGCCACTGCCCGCCGCGCCCTCGACCGCGCCGTGGATCACCTCGCCTCGATCCAGCAGGAGCGCGGCTGCTGG
Organism: Polyangia bacterium; assembly: GCA_036263495.1. Classification (GTDB taxonomy): domain Bacteria; phylum Myxococcota_A; class Polyangia; order Palsa-1104; family SHYY01; genus DATAGU01. The sequence goes on along the minus strand of DATAGU010000228.1, from coordinate 24,474 downwards.
GTCGGCGAGGTCAAGTGGTGCACCATCCTCCTCTCCCAGTACGTCATCGTGCGCCACCTCACCGGACGCCCCATCCCCCAAGAGGAACGCGCACCCTACGTACGGTACTTCGAGCGCTGGGAGGTCCCCGGTGGCGGCTGGGGTCTGCACCCCGAATCACGCGCCTACGTCTTCGCCACCACCCTCGGCTATGTCGCGCTCCGCCTGCTCGGCCTCTCGCCCGACGACGAGATGCCCGCGCGGGCGCGCCGCTGGCTCTCCGCCCATGGCGGCGTCCTCCACATCCCGAGCTGGGGCAAGCTCTGGCTCGCGTTCCTCAATCTGTATGGCTGGGAGGGCATCAACCCCGTCCCGCCCGAGCTGTGGCTCCTCCCGACGTGGGCGCCCATGCACCCGCGGCGCATGTACAATCACACGCGCCTCATCTACCTCGGCATGGGCTACCTCTACGGCCGCCGCTTCTCCGGGCCGGTCACACCCCTCATCGAGGAGCTGCGCCGCGAGCTCTATCCCATCCCGTACGGCAGCATCGACTTCGCCGCCTATCGCCACGCCATCGCGCCGACCGATCTCTACGCCGCGCCGACGCGGCTCCTGCGCACGCTCTACGATGGCCTCTACACCTACGAGCGCCATCCGTCCCGCAAGCTGCGCAAGATGGCCCTCGATCGCTGCTATCAGCACATCCTCTTCGAGCTGCGCTCGACCCAGTACGCCTGCGTCTCGCCGGTCAACGGTTTCCTCAACCTGCTGGCGGTGTGGGATCGCGACCCGCACGGCGAAGACTTCCAGCGCACGGTCGAGGCCCTCGAGGTCTGGCGCTGGCAGGACGAGGAGGAGGGCATCCGCTACTGCGGCGCGTTCTCCCACATCTGGGACACCTCGTTCATCCTGCAGGCGCTCGCCGACGGTCCGGCCGACGTGCGCGGCCGCATCGCCCCGGCGGTGCGTCGCGCCTACGGCTTTCTCCGCGAGGTGCAGATGAAGGAGGAGATCCCCCACCGCGAGCTCTGGTTCCGCGATCAGCGCCTGGGCGGCTTCTGTTTCTCCGACGACTATCATCGCTGGCCGGTGTCCGACTGCACGGCCGAGGCGCTGACCGCGCTCCTCCACATCGGCCCCGAGGTCCCGGCCGAGGAGCGCGTTTCCGGCGAGATGCTGCGCCACGCCGCGGCGTTCGTCCTGGCCCGCCAGAACGACGACGGCGGCTTTGGCTCCTACGAACGTAACCGCGGCACGCTCGCGCTCGAGCGCCTGAACCCCTCGGAGATGTTCGGCAACTGCATGGTCGAGCTCTCCTATGTCGAGTGCAGCGCGAGCTGCATCGCGTCGCTCGCGCGCTTCCGCCGTCACTATCCCGACGTCCTGCACGCCGAGATCGACGGCGCCGTCGAGCGTGGCGTGGCCTTCCTGCTCCGCGCCCAGCGGCCCGACGGCAGCTGGGAGGGGCTGTGGGGCGTCAACTTCACCTATGCCATCCTGTTCGCCATCGAGGGCCTGCGCGCCGCCGGCATCCCGGCGTCGCATCCGGCCCTCCAGCGCGCCTGCCGCTGGCTGCTCGATCACCAGATGGCCGATGGTGGCTGGGGCGAGCACTACACGAGCTGCGAGCGGCACGAGTATGTGCCCCATGTGCAGTCGCAGGTGATCATGACGGCCTGGGCGCTGTCGGCGCTCCTCGCGGCCGAGTATCCCGCGGAGGAGGCGATCGAGCGCGGCATCCGGCTGCTCGCCTCCCGCCAGCTGCCGAACGGCGATTTCCCGCAAGAGGCCGTGGCCGGCGTGTTCTTCCACTCGGCCATGCTTCACTACGACCTTTATAAAAACTACTTCCCCATCTGGACGCTCGGCCGCTATCTCCACCGCCGCCACACGCACTGAACCTCGCGGTTCCCTCCTGCGATTCATGGGCCCCCTCGCCGCGGACTGGCTGCTCGCTCTGCCTGAGGCTGTGCGGCGGCGAGGGGAGCTTCTACCCCTGCTGCACGCCGTGCTGGAGCGCGAGGGACGGCTCGACGCGCTCCCGCCCGCGGAGCGGACCGCGGCCCGTCATGCCTACGTGGCCACCCTGGCGCGGTCCCGCGAGATCGGCGCGGCGCTCCTCGCTTCGCTCGAGGACGCGGCGGCGCTCGGCGTGCCGGTGCTGCCGCTCAAGGGCGCGCTGCTCGCCTTCACCGTGTATCCCGATCCGGGGATGCGCCCCATGCTGGATCTCGACCTGGCGATCCGGCCGGACGATGTCGAGCGACTCGGCGCGCGGCTCCTGGCCCGCGGCTACCAGCGTCATGGTGCCGGGCGACGCCGCTTCGACCTCAGCTACACCCATCACGCCGTCTACGTCCATGAGCGTGCGCCCACCATCGAGCTGCACACCCGCCTGACCCATGAGCTCGGGATCGATGGCCAGATCGGGGATTGGTTCGGGCGCGCCATCTCGGTGGAGGCGCCTGCCCTCGGCCGGCCGCTCCCTGCACCCGCTTGGGATGACCAGCTGTTCTTCGTGCTGGCGCACGCCGCGACCCACTCCTTTGGCGATTCACCCCTGTGGTTGATCGACGTGGCCTGTCTGGCCTCGCGGGCGAGCGCCCAGGGGAGCGCAGAGCACCCGGTGGCGGCCGAGGCGCGTCGCCGTCACGCCGTGGCCGCCGTCTACTTCGCGCTCGGGATCGCGCGGCGCCGCCTGCCGCCCTCGCTGCCCCTGCCGGACGTGCCGGAGCCGACGGCGCTGGCGGCGCGCACCGCCCTCCTCCGGCTCGCGGTCGGCGATGAGCCCCTGGCCCACCCGCCCACGCGCCCGGGCTCGCTCCTGGCCCGCGCCGCCTTGACCGACAGCGCCACGGACGTGGTGCGCGCGCTCGCCGCCAAGTCGACCCTGCGTCTCAAGGAGCGTCTCCTCGAGCGCAAACGCGACACCTGACCCTCTCGTCACTGATCGAACGTTGGAGCGAGCTCAGGGGGTGGGGCCGCCGCCGGATCGCCCTGCATCGACCGTGTCGGTCAGGCTGGCGTCGGTGTTCTTGTGATGGGCCATGCGCTCGAGGCTGATCGTCAGCAGTGGCTGCCGCTCGGGGTCGAGCTCACGCTCGGCCGTGCGGTACCCGGGCAGGCGGAACTTGAGCATCGAGGGACCGCGCGGCAGCCGCACCCGACACGGCGTGGTGCCGAGCGTCATGCCGTCCCGCATGACCTCCGCGCCGGGGGGCTTCGTGGCGAGCTCGACCGGGAGCCGCTCGGCCCCAGGCGCGGGGGGCGCAGATCGGGGAGCCGTGGACGCAGGGGCCGTCCGGACCACCGCCGGCAACGCGTCGGGCTGCGCGGCCGGAGCGCGACTGTACCGCGCGAGCCACACCAGGCCGGCGATCCCCGTGGCTGCGGCGAGCGACGACGCGACCCAGATCGCGACCCAGCGCCGGCGCTTCCGGCGCGGCTTGCCGGGCCCCTCCTGCTCCAGGGCCTCGAAGACGTCCGCCAGCTCTGCCATCGACTGGAAGCGGCGATCGGGATCTTTCTCGAGGCAGCGATCGATCACCTGCGCGAGGAGGTGCGGTACCGGACCGTGCGCGGCCTCGGTCACCGGGCGCGGCTTCTCGGTCATGTGCTTCATGGCGTACTCGGCCAGGGTGTCGCCCAGGAAGGGCGGCGCCCCGGTGAGCAGCTCGTAGAGCACCACGCCGAGCGAGTAGATGTCGGCGCGCGCGTCCACGGCCCCGCCGGCCGCGGCCTCGGGTGAGAAGTAGGCCGGCGTGCCAGCCACGGCGCTCAGGGTCTCGCCCCCGGTGGGCAGCGCGACCCCGAGATCGAGGAGCTTCAGGTAATAGTCCCCGTCCACCTCGATGACGAAGATGTTCTCCGGCTTGATGTCGCGATGGACGATCCCTGCCTGGTGCAGCGCCGCCAGCACCGAGGCGAGCTGGCGGCCGAACGAGATCACCACGTCCGCCGGGATCGTCCCGCGCCGCCGCAGGAGCGCGGCCAGGTCGATGCCGTCCAGCCACTCCATGATGTAGTAACTGTCGCCGTCCGGCTCGCCGGAGACGAAGTCGGTCACCTCCACGAGGTGGGGATGGCGGATGCGGCTCGCGGCCCGCGCCTCCTCGAGGAACCGCGACACCGCCTCGGGCCGGCTCGCATACTTGCGCCGCAGGACCTTGAGCGCCACCGTGCGGCCGAGCTTCTCGTGCACCGCGCGGAACACACGACCCATGCCACCCTCGCCCGCGAGGGCCTCGAGGTGATAGACGCCAAGGGTCTCTCCCACCTCGGCTTCTCGTGGCGCTGGCTCGGCAAGCATGGATGACAGACGATTGTAGCAGACCCATGCCCGCCTGCCCTCCTCGACGGTCATGTCACGGCCTGCGCTCATCAGCCGTTCCCACGCATCCATGGGATCCGATGGCGGGCGAAGCCTGCGGAGAGCGAAGACCGGCAGGCCCTGGGCGGAGCAAGCGTGTGAACGGCACTGTATAAAGACGCGGTGGCTCTGAACGATATTCTCCTCTGGATCGCTGGGCTCTCGTCGGCTTCAGGGCTTATCGGTCTCGTGCGGGCTCGCGCCTGGCACAGCCGCCGCTGGTTTGCGATCCATGCGCTGATCCTCGCGGCCACGCTGGTCGGCTGGTGGTGGTTGCCTGCGATCGGAGGGTATCTGGCCGGCGGGCTTTGGGCCTTGCTGGTCCTTCCGCCGATGCTGGGCACGCGCTGGATACAGCAGGAGATCGAGCGGCAGCGGTTCGGCCGTGCGCTCTGGATCGCACGTGTCCTCGGCTGGCTGCATCCCCCGGATCGAGACGGATGGCGCGAGCGCCTGTTCCTCCTCGAGGCGCTCGAGCGGATGCAGCAGGGCGATGCGGAAGGGGCGCAACGGCTCCTCCTCGAGTGCCAGGCGAGCGGCACGCCGCTCGGTCGCCATGCACAGATGCAGCTGTGGCGGCTGTCCGGACGGTGGGAAGACATCGTTTCCTGGGGCCGTACGCGCCTCCGCGTCGAGGAGCTGTGGGAAGACCCGACGCTCGGCCTCATCTATCTCCGCGCCCTCGGCGAGACCGGCCGTCTCGACGAGCTGGGCCGACTCTTTCGCCGGCTCGCGCCGCTCCTGGATCGCGCACGGCCCGGGGCGTCGTCCCTGCTCGATGGCTTTTACCTCTATCTGTCGGCCTTTGCCGGACGCACCGCGCAGGTCGAGGCCGTCCTGCACACGCGGCTCGCCGGTACGCCCGAGAGCACGCGGCGGCTCTGGCGGGCCACGGCGGAGATCGCGGCCGGCCGCGGCGAGGCGGTGCGCGGCGAGCTCGAGGCGCTCTGCACGCACGGGGATCACCTGGTGCGGATGAGCGCCGCCGCACGCCTCAAGGAGGGCACGCCTCCGCCCATCCTCGTGTCCCCCGAGGTCGAGGCGGTCCTCGCCGAGATCGAACGCCGCCTGGACGAGGAGGAGCGTTATGGCGGCACGGTCCCGGCGGCCCGGAGCCCCTGGGTCACCTATGTGTTCATCGGTCTCAACCTGCTCGTCTTTGGCCTGGAGGTCGTGCGCGGCGGCAGCACCGATGAGCGCGTGCTCTACGAGCTGGGGGCGTTCGTGCCCGAGGCCGTTCGTGCGGGCGAGTGGTGGCGCCTCCTCAGTTCCACCTTCCTCCACGCCGGCCCGGTCCACCTCGGGCTCAACCTGATGGGCCTCTACATCCTCGGCCGCCCGGTCGAGGTCGGACTTGGCCCCCTGCGCTACGCCGTGGTGTATGTCGTATCGGGGCTGAGCGGCGGCCTGGTCGCGCTCGGGCTCGATGCCCTCGGCTGGATCGGCCCGCGCGCGATGGTGGGCGCCTCGGGCTGCGTCATGGGCCTGGTGGGCGCCAACCTGGCCATCTTCCTCCGCGGCTGGCGGCGCGACCGCTCGCAGCTCGCCCGGCATCGTCTCCGCGAGACGCTATCGCTCCTCGGTCTGCAGGTGGTCTTCGACCTGCTCACGCCGCAGGTGAGCCTCCTCGCCCACGCGAGCGGCGTGGGGGGCGGTTTCTTGATGACGCTCCTCGTCGGGTCGCATGGATCCGAACCCGCGGCGGCCCGGGCCCGCACGTAGTCCTCCAGAGATCGAGCGGCGGATCGGGACCCCGAGCAGGTCGGGCGGATCCCGTTCCGAGTATGATGCCGCGCATGAGTCCACCCATCGCCCTCATCACCGGCGCCACAGACGGGATCGGCCAGCGGGCGGCGCTCGAGCTCGTGCAACGAGGGTGGCGCGTGATCGTGCACGGTCGCACGCTCGCCAAGGCCGAGGCGGCACGCCAGCGGCTGGCGGGGGCAGCAGCAGGCGCGCAGATCGATATCATGGCCGGCGATCTTGGCTCCCTCGTCGAGGTGCGCCAGCTCGCGCGCACCACGCTCGACATGCACGAGCACATCGACGTCCTCATCAACAACGCCGGCGTGTTCCTCCACGAGCACCGGCTCACACCCGAGGGCTTCGAGGCCACGCTGGCCATCAATCACCTGGCGCCCTTCGTGCTCACGCACCTCCTCCTGCCTGCGCTCGAGCGCAGCGTCGCGGCCCGCATCCTCAATGTGAGCTCCGTCGCGCACCAGCGCGGCACCATCGACGCGCACGATCTCGATGCGCTCAACCGTCTGTCAGGCTACGCCGCCTACGCGGCCTCGAAGCTCGCCAACGTGCTCTTCACCTACGAGCTGGCGCGGCGGCTCGGAGGACGCGCGATCACGGTCAACGCGCTCCATCCGGGAGTCATCGGCACCAAGCTCCTGCGCGAGGGGTTCAACATGGGCGGGGCCAGCCTCGAAGAAGGGGCCGCCGGCGAGGTGCGGCTGGCGACGCTGCCCGAGCTGGCCCGTGTGACCGGACGCTACTACGCCGGCACGCAGGAGGCCCGGAGCTCACAGCTCAGCCATGACCGCGCGCTCCAGCGGCGTTTCTACCAGTGGAGCGCGGAGAAGACAGGCACCACACCACTGCCCGAACCGGCGCACTGACCGCACTTACACGAGGACTCCTCCATGAGAATGAGAACAACGCTCCCCCTCATCGCCTTCTCTCTCGCCTGCGCCTTCCCCGCTACCGGAGAAGAGCCGGGCTCCGCCGCCTCCGCCGCCGCCTCCAAGGACTGGCCGGATCAATGGAAGAGCTGCACCGATCGTCTCCTAGAAGCGGCTGAGGCCATGCCCGAGGAGAAGTACGGTTACCGGCCAACCTCGGACGTCGACACCTTCGGCGATCAGCTCAAGCACGCCGCCCTGGCCATGAAGATCCTGCTCGCCAACGCCGAGGGCAAGACCGTGTCGCCCAAGGACACGGGCGTGGAGCAGCTCAAGACCAAGGCCGAGATCATCGCCCTCGTGCGCAAGGTCGTGACCGAGGGTGCGGCCGTGATCGGCCGCGTGGCCGGCAAGAACGACGCCCAGGTCGTGCAGTCGCAGTTCTTCGGCAAGACCACGCGCCGGTTCCTCCTCATCCAGGCCATCGGACACAACAACAATCACTACGGCCAGCTGGTCTTCTATCTACGCCTGAACGGCATCGTGCCGCCTGCCAGCCGGCATTAGCCCAAACCGAAGGCACGTCCTCCGCGATCCGATCAGTCCCGATGACCGGCGTCGTGAGGGGTGTCGATGGTCTGGAACAGCTGGGCGATGCCGCCCGCGCAGCTCTGGCGCAACGCCAAGATGCTCACCAGCGTGATGAGCAAGAGCGCGATCGTGAAGAGCTGCGCCTTGGGGGGAGGTGGTCGCATGGGTCTCCGGATCCTCCGCGGTGCCTTTCCTCCTCGACGCCGCGTCTTAAGATTGTCTTTCGATGAGACTGATCATTTCTTCCCCTCACCTTCCCGTGCCACCCGCGCTTCAAGAATACATCGACAGACGCGCCCAGACGCTCCCACGCCACTTCGACCGAGATGACTTCGAGTTGCATGTGGCACTGGAGAGCCCCAGCGGGGCGAGCAAGCGGCGCTTCATACGCTGCCTCGCGCGTCTGCGAGTGCCGGGCACGGTCCTCGTGGCGAACAAGCGCGGCCAGGATGCGTTCGGAGCCGTCGACGCAGCGATGGACGCGCTGCAGCGATCGCTCGACGATTATCACCAGCGGGTGCTCATCGGCTCACGCTTTCCCAAGAAGTACTTCGTCGCCCGTCAGGTGGCCGAGGATGCGCTGCCGGCGCTCGTGAGCGAGGGCGAGGCCGTCTTTGCCCCGGAAGGGGAAGGCGGCGCCGCGCCGGAGGCGCCGGCCGGTGAGATGCCGGCCGGCGAGACGACCGAGCCTCGCACGAGCTGACACCGGGGACGCGCATCTCCAGCGGGCGTCCGTCCGCCAGCCGGCCGCATGGCGCATCGTACGATGCTGAGCCGGCTTGGTGTTCGGGACCTGCGTGATGCGGTCCGGGGGTGTACCATCCCCGGCATCCCGGCGGAGCCACGTCGCGGGCGCAGAGCTGCCATGAACTTTCTTCTTCATCGCCATCTCGCCGCACGCGAGCTCGGCTCGGCAGCGGCTGGGGTCGGAGCCATGTTGCCCGACCTTTGGCGCATGGTGGACCGCCGGGTGCGCGCGCAACCGCTGGCTCACCTGGACGGCGGTCACCCGGGCAATGACGTCGAAGCCGGCATCGAGCATCATCTCGCGGCCGATCATTGGTTCCACGCCTCCGAGGTGTTCCGGCGGGGCGAGGAGCACACGCGCGAGGTTTTGCGCTCGGCTCGACTGGAGGCGCCCAAGGTGCTCCTCTGGGCCCACATCACCTGGGAGCTCTGCCTCGACAGCGCCCTCATCCGTCACGCCGGTCCAGGAAGAGGAGCCGCCCTCCGGCCTGCGCTCACCGCGGACCTCGCCGCCACCGCCGGAGCACCGGCCATGGCCGCGGCCGATCGCTATCACTTCTCGCGCGTCGTGCGCCCGGCCGAAGAGCGTGAGATCTTCCACACGCGCCTCTCGAGCCTGATGGCGCAGCTCGGCGCCGGCTCCTTCTTCGCCCATTACGAGGATGCCCCTGGGCTCACCCGGGTCATCGATCGCATGCGCCAGCGCCTCGGTCTTGTGCCGCTCAGCGAGGATGACGGCTTGCGTTTGTCAGGCGCACTTGCCCTGCTCCTCGACGAGGCCGAGGACGCCTTCTGTGCGCTCCAGGAGGAGCGCACACACTTTCTTCACGGAGAGGCTACGGAGACGACGTAGAGGGAAGGAGACGCGGCGGGCTAGCTCGCTTGCTTGGCGGGCTTGCCCGTGGCCTTGAAGAAGCGGTCGTTGAGCCAGATGAGGATCGGCGCCGCCACGAAGATCGAGGAGTAGGTGCCGACGATGACGCCCACGTTCATCGCAAAGCCGAACTCGCGGATGGAGCCCGTGCCCCAGATGTTCATCGCCAGGGTGACGAAGAACACCGTCGCCGAGGTAAGGATGGTGCGCGACAGCGTCTCGTTGATCGACGAGTTCACCACACGGTCGAATTTCTTGTCGCGAAGCCGCGCCGCGTTCTCACGGATGCGGTCGAACACCACGATGGTGTCATTCATCGAGTAGCCAATCACCGTCAGGATGGCGGCGATGGTCACGAGCGAGAAGTCGATGTAGAGGACGGCGAACGCCCCCATCACCAGGATGGCGTCGTGCAGCAGGGCCGCCACCGTACCCGGGCCATATCGGAAATCGAAGCGCACCGCGATGTAGGCGAGGATGAACATGATCGCCGCCAGGAGCGACTTGATGCCATCGTCGCGCAGCTCCTTGCCGGCGCGCGCGCCCACCGACTCCACCGACGGGATGGCCGCCACCGCGCCCTCTCCCATCTTGGACTCGAGCGCCCGCTTCACCTCGGTGTCGAGGCCCACCAGGATGATCTCGTAGGTGTTGTCCTCGGGCCGGCCAAAGCGCTGCACGGTGTTGTTCTGCACGCCCTCGGCCTTGAGCATCTCCGCGATCTGCGTCGTCTCGACCGCCTTGGTGTAGCGCACGTAGATCTTGTCACCGCCCTCCGAGAACTCGAACTTGCGCACGGCGTCGTTGCCGAGGGTCGAGCGCATGCGCGCCTCGATCTTCTGCGCCTGCTCCTCGGACACCGGCGACACGGTGGCGAAGCGCACGAGGTACGTGTTTGGATGCTCGGCGGTGTTCAGCTTGACCACCTCGGGGTCCTTGAAGCCGCCGGCGTTGAGCGCGCCGCGGACCTTGCCCGAGTCCTGCGGCGCCGCGAACTGGATCTGCATCTCGGTGCCGCCGCGGAAGTCGATCGAATAGTTGAGCGGCAGGCCGCGCGATTTGATGAGGAAGGCGTTGATAGGGAGCATCAAGAACGACAGCACCACGAGGAAGCTCGAAATCCCAAGGAAGAGCTTCTGGCGGCCGACGAACTCGAAGTTGTGATCCGGTCTAATGATCTCGAAGAACTTGCTCATCTTTTTTTCACTCTCGCCCGCGCCCCTGGCGCAAGGTGGAGGCAGGTTTCGTAAAACCCGGTCGCCCCGCTCTGACGCGACCTCCAGGTCGGTTCAATGGTTCAGATGCTGAGCGCCGCACCCTTCTTGCGCCCCACAATGACGTCGAACATCGCCCGCGACAACCACACCGAGGTGAACAGGTTGCAGACGATGCCGGCCATCAGGGTCACGGCGAAGCCGCGGATGGGGCCGGTGCCGTAGGTGTAGAGCACGATGCCCGCCACGAGGTTGGTAACGTGCGCGTCGAACACCGTCCAGAAGGCCTTGTTGAAGCCCGCCTCCACGGCACCGCGCGCCGATTTGCCGGCGCGTAGCTCCTCACGGATGCGCTCGTAGATGATGATGTTGGCGTCCACCGCCATACCCACGGTCAGCACGACGCCGGCGATGCCCGGCAGCGTCAGCGTGGCCTGCAGCCCGGCGAGGATGGCGAGGAGGTAGAGGATGTTGAGCACCATCGCGAGGTTCGCGATGAGGCCCGACATCCGGTAGTAGATGAGCATGAACAGGATGACCGCGATCGAGCCGATGGCCATCGACAGCTTGGCCTTGTCCACCTGATCGCGGCCCAAAGTCGGCCCCACCTGGGTCTCGAAGGTCTTCTTGAGAGGAGCCGGCAGCGCGCCCGTGCGCAGGACGGCCACGAGATCTTTAGCCTCCTCCTGCAGGAGGAGCGGGTCGCCGAGGCCGCCCAGGGTGATTCGCGCCCGCCCGCCGCCGATCTTCGACTCGATGACCGGCGCGGAGGTGACCTTCTCGTCGAGGATGATGGCCATTTTGCGGCCGATGTTCTGGCCCGAGACCTTCTCGAAGAGGTCCGCGCCGCGGCGATCGAACGTGATCCCGACCTCGGGCCGCCCCGTCTGCGTGTCCCACTGCACCTCGGCGTCGGTGAGGTACTCACCCGTGAGCTCGGCGCGGCGGTGGAGGTAGTAGGTGCGCCACACCTTGTCCCGCGTCTCGCCCGTGCCCACGTCATCACTGCTCGCCGCGATCTGCTCGTACCCGATCTCGTGATCCCCCGGCACCTGATCCTCTGGCGAGAGGTCGGCGAAGAACTTCTCGAGCACCGCCTTGTCCTTGGCCTTGAGGAAGAGATCCGTATGCGGCGTGCCGGCGTCGCGTTCGCTCCAGTCGCCGTTGCCGATCTCGAGCCCCGGGTACTGCGCCTTCTTGTCCCTCGCCAGGCTGGCGACCTTGGTCATGTAGGTCGCGCCGTCGTCGACGATCTTGAACTCGAGCTGGGCGGTGCGGCCGATGAGGTTCTTGACGCGCTCGAAGTCGGCCGGCTTGAGGCCCGGCAGCTCGACGACGATGTCGGTGCCCTTGCGGATGATGGTGGGCTCGGCCACGGCCAGCTTGTCGACGCGGTTGCGGATGGTCTCGACGCCCTGGCGCACGGCATAGTCGCGCAGCTCATCGATCTGATCCTGGTTGAGCTTGAGCCGGATCTCGCCCTTGGACTGATCGCGTGCGTCCTCGTAGAGATCGTTGCGCACCGAGCGCAGGAACTCGCGGTCGACCTTCTTCATGTCGCCCGGGTCCTTGAAGCTGATGATGAGCTCGCTGTCGACACCCTTGCCGGTGCGGACCACGCCCACGTTGGTGACCTTGCGGTCCTTGCGCAGCTTCTCCTCGATCTCGCTCGCCAGACGGTCGGCCTTGTCACTGATGGCCTTGTCGACCTGGACCTCGTAGACGAGGTGCAGACCTCCCTGGAGGTCGAGGCCGAGCGAAATCTTGCGGGTGATGTTCTTCTGGAAAAAGGCCGGCAGCGCCTCGTCCTTGCCGAACCAGGTGGCGACCGAGGGCACGAGCACGATGGCCGAGACCAGGGTGATGCCAAGGTAGAGGGCGACTTTATAGATCCAGGAGCGTTCCATGCAGTACCTTTGGCGCGGGTTCCAAAGCGGGCGTGAGTCGGATCGGTGGCGGCACGGGGGCGGGCGAGCCGCCTACTTGCTCGTCTCCGCCGTAGATGTAGTGGATGACGATGAAGTGGCCTTGGGCCCGGTGGTGGGCGGCTTGCCGGTGATGTTCGAACGCAGCACCTTGAGCCGGACCTTCTCCTGCACCTCGAGGGTGACGACCTGTTCGTCAAGACCCGTGATCTTGCCGATGACGCCGCCCGAGGTCACCACTTCATCGCCCTTCTTGAGGCCCTTGAGCCAGTTCGTGAGCTCCTTCTGCTGCTTCTGCTGCGGACGGATGAGCATGAAGTAGAAGACCATGAAGATGAGCGCCAGCGGGATCGTGAAATTGCCGCCCGCGCCGCCGCAGCCGAAGGGATTCGGCGGCGGTCCGGCAGGCTGGGCCTGCTGCGCACCGGTGGCCGCAGGAGCGGCGGGCGCCTGCGCAGCTGCAGGAGCATCGGCTAGACCGATGATGAATGAACCAGACACGAGGACCTCCATTTGAAACTTGCACGGCGGGCGGGTGTTTCAGGTCCTGCGAGACCGCATGAGAATCCCTACACCCTCACCCGAGGCGCAGGGTGGTGTAGCAAAGGGTCCAAGGAGCGTCAACTAAAACCCGTTGAGCCGGGGCCTGGCACCACTTCCCGAAACCCTCGGCATCGCTACTCTTTTTCCCCTGGCGCGCAGCCGGCAGAGCGAGCGAGCGCCGGCGCGGCCTCACAGAAGCCCCTGGAATCTCGCAGGATCAAGGGCTCGTTTCGAGCCCGGTAGTCCCCGGGACGGGAGTCGAACCCGTACGCCGCTTGCACGGCTAGGGATTTTAAGTCCCCTGCGTTTACCAGTTTCGCCACCCGGGGGTATCTCTGCGGAGAGAGGAGGGAGAGGAGCTGACCTGCCAGCGGGTCTGCCAGTGGATGTAATTGTTGGCTGAGCCGGCGGCAGGGGTCAAGCGCGGCGTTGTCAGACCCATCCATCGATTGGCAAGCCCGGCGGTTCCCCTCATGATGGAGGCGGTTTCTGGCGCCCCACCGGTCCTCGCCATCCATGTCCGCCGCCGACGAATCCGAGACCATCGACGCCGTCCTCGAGCGGATGCGCTACGTCCATGAGGAGAGCGCCTGGACCGTGGCCGAGGTGAGCGTGCCCGGGCGGCGCGAACCCATCACGGTGGTCGGCAACCTCCTCGGCGTCCAGCCGGGCGAAAACCTGCGGCTTCGGGGCCGCTGGGAACAGGACCGCAAATACGGCCAGCAGTTCCGCGTGGCCTCGTTCATGCCCATCAAGCCGGCCACGCTCGCGGGCATCGAAAAGTATCTGGGCTCGGGCCTGGTGCAAGGCATTGGCCGGGCCCTGGCCGCCCGCCTGGTGCGCCACTTCCAGCTCGAGACCCTCGAGGTGCTCGAGCACCACAGCGAACGGCTGACCGAAGTCGAGGGCATCGGCCCCGTGCGCTCCCGCCGCATCCGCGAGGCGTGGCTCGAACAGCGCGACATCCAGGAGGTCATGATCTTCCTCCAGTCGCACGGCGTATCGCCCTCCTACGCCGTGCGCATCTTCAAGACCTACGGGCGGCGCGCCATGGCCGTCGTGCGCGAGAACCCCTACCAGCTCGCCCTCGACGTCTTCGGCATCGGCTTCCGGATCGCCGACCGCATCGCCGCCGAGATCGGCATCCCGCGCGACTCCCCCCAGCGCGCCGCCGCCGGGGCCCTGCACGCGCTCTCCGAGATCACCGACGAAGGACATTGTTACTTCCCGCGGGCCGCGCTGGTCGAGCGGGCGACCGACCTGCTCGACGTGCCGCCCGAGCTCGTGGAGACCGCGCTCGACACCCTGGCCGCCGCCGGACGCATCGTCATCGAGCCGCTCGGCGCCCCGGTCCCCGATCCCCATGAGCCGCTCGGTACCCCCGATCATGGCCAGGCCGTCTATCTGGCCTCCCTCTATAACGCCGAGCGGGGCGCCGCCGCCCAGCTGCGCACCCTCCTCGACATCCCGGCACGCCCCATCCGCATCGATCCCCTGCGCGCCGTGGCTTGGTTCGAGGAGCAACAAGGCATCACCCTGGCCCCCGAGCAGCGCGCCGCCATCACCCGCGCCATCACCTCCAAGCTCCTGGTCATCACCGGCGGCCCCGGCACGGGCAAGACCACCATCATCAACGGCATCATCCGCATCCTCGAGAAGAAGGAGCGCCGCATCCTCCTGTGCGCACCGACCGGGCGAGCGGCCAAGCGCATGCAGCAGGCCACCGGTCGCGACGCCCGCACCGCCCACCGCCTGCTCGAGTTCTCGGCGCAGGAGCGACGCTTCCAGCGCGACCGCGAGCACCCCCTCGAGGCCGACGTCCTCATCGTCGACGAAGTCTCGATGGTGGACGTGGTGCTCCTCTATCACCTGCTCAAGGCCGTGCCCGACGCCGCGCAGCTCATCCTCGTCGGCGACGTGGACCAGCTGCCCTCGGTGGGACCGGGGAGCGTGCTGCGCGACGTCATCGACTCCGGCGCCGCCGACGTGGTGCGGCTCCAGCACATCTTTCGCCAGGCCGAGGCCAGCCACATCGTGGTCAACGCCCACCGCATCAACGCCGGCGAGATGCCCGAGTTCGGCGGAGGCCGTCCGTCCGCCCCAGCGAACGCCGGCGAGGACACCGCGCCCGACGAGCCCGCGCGCGACTTCTACATCATCGAGCGCGACGATCCCGCGGCCATCGTGGCCACCATCAAACAGCTCGTGGCACAGCGCATCCCGCAGCGCTTTGGCCACCAGTCGGTGGATGACATCCAGATCCTGACCCCCATGCAGAGGGGCGCGCTCGGCGTGGTCCAGCTCAACGCCGAATTGCAGGCCCTGCTCAACCCGGCCGCGCCCACCGCGGACGGCACCGCGCGCGAGCTCGTGCGCGGCAGCCGCGTCTTCCGCGAGGGCGACAAGGTGATGCAGGTCATCAACAACTATGATCTCGAAGTGTTCAACGGCGACATTGGCCGCATCGCCCGCATCGACCCCGAAGAGCGCCTGGCGCTCGTGCGTTTCGACGATCGAGAAGTGACCTACCAGCTCGCCGATCTCGACGAACTCGTGCTCGCCTATGCCTGCTCCATCCACAAGTCCCAGGGCAGCGAATACCCCGCCGTCGTGGTGCCGCTGCACACCCAGCACTACGTCATGCTGCGGCGCAACCTCCTCTACACCGCCGTGACGCGCGGCAAGAAACTCGTGGTGCTGGTGGGCAGCCGCAAGGCCGTGTCCCTCGCCATCAAGACCGAGCGCGTGGAAGCGCGCTACTCGCGCCTGGCCGAGCGCCTGCGAGCCGGGGAACTTTCATGAGCCTCCGGTAGCCGCAGGCCTCTCTGCTCAGCGCGGCGTCGTGCGGCGCGACCCATGCCATAGACCGAGCAGCGCCATGAGCCCGAGCACCGACAGACCGAGCCCGATCTCGGTCGGCCGGCTGCGATAGCGAAACACCACCCGGTGATGCCCGGGCCCGAGCGGCACCCCACGGAAGGCCCAGTCCGTACGCACGATCGGCGCCTCCTCCCCATCCACCGTCACCGACCACCCCGGATAAAAGATCTCGCTCGCCACCAGGAGCCCCGGCGCCTCGGCCATGACCTCCAGGACCATCTCATGTCGCCCGCGCTCCACCACCTGGGCCGCCGTGTAGGGCGGCGGTACCTCGCCCGTCTCCGGTGCCGGCAAGCGCCAGGGCGCGGGCAGCGGCTCCTCGAGCAGCGCCACACGGCCGGGATCGAAGTCCGCCGCCAGCAGCCGCGCCGCCAGCCGGTCGTCATCGCCACGGCCCAAGCCCGGGCTCGCCCCCGGCACCTCGGCGCGATAGACCACGAACGCCCGCGGCAGCACGCTGCGGTTCTCGTACACCCGCAGGCGCGCGTTCCAGATCGGCTCGTGCTTGGCCGCCGGCGCCGCATCCCCCGGTCGGGGCGCAAAACGCTCCACCCAGCGCGGTCCCCCACCGGGCCCGGGCTGCGCCGGCGCCGACTCGGCGATGAGCCAGCGCACGTTCATGAGGTCGAGCAGCCGCGACGACAGGTTCCACACCCCGATGCCGGCAAAGTCGTGCTTGAGCTTCTTCTCCGGATACGGCCGGCCGTTCTTCAGGAGGTACAGAAAATCGACGTAGCGCCAGATGCCGACCGAGTCGTACCCCGAGGCATTCTCGAGCCCGAGCACCATGCCCACGTTGTGCAATCGAAAGGGCCCCCGCGGGTCATTGACGAAGCGCGCCCCGTCCGCATGCGCACGGAGCCATTCCACCGCGCCGAAGCGCTCCATCCCCGCCGGATAATCGGCGGGCTGCGGCTGCGCATAGCGCCGCCCCGTGGCCAGCAGATCGCCCCCCAGGAGCACCATCCAGACCACCAGCAGACCCCGGCCCCCGAGCCATCCGGTCCGCGCGAGCGCCAGACTCGCCGCGAGCGCCCCCGCCATGAGCGCGAGCTGCATCAGCGCCAGATCGGCCAACTCCACGGGCAACCGCTCGCCGCGCCGCGGCCACAACCACCAGGCCACCCCTCCACCGATCAGGAGGCATAGCCCTCCCACCACCGCGCCCACCCCTCGCCGCATCCCCGCCCGCCGCGGCAGCCACTCAGCCAGCGCCGCCGCGCCATGCGCCCCCAGGATCGGCAGCACCAACACCGCCATGAGCAGCGCCCGCGCCGGGCACCGCAGCGCCGCATAGAGCGGCACGAACCGGAAGAACAGCGGATGCACCGGCCCGGCATCGCCGAGCGCGAGCCCCACGGCGAGCAGCACCAGACCGGCCAGCACCGGCAGCACCAACCCGCGCCGCCGCACGCCCCGTGCCTCTCCCGACGACGCCTCCCCATGCCCCGCCCACTTCCCGGCCCAGAGCGCAAACGGCGCCAGCGCCACCATGAGCGCCCCCACATACCAGCCACACAGCTCCCAGTGGTTGGGCGCGCCCACGTACCGGCCGCGAAACTCCCCACCGAAGAAGTCGGGCGCCACCAGCGTCACCAGGTAGCGCAGTGACGGCCACGCATAGCTCGAAGCGAACGTGTAGTCCGAGCCGAGCGAACGCGGCGAATACGGCAGATGCGCCACCGTGGGCACGAGCTGCGCCCCGGCCACCAGCACACCCACGAGCGCCGCTCCACCGAGCCGCACCAGATCCGCGAGCGCCCGCCGCCCCGCGCCACCCGCACCACTCGCCTCGGCCGCCGCATCGATGCTGCGCGCCACCGTATAGGCCGCCACCGCCAGCGCCGCGAAGTGACCGATCGACAGCGCCCCCGCCACCAGCGCCAACCCCGTCGCCCCCGCCACCAGCACCAGCGCCCTGCGCCGCCGCTCCGCGAGCCAGCCCTCGACACCCACCAGGATCCACGGCAGCCAGGCCATCATCTGGATGAAGATGACGTGGCGGATGCGCACCACGAAGAAGCTCGACAGGGCAAACCCGAGCGCGCCGAAGAGCGCCGCCTCCATCCCGAGCCGCCGCCGTCGCAGGAACCACCACATCCCGAGCCCGCCCAGCACCACGTGGAGCACCACGCTGAACCCGAGCCCGCGCGCCGGCCCGAGCACGTAGTAGACGACGTTGAGCGGATAGAAGACCCCATTGTAGGGGTCGACGATGAGCGGCCAGCCGCACCAGGAGCCCGGCTCCCACGTGGGCAGTTCCCCCTTGGCAAACGCGCGCGCGACCGCGATGTGCCCCGGGTAGTAGCCGTCGGCCGCGTCGTCCATGTGATAGACGTGACCGCCGAAGATCACCTCGGCGTGGAGCAGGCACGCCGCCGCGAGCAGGATCCCGAGGCACCACAGCACCTCGATCTTCCCAGGCCCACCTCGGCCCGCCGGGTCTTGCGCGCGCTCCATGCGCCGCGACCTTAGCACCCCTGTGCCACGTCGAGCGGCTACGGTGTCCGCGTCACCGGCAGCGGCACGCGATAGACGTCGAACGTGAGCGCGGTGTCGTCGTGCACCACGTCCACCATGAGATCGTCCGTGCCGTCGGGGATCGTGCGATACGACACCGCCCGCGGCACCAGCCACTCGGCCGTGCGCGACGTCTCGTCGATCACCACCATCCGCGACTGTGGCCCCGTGAAGGCCTGGTTCTCGATCACCATCAACCGCCCCCGATCCGGACCGTTCGGATCCGACAGGTCCAGATCGTCATACTGCGAGACGTTGCGCGCGAGACGCAGTCGCGGCCCGCCCTGCCGCGCGTTCTCGTCGAGCCGGACCGACATGAGATCCCCCACCCCGCCATCGCGCGCCGCGTGCTCGAGCCAGCGCATCCGGCGCTCCCGGTAATTGAACGTCACGTAGCGCCCTCGCTCCATGAAGTTCCAGTCGCCGATCCAGCCATCGCTCGCACCGGCGAAGTAGCGGTCCCGCGGGTCGCGGCTGTAGACCGGCGCCCCATTGGGCGCAAAGGCGAACAGCTGCAGCGCCCCCTCCTGCACCACCTCCGGCGGCGCGCTGCCATCCGTCGGCACACGGCGCAGCTCGTTGCCGACGATGTAGTAGTACCGGCCGAACGCCCCCCCTTCCAGGCTGTCCACCTTCTCGGGCTCGAGCGGCACGTCGTACCCATCACTCACGCGCACCCGGTGGATCCCATCGTCGCCCACCGTCAGCACCGTCTTCGACCCCGAGAGGTAATAAAAGAACGACGGCCGCGTCCCGAGATCCGTCGGCGGCGTCTCATCCATCGTGGAGTACGCCCGCAGCCGCTGCTTGCCGTCGCGCACCAGCAAGAGGGTCCCATCCGGCGAGAGCACGAAGGTCGCACGCCCCCCCAGGTTCATCGGCTCCACGCCTTCGGGGATGGGCAGCGTGCGCAGGACGGTGCCGTCGCGGCGCAGCACCTGGTAGGAGGCCGTGTCCGGCGTCTGCGCCGCATAGAGGAACACGTCGTCGCGCGGCCCGCCAATGAGCAGGAACGGCATCCCCGGTGGCATCATGAACACCGCGTCCGCGCTCGGTGGATCCCCCGCCGTGTGGATCGTCAGCTTGATCGGGTCCTGTCCCTTGGGATCCCCATCGAGCAGATAGAAGGCGCGGTAGCGTATCCGGATGTCGCGCGCCTCCAGCATCTCCTCCGCCGGCGGATCCGCGAGCCGCACGAGCCGGAACCGGCTGGTCGTGGTGTCCCCCCCCAGGGGAAGCGGCTCCTGCAGCACCACCCACGGCACCCCATCGCTCCCCTGCACGATCGTCGTGCCCGTCACCGGATTCGGGTTGATCTTGCGGTATCGATCGAGCGGCGGGGGATCGCCGATCAGCGTGATGTCCGTCTTGTCCGCATCGAACGTGTAGCTGCAGCCCGCCGTCGCGCCCAGGCCCAGGCTCAGGCCCAGCAGCACGACGAGCCCCTTCTCATACCAATGGCCGTGGATCGCGAACTTCACCCCCTGAATCTACCTCAAAAGTTCACCGCCCACTGCCCACCGCCCACCGCCCCTGGGCCCGGCCCCGCCAAGGGCGCGCCCCCACTCCGGATCGGCCGCAGGAGAACATCGTCCCCGAGATCGATGCCCTGCGCGCCCTCGCCCTCCCGCAGACCGAGCGACAGCGTGTAGCTCTCGGCCCCGGACAGATTGACGCGGTAGCCGAGATCCCAGAAGGCCGCGATCGACGCTCCGCTCACCGGGTTCGTGCCCTCGTTGGCATATCCCGTCATCAGCTCGCTCCGCAGCACCGACTCCCGCCAGTGCGAGTTCTGCGTCCCCTGGCCGCCCGTGTTCTCCACCGGGACCTTGGGTCCCGCCCGATACGACGTCCCCCCCAAGCCATCGAACGCCCGGATCGCGAAGGCGCCCGAGAAGCTCGTGTCCTGCGGCGCGCTCGGCGACGACGGGTTCTTGATGCGGTCGGCCCAGGCCTGGGTGGAGCCGAAACCGAGCACGTGAGCCATCTCGTGCATGACCACCGCCTGCAGCAGCCCGCGCGACTCCAGGGCCGGCATGTCGTCGGCGTCGAACTGCATGAGACCGATGACGGGCATACGGTCCGTCGTGCGCACGTAGCACACGCCCGAGCGCGCCAGGGACCGCCCCGGCCCGTCGATCGACCGGACGTCGACGAAGATCAGCAGGTCATCGATGAACTGGTCGGTGAGCGCCGGCGAGTTGTCGCCGCACGAGGCCGCCGGGATGCTCCCCCTCGAATCCTCCACGTCCCCGATGATGAGCTCCTGCCAGCGCGCCGCCGCCCGGTCGAACGCCGCCTGCTGCGAAGGCGCCAGGTTCGAGATGTATTGCAGCTCCACGTTGAACTGCGAGGGCCCGCCCGTGGCGGTGAACGAGACCGGGCTGCCCATCACGCCCTCGCGCGCCACCGTGGCCACCGCCCCGTTGTTCCCGGCCTGGAGCACCCAGGCCCCGGCGCGGGCGATCCCCTGATCGTCCGTCTTGACCCGGGCCGGCGAGATGCTCCCGCTCCCCTCGGTCACCTGGAACATCACATCGACCCCGCGGACCGGGCGGCCGTCCTGATTGCGCACGACCACGGCCGGCGGCACGTTCACCGGCGCCCCGATCAGCCCGTACTGCCCACCCTGCTGCTCCGGCTCGAACGCCGCGACCGTCAGCATCTGCTCACAGCCCCCGAGCGCGACCGTCAGCCCAACGAGGAATAGTGACCCTTTCAGAGATGGCATGACCCCTCCCTTCACCGAGAGAGTGTACGGTCGGCGGCCATGCTATGTCGATGCGTCCGCCCCTGCCGCCGGTCGCCCGCGCCGGCGGCCCGCCTTGGAGATCGCCATGCGCATCCATGACCTCGACGTCGATGCCGTGCTCGCCAGCCTGGGCAGCAGCCGCGAGGGCCTCTCCAGCGCCGAAGCCGAGCGGCGCCTCCGCGAATTCGGCCCCAACGAAGTGCCGCGCGTCCAGCCCGAGCCCCTCGGCCGGCGCCTCGTCCGCAGCTTCGCTCACTTCTTCGCCTTCATCCTCTGGATCGCTGCCCTCCTCGCCTTCTTCGCCGAGTATCGCGACCCCGGGCAGGGCATGGGCATCCTCGGCGGCGCCATCCTCGGCGTCATCCTCATCAACGGCCTCTTCTCCTTCTGGCAGGAGCACAAGGCCGAGCGCGCCATCCTCGAGCTCCTCGAGCTCCTGCCCCACCAGGTCAAGGTCCTGCGCGACGGCCACCTCGTCTCCCTCGGCACCGCGCGGCTCGTGCCCGGCGACGTCGTCGTCTTCGAGGAAGGCGACGACGTCCCCGCCGACGGCCGCGTCATCGAGGCCGCCGGCCTGCGCGTCAACAACGCCACCATCACCGGCGAGTCCCTCCCCCTCGCCCGCAGCACCGCCCCGAGCGCCGCCAAAGACCTCCTCCACGCCGACAACGTCCTCCTCGCCGGCACCTCCATCATGGCCGGACACGGCCGCGCCGTCGTCTACGCCACCGGCGCGCACACCGAATTCGGCCGCATCGCCCACCTCACCCAGACCAACGTCCAGCTCCTCTCCCCCCTGCAGCGCGAGATCGTGCGCCTCAGCCGCATCCTCGCCGGCCTCGCCACCGGCCTCGGCGTGATCTTCTTCGTCGCCGGCCAGCAGCTCGGCCTGCCCTTCTGGGACAACTTCATCTTCGCCATCGGCATCATCGTCGCCAACGTGCCCGAGGGCCTACTCCCCACCGTCACCCTGGCCCTGGCCATGGCCTCGCAGCGCATGGCGCGGCGCCACGTGCTCGTGCGCCACCTGCCCGCCGTGGAGACCCTCGGCTCGGCCACCATCATCTGCACCGACAAGACCGGCACGCTCACCGAGAACCGCATGACCGCGCGCCGCCTCTACGTGGACCGCGGTTTCTTCCCCGTCGAGGACGAGGCGCTGGTCACCCTCGGCGCCACCCACGAGCCCCTCTTCACCTGCGCCTTCCTGTGCCAGAGCCTGCGCGAGGTCGAGCGCGGCGGCCGGCTCGAGGTGGTGGGCGACCCCATGGAGATCGCCCTCGTCGAGATGGCGCGGCGGGCGCGCGCCGGCACCTACGAGGCGCAGCGCGAGCTCGAGCTCCCCTTCGAACCCGAGCGCAAGCGCGTCTCGACGCTCCATCACCTGCCCGCGGGCCGCGTGCTCCTCACCAAGGGCGCGCCCGAGACCGTGCTCGCGCTGTGCCGCCGCCTCCACCAGGAAGGCGGCGTGGTGGCGCTCGATCCCGCGCTCACCGAGCGTTTCCGGACCGCCGCCGAGACCATGGCCCAGGACGGCCTGCGCGTCCTCTGTCTCGCCTATCGCCCGCTGCCCGAGGCGATGGCGATCGAGTGCCTCGAAGAGGATCTCGTCCTCGTGGGCCTCGTCGGCCTCTACGATCCGCCGCGGCCCGAGGTGCCGGGCGCTATCGCCCGCTGCCGCCAGGCCGGCCTCAAGGTCATCATGGTCACCGGCGACCACCCGCGCACCGCCGTCGCCATCGGCCGCGAGATCGGCCTCCTCCGCTCCCCCGACGCCGTCGTCTTCACCGGCGAAGAGCTCCACCGCTTGAGCGACACCCAGCTGCAGCTCGCGCTCGACGCCCCCGAGATCGTCTTCGCGCGCACCGCGCCCGAGCAGAAGCTGCGCATCGTCACCGTGCTCCAGCGCAAGGGCGAGATCGTGGCCGTCACCGGCGACGGCGTGAACGACGCCCCGGCGCTGCAGGCGGCGGACATCGGCGTGGCCATGGGCGCCTCGGGCACCGACGTGGCGCGCGAGGTGGCGGACATCGTCCTCACCGACGACAACTTTGCCAGCATCGCCAACGCCGTCGAAGAAGGGCGGGCGGTCTTCGCCAACATCCGCAAGTTCATGACCTACATCCTCACCTCCAACGTGCCCGAGCTCGTGCCCTACCTCGCCTTCGTCCTCTTCAGCGTCCCGCTGCCGCTCACCATCCTGCAGATCCTGGCCGTGGACCTCGGGACCGACATGCTGCCGGCGCTCGCGCTCGGCGCCGAGGAGCCGGATCCGCGCGTCATGCAGCAGCCGCCGCGCTCCTCCAAGGAGCGGCTCCTCGACGGCGGGCTCCTCGTCCGCGCCTACCTCTTCCTCGGCCTGCTCGAAGCCGCCGCCGCGCTCGCCACCTACTTCTTCGTCCTCTGGCGCGGCGGCTGGCGCTACGGCGTGCCGCTCGCCGCGACCCACCCGCTCTACCGCAGCGCCACGGCCGCGTGCCTCACCGCGATCATCGTCACCCAGGTCGTGAACGCCTTCTTGTGCCGCAGCGAGCGGGAGTCGGTCTTCTCGCTGCGCGCCCCGGGACGCCTGCTCCTCTCGGGCCTGGCCGTCGAGATCGTGCTCATCCTGATCATCGATTACACCCCCGTCGGCCACATCGTCTTCGCCACCGCGCCGGTGCCGGCCAGCGCGTGGCTGTTCGCCCTGCCCTTCGCCGCCCTCATGCTGGGCGCGGAGGAGGTGAGGAAGCTCATCGTGCGGCGACGCGGCAGGAGCCGGCCGAGCGTCTCTTGAGGGAGGTGATTTTCTGCCTTCCAGAACGCCGCCAGAGCGGGTACATTGCTCCTCATGGAAGAACAACACGATCAGAACCCACTCATGGTCCGCCTCGGCCGGAGGCTCCGCGCCCTACGCAACGAACGGATGCGCTCGCTCCAGGACATCATCGCGAGTATCGGGTTTGCAGGAACGGGGTTCCTGCGGGACGCCGAGCGAGGCGCGTTGTTACCCACGACGGCCACCTTGCACAAGATCGCGCACGCCCTGGACGTGGAGCTGATCGATATCGTGAACGTCCCAGAAGAGACGCCGCGCAGTCGTCTCGTCGAGATCACTCGCCACCTCAGCCAGGAAGCGCTGGCCGAGCTGCTCCAACACGCCGAGCGACTCCTCCCCGAGGAGAAGAAGAAAAAGTAGTCTCCGGGCTCGTTCGCTAAAGAGAGAAGGGGACCCTCTTCCAGCGGGTGGGTGGCGTCTCTGTTCGCCTTGCGGAACATGCCTACGCTTTGGTTCTACTGCGTCAGAGGGGACGTCACGCGAAGGTCTGTGGGGTCCCCCCGCTGGCTCAAAAGATGGGATGAAGCGGCCGGCGAGGACGCAACCGACGATGGAATAGACACCGCAGGAGAACCCAAGGTCGAGGCGGCGGTGGGGTGCCGGGGTCCTCGGCTCTGTCAAGGGCAAGC
>DATAGU010000227.1:0-4785 GCA_036263495.1 Polyangia bacterium | reverse complement strand
CGCGCTGTCCGTCGCCGCGGACCAGGACGCGTCGAGCGGCTCGGCCGCGAACGCCCGGTCGAGCGCCTGCACCACGGCCGCGGGCGCGGGAGCGGCAGGCGCCTTGGCCACCTCGTCCGCGGCGGGCTCACCCGTGGCGCCGCTCGCCGCGACCGCCGGTGAGGGCGAGGGCGGCGCGACCGGCGCGCCCCCGCGCGTCACGGCCCCGGCCCGATTCTCCAGGCGCACCTCGAGGTGCCTCTTGGTCAGCTCGAGCACCACCACGCGCGCCTCGAGCTCGTCCCGCGCGCGCACGAGCGTCCCCAGCTCGCCGTCGCGCCGCGCGAGCTCGACCCTGTGCCGCTCGCGCGTCATCGCCCGGTCGACCCACGCGCCCCCCAGGAGGAGCGCCGGCAAGACCATCCAGAGCACGTGGATCTTCATCGAAGCACCTCGGCAACGAAGAGACGCCCCGGGCGCCAGAGCGCCCGGAGCCCGGTCATCGCGATCTCACGGCGCGGCGCCGTGAACCCCTCGCCCGTCCGTCGTTACGGGCAGCTCACCGCGGCGGCGGTCGGCGGGTAGGCGAACGGCGTGCTCGCGCCGTAGCCCGTGCCGCTGATGAAGATGCTGCCCGAGGCGAGCTGCGTCTGGCCGCCGAAGGTCATCGGGCTGAGGAGCGACGAGAGGGAACTGCCGCCGTCCTTGGAGGCGAGCAGCGTGAAGCTCTGGTTGCGGACCTCGATGTGCTCCGAATCGTGCGGCACGAAGATCGCGACGCGCCCCCAGGCCGCGTTGCAGCTCGGCGAGTAGCGCAGGGCCACGCGGCCGATCTGGGTGTTGTTGAGGTCCACGATCGAGTAGCACGCCACGGCGTACGCGTCGCTGTTGCAGCCCGTCGCGACCGGGTCGAGCCCGACGCAGCTCGTGCCCCGGCACGTGCCCGCGGCGGCGGAACGGGCCCACAGGAGCCCGGGGAGGGCGCAAGCGAAGGCGGCGACGAGGAGGAAACGCGAACGGGTCTTGGTCTGGGTCATGGGAAGCTCCTTTCACTCGGCGGAGACGCGGCCTCGCCACCGGGCCTATCCCTCGGGGGAGGCGATGCGTCGTTCTGTTCGAGATACGGGAGTCCCCGGTCGTCGGATCGATCGGTTCAGGCGATTCGATCGATTCGGGCGATTCGGGCGGTTCGGATCGATTTTGAGCGGGATTCGATCGGATGGGCCAGGCGTCTTCAGCCCCCCCTGGCAGCCCCTGTCAGCCCACCGGAGAGAGGGGCCCGGCGTCAGCGGCCGGCGGCGGCCGTCAGCGGGTTAACGGCCCTCGGTCCAGGGCGGCTTGATCCACAGCCGGCTGAGCTGCCCCGTCACCACCACCATCACGATCCGCTCCCCCAGCTCGGCGATCGGCGTATCGACGATCTGACCGTCGCAGAGCGCGCGGTAGCTGAGCTCGCCCTGGGCGTTCACCACCCCGTCGATGCGCAGCTGGAACCGCTTCTCCTCGGGCTTGAACCCGACCGAGCCCTGGCCCTCGATGATGACCGAGTCGGACTTCCCCGGCCGCCACATGCTGCGCATGAAGAGCTGCATCCAGTGCGGCGCGCGACGCACCTCGAAGTTGAAGTCCGTGCTGAGGTTGGTCGAGCGCGTCGTCACCCCCACCGACTCCTGATAGTGCGCCGCCGTGGGCCGCGGCTCGGTCTCCTCGCGCAGGGCCGCGTTGAAGCGGCTCACGCCCTCGCGCGCGCCGCTCGCCAGCTCGAAGAAACGCTGCGGCACCTCGATCGCGAGCTGCCGCTGCGCCTCCTCGTAGCTCAACTTCGCCCGCGTGCGCTCGCGCAGCGACGCCGCCTCGGCGCGCGCCAGATCCTCCAGGGTCACGTTCTCGGCCATCGGCTCTCGCCCTCGTCCGTCTCGGGTCCTGATCGGTACTCTATCATCGTCGGGGGTGTCTGAAAAAAGGCACCGGCCCCGCGACGTGGAAGAGCACGGGTTTTTTCCGACCGCCCGCGGCATCCGCTGTAAGCTCAGCCTCGTGGCTCCCCCGGGGATCGTGACCCAGGCCGTGGTGGTGCGCCTCGTCGATTACGGCGAGGCCGACCGCATCGCCACGCTCCTCACCGGGGACGCCGGCAAGGTCTCGGCGCTGGCGCGCGGGGCCCGGCGCAGCCAGAAGCGCTTCGGCAGCCTGTCTCTGTTCGCGCTCGGCGAGGCCACCTTGCGGCGGGGGCGCGGCGAGCTGTGGGGCCTCGACCAGTTCAGCGCCACGCGGGACTTCCCGCACATCGCGTGCGACGTGACGCGCATGGCGCACGCCGCCTACGTCTGCGAGCTCGGCCGCGAGCTCGTGCCGCTCGAAGCGCACGACGCCGAGACGTTCGCGCTCGTGGCCGCGGCGCTCGGCGAGATCGACCGGGCCGGCTACGGCGCGGCCGACCTGCGCCGCTTCGAGCTGCAGCTCCTCGGCGCCGTGGGCCTCGCGCCGTCGCTCGATCGCTGCGTCGGCTGCGGCGCGGCGCCCGACGACACCCGTGAGCTCACGTTCGATGCCCGGCGCGGCGGCGTCCTGTGCCCGAGCTGTGACCAGGGCCGCGGGCGCGCCTTGCCGGCCGCCGTCTGGCGCGCCCTCCTCCAGGCCCAGCAGGGCGAGCCCATGCCGCCGCTCACGCCGGCGGAGATGGCGGTCGCGCGCGACCTCCTCCAGGCCGTGCTCGGGGAGCACCTCGGCAAGCCGCTGCGCTCGCTCGAGTTCATCCTCAAGCTGAACGCCGCCGGCTCCCCCGGGTAGGGAGCCTCGCTGCGGCGTGCCCCTCTGCGGCAGCCCCCCATCGCCTACCAAAGAGACCCAAGTCCGCACCAAAGAGACCCAGTCCCTCACCAAAGAGACCCAATCCCTCACCATGAGGACCTGGTCTCTCACTATAAGGACCCAACCTCTCACCAACGGGACCCATTCTCTCACTATTTGGACCTAGTCCCTCACCAAAGGGACCCATTGCATATCATAGAGACCCAGATCGTCCTCCGATGAGGCCGCCTCTGTCACCATTCGGGCCCATCATCGGGCCTGCGCGATGTACGATGGACGTCGATCGACATCATGGAGGCCGAGCGATGACCAGACCGAAGAAACTCCCCGGGCTGACCATGCAGGAGCTACACGCGAAGACCGGCATTGGGAAACACACGATCTACGGCTGGATCCGCGCCGGCCTCCTGCCCCGGCCGACGTCGAGCGGGCGCGGCGTGCGCTACGACGACGCCTTTGTCGAGCGCGTCCAGACCATCGCGCAGCTGCGCGGCGAGGGCCTGCACTTCGGCGGGATCCGCCACCACCTCGAGGACGCGACGTCCCGGTCGGATGCGCCCGCGCCGTCCGCCTCCCCTGCGGCGCCGCCCTCCGAGCGCTGGGAGCGCATCATGCTATTGCCCGGCCTCGAGCTCTGCTACCGGACCGACGGCGGCCCGGTCCTGCGCCGCCTGGCCGGCGAGATCTGGAAGCAGTTCGGCGCGGGGGCGAAATGACCTCGCCCGCAGCGCCCCCTTGACGCCGGCTCACCAGGCGCGAGATGAGAGGGCATGTCCGATTGCCTCTTTTGCAAGATCCGCGATGGCCAGATCTCAGCTGACCTCGTCTACCAGGACGACCGGGCCATCGCCTTCCGCGACATCAACCCGCAGGCGCCACTGCACGTCCTCATCGTGCCGCGCGACCACATCCCGACCCTCAACGACCTCACGCCCGCGCACAACGAGCTCGTCGGTCACCTCTTCCAGGTCGCGGCCCACATCGCGCGCGATCAGGGCGTGGCCACGTCCGGCTACCGCTGCCTGTTCAACTGCAACAAAGAGGCGGGCCAGACCGTCTGGCACATCCACCTGCACGTCCTCGGCGGCCGCCACCTCGGCTGGCCGCCGGGCTAGGCCGGCGTCGGGCAGGGCCGCATGATCTCGCGCCTCCACTTCGAGAACTTCAAGAGCCTGGCGAACGTCGACATCGACCTCGAGCGGCTGACCGTGCTCGTCGGGAGCAACGGCAGCGGCAAGAGCAGCGTGCTCGAGGCCACGCATCTGTTGTCGCAGGTGGGAATGCCCAGTTCTGAAGACAAGCGCCATGCATGGGTGAGATTTGGGAGCATCTTTGGCGCGGGCCGCCACCCACGCAAGCTGTTCACACTGCCAGGAAACGGCGTCATCCGCATGTGCATGACGCAGCAGCAGGGCGATACCCTGTCGCTCTCCATCTTCGTCTCTGAACCGCAGGATCATGACCTAGGCCAGCAGGCCCACGAAGGGGTCAGGTTCGAGGTGTCAGTAGAGGGTCAATCAGGACAACCAGGGTTGAAGGAGATCATTCCGTACAGTGGCGCTGGCGAGCTCCCGCTCGTAGTGCTGGATCACTCCCGCGTTCGTGCCTTTGCCTCCGTAGTGTATCTGCACCTCAATGCCCACGTTATGAGGTGGACCTCTGTGGTCGAGGAGGAAATCCCCAGAGTGAACGCCACTGGTTATGGCCTGGCGTCGAGCTTGGCGTATTTAGCGGGGGCAGAGCCCGAAGTACTCGAAGGCATCACGGCAGATCTTGCTAAGGTCGTCCCTGGCGTCCACCGCATCCGGACCTTTCGTGAGCGCGTTCAAGACAGCACGATGGAGCAGCTCAATGTCGACGGGCAGCCACTTTGGCGTCCGATCAGCCGGACGCGAGTTGGCGATCGGTTCGCCATCGAGTTCGACAAGATAGGCAATGTCCCGGCCGACCTGCTCAGCGAAGGGACGGTCCTCGCGCTCGGTCTCATCACCAAAC
>DATAGU010000226.1:0-6578 GCA_036263495.1 Polyangia bacterium | reverse complement strand
GTCGAGGCCCGCGGGAGCGCCGGCCAGGAAGTCGCCGAGGCCGCAGTCGCGCACGGCCTCTTGGACGCGCGCGTCGGAGACGTCGTCGAGCCCGATGGTGAGGTTCTCGCGGATCGTCCCTTGATAGAGCTCGACGTCCTGCCACACGACGGCGACCTGCCGCCGCAGATCCGACAGATCGATACTCCGGGCCTCCTGCTCGTCAAAGAACACGCGTCCCTGCCGCGGATCCTCGAGGCGGAGGAGCAGGCGCAGCAGGGTGGTCTTGCCCGAGCCGCTCGGGCCCACGATGGCGACCACGGTGCCGGGCGCGATCTCGGCGCTGACGTGGGTCAGCACCTCCTCGCCCGGGGTGTAGCCGAACGAGACCTCATCGATCCGGATCCCACCACGAAGGGGGCGCTTCACGGGCTCGAGAGGCCGCAGGGCCGAGGCCGGATCCTGCTCCGGGGTGTGGTCGAGGCATTCGAAGACGCGTTCGAGATGGACCGCTCGCTGCTGCAGGCTGAAGAGAAAGCCGACCAGATCGATGAACGGTCCTCGCAGATAGCCCACGTAGGCGACGAAGGCCACGTAATCGCCGAGGCTCATCTGATCGGCGACGATGAGCCGCCAGCCGAGCCAGGCGAGGAGGGCGGTCGTGGCCGCGTCGATGGCGCGGTCGGCCACCCGCAGGAGGTGCTCGAGCGCCTGGGCGCGGAGTTGGGCCCGCAGGATGGCCTGGCCTTGCGACAGGGCGCGGGCGAAGGTGAAGCGCTCGAGGGCCAGCGACTTGTGGGTCCGGATCTGCCGCAGGGTCTCCACCTGCATGGATTCGAGGGCCGCATAGGCGCCCACGGTCTCGTGCCAGGTGCGTCCCAGGATGCGCCCGCTCGTGAGGGGGATGAGCGCGGTGAGGGGGATGGTGACGACAGCCGCGAGCGCGAGTTTCCACTGCAGGGCCACGAGCAGGGGCGGCACGAACAGCGCGTAGACGCCCTGGCCGAAGACGAGCCGCAGGAGGCCATGGACGACCCCGAGGCCCGCCTTGACGTCCTCGAAGCGGCTCAGGATGTCGCCGATGCGGCGGCGATAGAAGAAGGCATCGGGCAGGTGCTGCAGGTGGTTGAAGAGGTGCAGGATGCCGCTGTTCTCGATCTTGATGTGGAGGTAGGTCGAGTAATAGCCAAGGAGGGCCTCGGTGAGCACGGAGGCGATCGAAGCGGCGAAGATGCCGCAGACGAGGACCTCCATGAGGCCGAGGTCATGGCTCACGGCGACCTCGTCGAACAGGAGCTTGGTGAGGTAGGGGGCCGCGACGCTGGCAAGGCCGATGACGGGGCCGAGGAGCGCGCCCTTGGCCAGGGCTCCCCAGTAAGGCCGCAGCAGGCAGAGGAGCTGCGCGAGCTGGCGGGCGGCCTTGCGCGTGGGAGATGGAGTGGCGGGCTCGCTCGTCATCGGCGCCTCGTGAGGGTTGTCATGGGTCTCGCAAGTGCCGCAAGACGGCCTGGGCGAGCGCCTCCACCGATTCCGGGATGGCGTGGACCGCGAGACCGGTCTCCTGCTCGAGTCGCCGCCGGGCGGCCTCCAGGACCTCGTCCTGCACGCCGATGAAGTAGGTCTCGGTCCAGCGGCTCCCGTGGAGCTTGCGGCCGCCCATCATGGCCAGGCCCACGATCTTGCAGGGCACCTCGTGCCGGGCCGCCAGCTCCCGGAGGTACTCGATCGTCCGCTGGACCTCGGCAGGTTCGGTCTCGACCGAGACGGTGAGGACGATGAGGTGCGGCAGGAAGGTCTCGTAGATGAAGGTCGAAGGGTTGCCCGCCCGCTCCCCTCCCGGCGGGATATACAGGAGGCCATTCTGTCCGCCGGTGACGACCAGATCGCAGCTCTCGACGAGGCCGAGCATCAGGCGCCGGTCGAAGGCCAGGCGCTGTGCGGCATCGGCCTTGAGCATGCGGGCCCCGGCCGTGTCCGCGCCGAGCAGGATGCCGGTGGGCTCGGTCGCGTGATGCTTGACGCGAAGGTGCCGCCGGAGGGCCTCGCGTAGATAGATCTGGGTGGTGAACTTCCCCTGCACCGTGTCGGTACCGAAGACGCCAAGGAGGTTGGAGGCTTGGTAGCGCGCAGGGGGCGCGACCACGGCGGTGTCGGGTTCGGGGAAGGCCACGCGGTAGAAATGGGTGGTGTCGGCTCCCTCGTCGAGGAAGTCGTAGCAGAGGACGTCGTCGTAGAGCGAGAGCACGGGGATCTGCCGGCGCACGGCCTCGCGCACGAGGCGGCGCACATACTCGATCTCGGACGGGAAATTGAGCGAGGAGGTGAGGATGAGCGCGTCGAAGGCACGTCGTTCGATGTCCTCGAGGTCCCGGGTGACCGGGATGGAGGTGCCGGGGGCGTGCAGATAGGAGGCCGCGTCATCCGCCGCGATGGTGTCGTCGAAGACGACGGCCGGCGGCGCGAGCGCGAGGTCGCGGAAGCGCACGAGCGCGTAGCCTTCCTTGTTGTACTTGAAGACGGCGGCCGACCTGCCGCCGAGGATCGACTGGAGCGCCTCCCGGGTATGGACGTGGCGGCTCTGTCGGACGGGCGCTTCGACGACAGGGAGGTCGATCCGCTCCCAGATCTCGTCCAGCTTGAGGGTGAGCTTCTCCAGATCGTACTTCGAGCGGATCTTCAGGTCGCCGGTGATGAGCCGAGGGATGCCGAAATCGGGCATCCGGAAGTAGAAGGGATGAGCCACGCCGTCGACGCGCAGCTGGTAGTCCAGCTCGGGGCGGACGAGGAAGTACTGGAAGTACACATGGTAGCCGGCGACCGTGCGGACCTCTGGCTCGAGCAGGGCTTCACGCCGCCGCCCCTCGCGTTCTTGCGGCGCCACCATGCGAAGGTGGAACTGGGGAGGGGAGGCGGCGGCGTTGGGGGTCACGTGGACGAGCAGGCACTTGAAGGGATCGACCGGAAAGGCGGTGAGCAGCTCGGGCGTAGTGAGGGTGAGGCGGCCGATGAGATCCGTGAAGAGCGTGACGAAGAGGTCGCCGACGAGTGCCTGCTGGGAGGGATCGACGTATTGAAAGAGGAGGTCGCTGCCGCTCAGGCGCTCGAACCGACGCCAGACGTCCGCGTCCGCAGGGCCGGGGAGGTTCGCCTCCACCAGCTTGACGAGCGCGTACATCCAGCAGTTGTTGTGGGTGAGCCAGTGCTCGCTGTAGAAGTCCTTCCCCCAGGTGGAATAGTAGAGCTTGGGGAGTTGCGGGGGCTCTGCAGGTGCGAGTGCCGCTCCACGGAGCGTGACGTGCTCTGTCGCAGCAAGAGCGGGCTCGGGCTGTAGGAGCTCCGCGAGCCACCACACGCCTTCGTGCCACCAGTGCCCGAACAATTCGGTATCGAACGCCAGAACGAAGGTCTGGTGATCGTGGGCCAGATGGCGATGTCGTTCGAGGAGGTCCGAGAACGTGGCCACGTGATGCTGCGCCTGCAGGCGCGCGGCCTCGATGTCATAAATACGTTTGTCCCCGAGCGGGACGTCGGTCCCGCTGATGGCGTGGTATTTGATGCCGGTCCAGCACTTCCCGCGCCGCCGCGCCGGGAGCTCGATGCCGAGCCGCTCGAAATACTCGGGCACCACATCGAAGCCCATATCGCGGAAGAACTCACGGTAGGACGGATGCGCCGGGAGGGTCTTTTCCGGTGACTGCCACAGGTGCATGGAGAGGCGGTGGTCGTTCACCAGCACATCGAGATCCTCCATGCGATAGATGCCACTTGCGCCGGGAGGCTCGCTGACATCGATGCTCGGCAAGCTGAGCGCGATCCGATGGATCCCCTGGCGGCGGAGCAGAGGCTCCAGGCCCGGGTAGAAGGCGCATTCAGGGAGCCAGAAACCATCGGGGGCACGGCCGAAGACCTGCTGGAACTCTTCGACACCGCGGGCGATGAAGCGTTCGGCTGTGTCTGCGGTGAAGAAAGGCAGGTAGTTATGATGAGGGCTGGAGGTCCATAGCTCGATGCCGGGGGTCTGCGCCCGCGCGAACGAGCGCAGGGTCTCGCCGAGATTGTTCTCCTCTACGAAAGCGATGCTGTCCTCGACGCGCTGGAGGTAGAAGCGCGCCGACCGCTGCAACCGATGCAAGTCCTCATCCGAGAGGCGCTGCTCGCGTTTCTCGAACCGGTTGTAGGCCTCCAGGCTCGCGGTGCGTTCCATCTCATGGTGGGCGATGCGCTCGAGGAGCCGGAGATAGCCCAAGTACCGCTCCTTGCACGCCAAGAGCTGATGGACGAGGCAGGGCGTGAAAGAGAGCACCAGGGTCCCTGAGAAACGGCGCGGCTCCCAATGAGACAGGAGCCGGAACAAAGGAATGTACGTCTCGGTGAGAGCCTCGAAGAGCCAGCTCTCGGGCTGGTCGAAGAGGGAGCCCTGGCCGAGCACATGAGGCATATGGGTATTGAGGATGAGAACCAAAGAGGACGTGCTCATGGCGAGGGAGGATGGGCGCGACGGGAGGGGGGGATGGGATCGAGAAATGGTTCCTCCAGGGGGCGTGCAAACCAACCTACCTCGTCGAGGATCCTCCGATGAGGAGGTCACCATTCAAACAATCATACGGTCCGAAGAAACCGCAAATTTTCGGTTCACCCCGCGAACGCGAACTCGCGGGCGCCGGCGGCGGTGCCGAGGTCGAAGCGCGACACGCGCTCGACGAAGCACTCCCCCGAGCCTGCGAGCCAGGCGAACTCCGGCATGTCCTTGATCAAGGCCCGCGCCACCGACGGCAGGATCCGGCGCGCCATGCCGAGTGCGGTGCCGCCGAGCAGCGCCCGTGCCAGCACCACGTGTCCGAGCTCGTCGATCAGGATCTCCCGGACGATCATCCGCAGCCGCTCCACCACCTCGGGCTGCTCGCCGAACAGATCCGCCCGCTCCCACAGGATCTGGAACATCACGCAGCCGACCACCTCGCCGCAGAGCACGAGCGGCGCCGAGACCCGCGCGGGTAGCGCGGTCATGGCATGGATGAGCAGGCGCGACGTAAGCGCCGGCGGCGCGATCTCCACTTCCAGATCGAACACCCGGCAGGCCTCGAGGAGCAGGCGGGTGTGGACGATCTCCTCGAGCTGAACGAAGCAATGGGGATCGTCCTCCCCGCCGTCCCTCATGGAGGACCGCTCGATGGCCAGCTCCACGCCAAACTTCTCGCCGCGGTTGGCCTTGGCCGCACCGAGGAGCCACTGGAGCCGCGGCTCGAGTCCGGGCTCGCTGCGGCGCCCGAGGTTCTCGCGAAAGGTCGCCCGATCCAGGGGACCCTGCCACCGCACGGGCTGCCGGGCCAGCTCATCGAAGAAGTGGACCCGCTTGGGTAGGGTGCGGCTCGTGCGGTCCGGCTTGCCATCCCGCTCGCGCAGATAGTCGGTGTACGCGGCGATCTGACGCGACCGCTCGTCCTGGCTCTGGAAGAGAAAGGGATCCATCCAATCCTCCGGTGGGACGCTGGGGAGCGCCCCTGCCCTGCGCTTTTGACCCTGACCCTGAAAATGTCCGCTGCGGGAGGATTGTCGTCGGCCGGGCGCGCTCGGGCAAGAGGGGCCGCGCGTTGCTCGCGGTGGTGAATCAGAACCTGGCGCCGTAGAAGAGCCCCGCGCCGCCGGGCAGGAACAACGCGCCGAAACGAGGCGAGTGGAGCCGCAGCCGCGCATTCGGCGCCATGTACGGCGGCGTCTCTTTGCGCCGGTCGAGCACGCCGTAGGCCACGAAGCTGCCCGCCGTCAGCGCCGCCAGGGCGCCTGCGCCGATCTGGCTGGCCACCTCGATGGTGCGGAAACGGTTGTACTCCGGCGAGCCGAAGGCGACCCGGTTGCCCTGGAAGCGGCTCGCCAGGGCCAGCCCCTCGGCGCCGAGGGCCAGGGCCGCCGCCGCGATGCCCACGCCGAGCCACGGGCGCTGCCGCTTGGAGAGCCGCGCCTGCCGCTTGGCCTCGACCCGTATCTGCTCGGCCAGCTGCTTCTGCCGCTTCATGTCGTCATCGATTTCCTTCAGCGCTTCGACGACGCTGAACGGGCGATACTCCTCGCACGTCACCGTCACCGTCTTGGACACCACATCGGTGCCGGACCACTCGATCGTGTGCTCGCCCGGGCTCACGCGCACCGTGCCCGTCGCGGCGATCTCCTTCTGGCCATCCAGCCGGCCGCGCGCGCGCGCGGGGGTCACGGCGACGGTCATGTCGCAACCCTTGATGACCAGCTCCCTGTGGACGGCCACCTCCTGCCCTTCCTTCACCTCCACATTCTTGACCACCAGCGGCTCATAGGCATCGAGCTCGAAGAACACGCGATGGCGTCCCGGGCTGACGGGGAGCTCGAGAGGGGTCTTGCCGCGCGCGCCGGCGGCCTTGAGGTCGAGGAAGACGGTGGCCCCCGAGGGCTCGGTCGTGAGCTTGAGGCGGGTCGCCGATGCGCCGCCCTGGCCGTTCAGCACCTTCCGCGCCTGATTGCAGCGCGTGTAGTGCCGATCGAGCTTGAGACAGCTCTCGAGCGCCTGCTTGGCGTCCTCGGTCCGCTGCAATCGATCGTAGACGGTGCTCAAGAAGAGGTAGGCCCGG
>DATAGU010000225.1:0-19902 GCA_036263495.1 Polyangia bacterium | reverse complement strand
CAGGACGGGGACGGTGGGTCTCAGGACGGGGACGGTGGGTCTCAGGACGGGGACGGTGGGTCTCAGGACGGGGACGGTGGGTCTCAGGACGGGGACGGTGGGTCTCAGCCGCTCGGTCCCGGCCGGTTTCAAAGCCCCCGGTGAGCTGTTACCTTACCGCCGTGATCGGGCTCGGCAGCATCCTCCAACAGACCTACCGCATCGACGCCGAGCTCGGCCGCGGTGGGATGGGCGTGGTCTTTCGCGCCGCGCACGTGCGCCTGCCCAAGCAGTTCGCCATCAAGATCCTCCGCCCCGACGCCCTCAAGGACCCTCGCGCCTACGCGCGCTTTCGCCGCGAAGCTGAAATCGCCTCCAGCATCGGCCATCCCAACATCGTCGAGGTGCACGACTTCAACCAGACCGACGATGGCCAGCCCTACATCGTGATGGAGCTGCTCGATGGCATGGACCTGGCGCACCTCTTGCGCACCCGCGGCGCCCTGCCGCTCGAATCCACCCTGGGCATCGCCCGCGCCATCGCGAGCGCCCTCATGGCCACCCACAGCCGCGGCGTCGTGCACCGCGACCTCAAGCCGAGCAACATCTTCATCGCCCGCCGCGGCGGCCAGGAGCAGATCAAGATCCTCGACTTCGGCGTCTCCAAGATCGCCAACGCCCTCGACGACACCGACCCCATCGCGCCGGTGATGGGCACCCCCGCCTACATGGCGCCCGAGCAGGCCCGCGGCCACACCGCCGACGTGGACGCCCGCGCCGACCAGTTCGCGCTCGGCGCCATCCTCTACGAGATGCTGAGCGGCCAGCCCGCCTTTGCCCGCCAGGACGATCGCATCTATCAGATCCTGCACCGCATCGTGAACGACCCGCCGCCGCCGCTGTCCGGCCCGCCCGAGCCGGTCGTGCGGGTGGTCCTCCGCGCCCTGGCCAAGGCCCCCGGCGAGCGCTACCCCGACGTGGACGCCATGATGGCCGACCTCGAGCAGGCCACGGCCGATCTCGTCCCGGCCCCGCGCGGCACGCCCGCCGTCCTCCTCGCCGTCGCCTCCCGGCCACAGCCGGGGTTCTCCTCGCTGTCGGGCGTCGCCTCGGAGATGGGGCACGCCAAGACCGAGCCGGCCCAGCCCACCGCCCCCTCGCGCCGACCCCTCGGCCTCCGGCTCGGACTCGCAGGCTTGGCGCTGGCCGGGCTGGCCTTCGGCGTCTTGCACGCGAGCCGCCGACCGAGCCCCGGGCCCACGCCCCTGCCCTCCGCCGCCGTGCCCGCGCCGGACGCGCCGGTGCGGATCCAGCTCGACGTGACCCCGGCCACGGCCCGGATCAGCCTCGGCGGGGCACCGGTGACCGGCCGCGTCGTCGAGGTCGCGCGCGGCGCTACCGCGCCCCGGCTGCGCGTCGAGGCCGCGGGGTACCAGGCGGTGGAGCTGCCCGTGCCCACGGATCGCGATCAGACCCTGGTCATCGTGCTCGCGGCCACGCCGCCCGCGCCGGCCCAGACGGCCACGTCGGCGGCGCCCGCGTCGCCTCCCACCGCGCCGAAGAAACGACGCCCCTCCGCCGCCCGCCCGGCCGGCGAGCTGGAGGATCCCTTCTCCAGCCCCTGACACCGCCGACGCGCCGCCGGCCGACTTACCAGGGCAGCGGCGGCGAGACGAACCGGTACGGCATCCCCGACGTGTCGATGCTCCACAGCTCGAACGTGCCCGCCGCCGGGTCGCCGGTGGCCACGTCGAACTCGAGCGGGCCGCTCGCGCCCTCCAGGCGCACCCCGCCGGCCACCATCCGCTGCACCGCCAAGAGGTAGTTGTCCGGCCCCACCGGGATCACCGGGCCGCTCGCCTGGAGGCGCTTGAGCCCCGCCGCCAGCTCCTGCCCCGTAGGGACGTGCCCCTGCGTGGCGGCGGCGGCGATGGCCACGAGGTACGCCGCGTCATAGGCGTTGGCCGTGAACGGCGTGCTCGCCGGGTCCTTCTGGAAGCGCGTCCTGTAGGCCGCGTCGAAGAGCCTGTAGGTCGCGGTCCGGACCACCGCCGCCGAGCTGCCGCGGATGCGCCCGAGCAGCGCGGGCGGCACCGGCTGCTCGGACGTACCGAAGATGGTCGCGGTGCGGGCCCCATCGGTCATGTAGAACCGCGTGCTCGCCAGCCCGGGCGCGCCCGCGAGCAGCCACACCAGGCTGGGGGCGTCCACGTCGGCGACGAGCAGCGCGTGAGACGGCGCATCCCCCGCCAGCGCCGCCACCCCGGCCTGCAGGTCCGCCCCCCCGAGCGTGAACTGATGGGTGGCGGCGAGGGTCCCCGGGTAGGCGCGCCGGAAGGCGTTCACGAGGCCATTGCCGTACACGCTGTTGACATAGAGGACCGCCAGCTTGGCCGGGTTCTCGGCGAGCAGGTCCTGGGCCAGCAGCGCCGCCTGCTGCGTGTCCGGGGGCGCGGTGCGCCACACCAGATCGTTGTCGGGCAGGTTCGTGATCTCGGCCGACGTGGCCGCCGGCGTGAGCATGAGCAGCCCATAACGCACCGCCAGCGAGGCCGTGGCGATCACCCCGTTGCTCGAGCTCGGCCCGAGCACGGCCGACGCGCCGAACCGCTCCGCCGCCTGCGTGATGGCCGCCTTGGTCTGCTCGAGGTCGCCCGCGGTGTCGCACAGGTGCAGCTCGATGGGCGGCTGCCCCGCCGCCGACTGACGGA
Organism: Polyangia bacterium; assembly: GCA_036263495.1. GTDB lineage: Bacteria > Myxococcota_A > Polyangia > Palsa-1104 > SHYY01 > DATAGU01. The sequence goes on along the minus strand of DATAGU010000225.1, from coordinate 17,212 downwards.
CATTGATCTCGTCGACCGCCAGCTGGAAGGCGTTCTCGAGGTGGCTGGCCGTCGCGCGCCGGACGACCGACGCCACCACCAGCGACCCCGCGCCCACCGCGCCCACCACCTCGGGACAGACGGGGTCGAAGGCATCGACGCTCAGGGTGACGCGCGCCCGCGCCCGCGGCGCCAGCTCCACCACCGCCCGCCCCATCCCGACGCGCGCCTCGCCTCGCCGCGCCACCGCCACCACCCGCAGCGTCCCCTGGGCCGCATCGGGCAGGAGCACGCGCACCGCCACCGGCAAGCCCGTGACGCCCTCGGGCAGGCCGCGGGAGAACGCGAAGTCCCGCGCGCCGGCGAGCGAGAAGTCCAGCCGGTCGAAGTCGCTCGCCGTGCCGCGCACCTCGATGGCCAGGCAGCCGCCGGCCTGCCCCGCGCAGGGATCGCTGTCGCAGCCGGCCTGTACCAGCACGAGGAGCAGCGCCGCGGCCGCGCGCCACCTCATCGCGCATCCACCGGAGGCAGCAGGGGGATGGCCTGGGAGGCCTGGCTCCCGAGGACGCCCCCGACCGTCGCTCCCCCCACCGCCGCCACGCCGGCGGCGGCGACCGCCACCCAGACCCGCCAGCGCTTGCGCGCGGGCGGCGGCGCCTTGGCTTCGCGCGGCGTCTCCGCCGGCATCGCCGCGGCCGGTATCTCCCCGGGCGAGGACACGGGCGGCGGCGCGGGCGCCGGCAAGAGGTTCGGCGCTGGAGGCGCCGCCGGGGCCGGACTCGGTTCGCGCGCAGGCGCGCTCGGCGCCTCGCTCCCCCCGTTCCCTTCATTCACAGGGGCCGCAGGATGATCCACAGGGGCCACAGGGGCCGCCGGGGCCGCCGCCAGCTGTCGCTCGAGCTCCGCCACCCGCCCCATCACCTCCTGGCGCCGCGGCGAGCGCGGCTCGAGCTCGAGGTACTTGCGATAGAAATCGAGCGCCAGCGCAGGGCGCCCCGCCTTGCGGTGCGCCTGGGCCAGGTTGTAGAGGAAGCCGGGCCGCGGGTCCTCGGTGTAGCCGGCCTCGAACTCCGCGATCGCCGCCTCGAACTGCCCGAGGTAGTAGTGGGCCGTCCCCTTCTTGTAATGCGCCTCCGCTTCGGCCTTGCCCGCGTGCGCCGGCATCGCCAGGAGAAGGAGGAGCGCGCTCATGAGACCCAGGAGCCTCCTGCACCGGGTCCATTTCAATCCTGCCCGCATCAATCTGAGTGAGGTCTCCGTTCGGAGGCTCGTAGGATACCCAATGGGACCCGCGCTGTCTCCCGAGGCCCCTCCGCTTCTCCACGGGAGGAACTTCTCTTCCCCTGACGTCCGGCCCACGCCCGGCCGCCCCCAGGGCCACCCTCCAGCTCCGGGCTGGCCCGCCGCTTGAGTGCAGTAACGGGGCAGGGAGGCTGCATGAACGCATTGTATGTGAACCGTAAGCTGTCCGAGGGACACCCCGAGCTCACCCGCCGCTCGCTCACGAGCTTCTCCGCGCTCCTCGAGCAGAACGATCTCGGCCACGACGAGGCCGGCATCGTGCGCCAGCTCCGCTACCTCAGTCGCCTGGTGGTGCGCGATCTCCGCGACGTGGTGGTCGTGGGCTGCGGGCCGAGGCCCCACATGCTCAAGGTGCTCCTCGACCGCGGCTACAACGCCCTCGGGATCGAGCCCATGACCTCATTCGTCCAGGCGGCGGACGGCTACCTCGGCACCTCCGGCAAGGTGCTCTGCGGGACCGCCGAACACATGCCGCTCGCCGACGCCTCCCAGGACCTCGTGTACTGCAACAGCGTGCTCGAGCACGTCGACTCGCCCTTGCAGAGCCTGGCCGAGATGCAGCGCGTGCTCCGGCCGGGGGGCATCGCCTTCGTCATCACCACCAACCGCTACCGGGTCTCGCTGCGCGGCGACAACGGCGAGTACAGCGTGCCCTTCTTCAACTGGCTGCCCGAGGTGGTCAAGGAGTCGTTCGTGTTCCACCACCTCCACTATCGGCCCGCGCTGGCCTCCTACAGCGAGCGGCCGGCGGTGCACTGGTACTCCTTCAGCGACCTGTGCCGGCTCGGTCGCGACGCCGGGTTCTTCCAGTTCTACTCCACCCTCGACCTCGTATCCCCCGACGATCCGACGGTGGCCCCGAGCCCGCTCAAGCGCCTCATCCTGCCGCGCATGCAGCAAAACCCCTGGCTGCGCGCGCTCGCGCTGTGGGGCACGGCCTTCGGCGGCATGATCATCATGCTCAAGGGTCGGGTGGGCGACGCCGTCCCCACCGAGACCAACGGCCACGCGAACGCTGATGGCCATCGCAAGAACGGGTCCGGCAGGGACGGGCTCACGGCGATGGACTGAGCCACAGCATCCGCGTAAACCAGGAACACAGCTTGACACGGATTCCCTGAGCACAGCCTGTAGCAGTAGGATCAACCCATGAAGAACGGTGGGGGACCGCTGCCGCTTTCCGATCTGCCGCAGCACGACAGCCTGCGCCTCCTCGCGGCGGTGCAGGCCTTGTCGCAGCTGCGCGAGATCGAAGGCGTCGTCGACATGGTGAGGACGGCCGCGCGCGAGCTCGTGGCCGCCGACGGCATCGCCGTCATCCTGCGCCAGGGAGAGGAGCTCTACTATGCGGCCGAGGACGCCATCGGGCCGCTGTGGCTCGGGCAGCGCTTCCCGATGACCGGCTGCATCTCGGGCTGGAGCATGCGCGAGGGGCGCACGGTGGCGATCGAGGACGTGTACGACGATCCGCGCATCAACCGCGAGCTGTACCAGAGCACGTTCGTGCGCAGCCTCGCCATCGCGCCCATCCGCCCCGAGGACCCGCTGGGTGCGCTCGGCGCCTACTGGGCGACGCGCCACGAGATCAGCGCGCGCGAGCTCGCGCTGCTCGAGGCGCTCGCCGGCGCCACCGCCGTGGCCATGGCCAACGCCGTGCTCTATCACGAGGCCCAGGAGGCGGTGCAGGTGCGGGATCGGTTCCTCACCATGGCCGCGCACGAGCTGCGCACGCCGCTCGCCTCACTGCTCCTGCAGGTGCAGCGGCTCGCGGTCAAGGCGAGCGGCGACGAGCCCCTCGAGCCGGGCCCGCTACGCGGCCAGTGCACCGTCATCGAGCGCCAGGTCCACCGCATGGAGGCGCTCGTGACCACGCTGCTCGACGTGTCGAACATCGTCCGGGGTCCCCTGCACCTGCGCCCCGAGCCGGTGGAGCTCGGCGAGCTCGTGCACGATCGGATCGCCGACGCCCTGCGGCTGCACGCGCGGGTGGCGCCGGTCATCACCTTGAGCGCCGAGCGGCCGGTGCGGGGCCACTGGGATCGGCTGCGCATCGACACGGTGGTCTCGAACCTCCTTGGCAACGCCATCAAGTACGGCGCCGGCAAGCCCATCGAGGTGACCGTGGAGGCCGCGGACGAGGCCGCCCGGCTCGAGGTCACGGACCACGGCATCGGCATCGATCCGCGGGACCAGGAGCGCATCTTCCAGCAGTTCGAGCGGGCGGTGTCGGGGCAGCACTACGGTGGCCTGGGGCTCGGCCTGTGGCTCGCGCACCGGATCGTGGTCGCGCACGGCGGGTCCATCGCCGTGCACAGCCAGCCCGGTCAGGGGGCCCGGTTCGTGGTCCTCTTGCCGTACGCGCCGGCGGTGGAGAACGAGCACACCGTCTCGACGTGATAGGTCTGGGGCATGAGGTCGACCGGCACGGCGCGGCGGGGCACGAGGCCGAGGGCGGCCAGCTCGGCGGCGTCGCGGCCGAGCGTCATGGGATCGCAGGAGACGTAGACGACGCACTCGGTGAGGCGGGCGAGGCCGGAGAGGATCTCGCGCGCCCCGGCCCGCGGCGGATCGAGCAGCACCGCATCGAAGCGCGCGCCCGCGGCCACGAGGCGCGCCACCTCCTCCTCGACCGGCGCGCACACGGCCCGGGCCCCGGGCACGTTGTGGCCGAGGCGTTCGGCCGCCCGGGCCACGCCCTCGACCGCCAAGACCTCGCCGTGCGCCACCAGATCCCGGGTGAAGTTGCCGTCGCCGGCGTGGAGCTCGAGGAGGCGCCCGCCCGGAGGCACGAGCGCGGCCACGGCCTCGCTCACCAGCCGGCGCAGCACCCGGTTGCCGGCGGCGCTGGCCTGGGCAAAGCCGTCGGCGGCGCCGAAGAACGGGGGCTCGTCCCCGGCGGCGGTGTCGATGGTGCCGGCGCCCACGGCCTCGTCCTCGACCAGCACGCCCAGGATCCGCGCCTGGCCGAGGAGCTCCGTGGCGGCCTTGCGGGCCGCCGGCCGGGCGCGGCCGAGGTCGGCGAGCGCGAGGTGCACGCCCTCGCGGCCGGCCAGGGCCGAGACCGTGGCGCCCGGCAAGAGCACGGGCAGGAGCACGGCTCGTACGGCGGTGAGCGCCTCCTCGAGCGCTGGTTCGAGGAGCGGACAGGCGGGCACGTCCACGACGTCGTGCGAGCGGCGGGCGCTGAAGCCCAGGCGTGATGCGGGCGGGCCGCGGTTCTCCGCCTGGCCCACAGCCAGCCGGACGCGGCTGCGGTAGCCAAAGGGGGGCGTGGCCTCGACCAGCGGCGCCACCTCGGTGCCCAGGCGACCGAACGCGCGCGCCACGATCTCCTGCTTGGCGGCTCGCTGCGCCTCGATGGCCACCTCCTGCCACTGGCAACCGCCGCAGCGGCCCACGAGCGGGCAAAGGGGCGCGACGCGCGAGGGTCCGGGCGCGAGCACGCGCACCAGGCTCGCGCGGGTGAAGCTCGACTTCACCTCGTCGATGCGCACCTCGGCCCGGTCGCCGGGCGTACCGCCGGTCACGAACACCACACGCCCATCGGGCGCCCGCCCCACCGCCGCGCCGCCGAAGGCCAAGGCGCCGATCTCGAGCTCGAGCAGATCGCCCTTACGCAAGGGCTGCGAAGGAGGCGCGGTCACGGTCACCTCGGCCGCCGGACACGCACCGGCGTCCCCCGGCGCGCGCCGAGTCGCGCTGCGGCCGAGCCATCGCGCACGCCGATCTCGAGGTAGCCGGCCGAGCCGCCATAGGCCACGAGCTCGCCCGGGGCGACGTCCCCATACGTGGTGCCCAGGGTGGCCAGCGCGCCGGCCACCTCGACACCGCCGCAGCGGAGGCCGGCGCCCAGGCGCTCGGGGATGAGGCGCGTCGCGAGGTTGGTGACGAGGTTCCCGAAGCGATCGCAGTGGATGACCACGCCGTCCAGGCCCTCGGGCGTCTCGCTCGGCCGGGGCAGCTCGAGGCGGCGCGGCTCCACCTCCGCGCCCGCGAAGCGCGTGGGCGCATCTCCGGCGGCCAGGCGCGCGGCGACGCGGGCAAACAGGTCGCGGCCATGAAACGTAGGATGGAGGGACCACTCGGACGGCAGGCGATCGATGACTCGCACGCGGCTCGCGGCGCCCGCCGTACCGCCCGGGCCCTCGCCCAAGACGAACGTGAACAGGCCATTGTCCGGGCCGATGTAGACGTGTCCCGCGTGCTCGGCGACGAGGGCCCGACGCTCGGTGCCCACGCCCGGGTCGACCACGGCGACGTGCACCGTGCCCACGGGGAAATAGGGCGCGGCCTGGGCCAGGGCAAAGGCGCCGGCCAGCACGTCCTGCGGCGGGATGTCGTGGGTGAGATCGACGATGGCGGCCTCCGGCGCGTCACCGAGGATCACCCCCTTCATGGCGCCCACGTAGCCATCCTGGGTGCCGAAGTCGGTGAGGAGTGTGATGATCGGACGCATCGGCGTGTGAGCGGCGGTGTATCGCGTGCGGCAGGGGGATGCAATCCCCGGCGCAGACCTATGTGCTTGCCCCATGGGCGGCTTGGTGCTGTATTGGTTGCCACCCCACGTAGCCAAGTGCCGAGGCTGATGTGCCGACTTCCTCTTCAGTGCAGCACGCCCTATCTTCTCTCAGTGATGAGACCTGGGTCGTCCGCGGGGGGAGTGTCACCGCTGAGAAGTTGCGCAGCGGGTGCGCTCACCATGCGGGAGTTCATGGCTTCTCGGTGCAAGCGGCCCCGGGATGCTCGATCCGAGAACTCTGCCAGGCAGGCGAGATACCGCATGCTAGAATCGCTGTGACCATGGTGCGGCAGGTGCGCAAGCTCGGCTATGACGTGATCCGCACCCCCGGCAAGGGCCGTCATGCCACCGTGGTCGTACCGGAAACCTGGGCCGAGGAAGATGCGCGGCGCCTGGCTGAGCACTTCGAGCCGCTACCCAACCCCGCTCGCGAGCAGGAACCATGAAGCTCATCCATGTAGATTTCAACGCACGCACGGAAGACGATCGGATTCGACTCGATACCGCCGGTGCGCGGGTGAGCCTGGCCGCCGCCGGTATCGGTCCCCAGAGGCCCTGGGCTCCCCCTTGGGTCTGGTTGACCGACGGCGAGCTGCGCGTACCGGCGCGCCTCATGGATGTGAATGATCAGCCAGTCGCTCGCCCCCTCTGGGATGCGCTGGAGGACGTTCCTCAGGAAGAGACGCCGCGCGACCGCACTGAATCCGAGCGGGCGCTTCATGAGCTGCGTGAGATGGAGCGCACGCAAAACTGGAACTACCGGCGTCTGTTCCGCATCCTTCCCCTGGCCGAGCGCCTGCTCCCGGCCGACTCCGGGCACTCGCTCTATCTCCGGTCGCGGGCCTTCCAGGCCCTTGGCTACCCCGAGTTGGCGCTGGCGGTGATCGAGGAAGTCCTCGAACAGGAGCCGCAGAATCAGGTCTTCCAGCACCATCGGTACGGGCTGCTCCGGGAGCTGGAATCGAAGAGGACCTCCTCCTCTGCGACGCTGGCACCTCGTCCAGCGCTGAGCCTTCGCGGTCGTGAGAAGACATAGTTTGGAGCAGACGCGCGATGGAGTGCTGGCAGCGCGAGTGACTTTGTGATGTTGGGTATGCCTGTCATGCTGACCATCGAACCGCACCCGCTCCTCGACCTCGCCGCCTTCGTCACCGACTTCCCCGCGCCGCTCGGCGAACTCACGACGAGCCAGGCGATCCAGGCGCTGCTCTCGTCCGCGAGCGCCGCGCCGGCCGCTCCCCTCACGGCCGACGAAGCCGTGCGCACGGCCGTGCGCGCGCTCCTCCGTCACGGCGGCTACAAGCCGACCGGACGCGGCAAGCCGGCCTCGGAGTATCTGGTGCGCGCCCACGCCGAGGGCAGCCTCGGCGCCATCAACCCCGCAGTGGATGCCTGCAACGCGGTGTCGCTCCACAGCGGCTTGCCGGTGAGCGTGGTGGATCTCGACCGCCTCACGCCGCCCTTGCGCGTGGCCTTGGCGCCTGCCGGGGCACGCTACGTGTTCAACGCCGCCGGGCAGGAGATCGACCTCGAGGGCCTCCTGTGCCTCTTCGATGCCGACGGGCCGTGCGCCAACGCGGTCAAGGACGCGCAGCGCACCAAGACCCACGTCGGGACGAGGCGCACGCTGTCGCTCGTGTGGGGGACGCGGGCCTTGCCGGGACGCACGGCCCAGGCCGTGGCCTGGTATCGCTCGCTGCTCGAAGCCATGGAGGCCCGGACTGCGCCCGCCGAGTAGCTCCCGGCCGGCGCGCCGCCCGGATCCCGCGCCGGGGGGCGACCTCGCGGAGACCCTCTCCCTGTGGGAGGTGTTCTACCGCGTGGTGCGCCGGATCCCGGCCGGTCGCGTGGCCACCTATGGCATCGTGGCCCAGGTGGCCGGGCATCCGCGCTCGGCGCGCCACGTCGGCTTTGCGCTGGCCACGTTGAAAGGGACCGGCGCGCACCACGACATCCCCTGGCATCGCGTGCTCGGCAGCCGCTCCCGCCGCCGGGCAGGGATCTCCATTCGCGATCCCATCGGCGGCGCGCTCCAGCGCACGCTGCTCGAGCGCGAGGGCGTCGAGTTCGACCGCGGCGGCAACGTGGCGCTCGACCAGTACGGCTGGTTCGGGGAAGAGCCCGCCCAGACGCCCCGGCCCAAGAAGCGAGGCGGCCCGAAGCGCCGCGCCCGCCGCGACGCCGCCGCGACCAAGAGCAAGTAACCTACCCCAGGCGCCCGCTCATCCGCTCGGCCCCTCTCCCGGCGCGGTCAGATCGAACTTGCGCCACGCGCCGCTGCGAAAGCGCCAGGCGAGCACCGCGGCCAGGAGGCCGATGTAGATCACCATCCAGCACACCGCCACCACGTCCCCGCCGCCGAGCCAGCGCATACTGATCAGCACGCCGGGCACGAAGACGATCCACGCGATGCCGACGCGCACCCACAGGGTGAAGGCCGTATCGCCCGCCGCCCGCAGGGCCTCGGCCAGCGTGTTGGCGGTGGCGTCGAAGAGCTGCCAGGCGGCGGCCATCATGAGCATGCGCCGGCCGATGCGCAGGAACTCGAAGGAGCCCGTGCGCTCGTCGTGGAAGAAGCCGAGGAAGAAGAGCGGCGCGGCGAGGTAGAGGATCCCGACCAGGCCCTGCCACAGGCCGCACACCGTGAGCGTCAACCGCACCGTGCGGGGCACGAGGTCGTGGGCCCGCGCCCCGAGGTGCTGGCCGACCAGGATGGCGCCGGCGCTGGCCACGCCGAAGGCCGGCATGAAGGAGGTGCTGTTGACCTGCAGGACGGCCATCATCGCCGCCAGCGCCACGGTGCCGAGGTCCGCCACGACGACGTTGATGAAGAAGGTGAACGCCAGGAACTCGAAGAACCAGTTGAAGCCCGAGGGCAGGCCGTAGCGCAGCATGCGGCGGAATTCCCTCAGGCGGAGCCCGGCCCATGCGCTCCGCGCGCCCTCCCCGCGACCGTCCCGGAGGAAATACCCGAGCAGGGCCAGGAAGGCGATGCTGGTCGACAGGGTGCTGGCCAGCGCGGCCCCGCGCACGCCGAGCGCCGGGGCGCCGAGGTGGCCATCGATGAGGAGCCAGTTCCCGAGGACGTTGAGCGCCATGGCCAGCACGTTGGCGAGCATCGGCAGGCGCGTGTTGCCAAGCCCTCCGTAGTAATTGCCGAGGGCCTCCATGCCCACGGCGGCGCCCCCCGACCACAGGCGGGCGACGAGATAGTCGGTCATGAGCGCGCGCACGTCCGGGGCATAGCTGAACTGGCCCAGGGCGACGGGCACGAGCGCCGTGCCGGCGATGCACAGGACGCCGGCCAGCGCCGCCACGCCCAGGCCATAGAGGCCGTAGCGCCGCGCGCCCGCGGCATCGCCGGCACCGGTGAACTGGGCGGAGAAGCTCGAGACGATGAAGACGATGCCGATGGGCAGGATGAAGAGCGCCAAGGCATTGAGGGCGCCGGTGGTGGTGGCGGCGAGGGCCGCGGGGCCGAGGTGCGCGACCATGATGCCGTCGGCCAGCCCGACCACCACCTGGCTCGAACGCGACAGCACGATGGGCCAGGCGAGCGAGAGCAGCTGGCCCGCGGTCGGTGGGCTCTGCGGAGCGAGTTGCGGGGCGTCGTGCACGAGCCCACCTTGGCGGAAGCCCCAGCCCGAGGCAAGGCTCAGCCGGAACACCGCAATTGAATGCCGTCGCGAGGCGCAGCCAGCGGCGGCGAGGCAAGGAGGGAACGGAGAGAGCGTACTGGAAGTACGCGACCGACTGACCGACGCCGCATCGCCGTCGCTGGCTGCGCCGCAGCAGGCAGACAACTGTGGTGTTTCGGCTCAGCCAGGCGAATTCACGCCCTCCGCGGGAGCCGCGGCACGAGCACCAGCGATGCGCAGGGCGCCTCGTCCACCAGGACATCGACGTCGTAGCCCACCGAGAGCCGGTGGCGCATGGCCTCGGCCTCCACCCCCACCACGAGGAGATCATAGCTCTCCTCCTGCAGCTCGCGCAGCACCGGCCGATGGAGCTGTACGTCCTCGCGCACGCTCAGGTTCACCCGGATCGCGGTCCGCCCCAGGATCGGTTCGAGCGAGGCGCGCAGCGTGCTCTCCAGCGTGCGGCGCCGCTCCTCGTCGAGCGTGGTGTCCCCGCCCACGCTCTGGAGCCGGCTCGCCTGCACCACATAGAGGATGGTGATCTCGGCGGCCAGGCGCTCGGCCAGGAGCACGGCCAGCTCCACGGCGGCGCGGCCAAAGTAGCTGCCATCGGTGGGGACGAGCAGACGCCGCATCGGCTTGTCGGTCTCACCGGCGTTGACGATGGCCACGTGAGCCGAGGCCTGCTCGACGAGGTGCATGTGGATCTCGCCGCGCAGCTGCTGCCGCGAGCCCAGGGACGCCCCCACGATGACGAGCTCCATGCCCCGCGCGATCTCACGCCGGAGGCTCTGCTCGAGCGGGAGGTCCACCTCGTGCCGCAGATCCATCCGGACCCCCTGGTTCTCGGTGATGGTGCGGATCTCGGACAGGTGCGCGCTCAGGTTCTGGCCTGCCAGGTCGGTGCGCCCGAGGCGGCGCAGGCGACCCCACTGGCCCCACCCGCCCGGCGAGCGGCGATCGACGAACAGCACCGACAGGGCCGCGCCCTCACCGCGCACCAGGGCCGCCCCGAGGCGAGACCCGAGCCGAGCGTTGGGCCCGCCCGCGGTGGCCACGAGGACCTTGAGGAGCCGGGTATCGAACAGGCCGACCGGGGTCCCTCCGGCCAGGCGCGCGGCCTCCTCCGGCGTCACCGGCACCCGGCCCATCAAGGTGCGCAGCATGAGCGGCGCCATGAGCGACGTCACCACCGCCACGGTCACGACAATGGAGAACATCTCCTCGTGCAACACGCCGAGCTGGAGACCGAGCAGCGCCACCACCAGCCCCATGGCACCGCGCGCGTTCAGCCCGGCCCCGACCGCGAACGCCTCCCACAGCGAAAGCCGCCCAAAGAGCCCCCCCAGCGTGCCGCCCAGCACCATGCTGGCCGTGGCCACCCCGATCGCCCCCAGGAACAACCCCGGGCTCTCGAGCTGGCGCAGATCCACCTTGAGCCCCACCAGACAGAAGAAGATGGGGGCGAAGATCGACATCGTCAGGGCTTCCAGACGCTCCAGGGTGGCGGCCCGCAGCCGTGGCGCCTGACGTACCACGCAGCCGGTCACAAAGGCACCGAACATGGCGTGGATGCCGATCCAATCGGTGAGCGCGGCCCCCAGGAAGGTGAGCACCACGATGAGAGTGAGCTGACTCCCGGGAGTCCGCGAGCGATCATCCGCCAGGTGGAGGAGCCGGCTCACCGTGGGATAGCCGAGCCAGCGGGCCATGGCCACGAAGCCGAGCGTGAGGATCAGCGTCTTGACCAGGTTGGCGGAGTGGAAGGTGTCGGTATCGACGATCCCCGACAGCACCGACAGGATCACCCACCCCACGGCATCGATGACCACCCCCGCCGATAAGATGATGATCCCCACGTTGCGCCGCGACAGCTCGAGGTCGAGCAGGATCTTGGCGATGATGGGCATGGCGCAGATGGCGATGGACGTGGCGAAGAAGGCCGAGAACAGGTGGCGCGAACCGAGCAAAAAGCGTGCCGGTACGACCCATTCGCCGAACGCAAAGCCGGACGCGAAGGGCACGAGGAGCCCGAAGAGCGCGGTCGCCAGGGCCGCCCGGCCCAGGTGCCGCAGGAGCCGCACGTCGGTCTCCAGCCCGGTGAGGAGCAGGAGCAGGATCATGCCCATCCAGGCCATGATCTCGAGCAGGTGCGCCGCCAGAGGCGCGGCTGGAAACAGCTCGTAATACGCCGTCGGCCAGAGCCAGCCGAGGAGCGATGGGCCCAGGACGATGCCGGCCAGGAGCTCCCCGATCACCGGAGGCTGGCCAAGCCGCTGTACGAGCTCACCCAGCAGGCGGGACACGACCAGCAGAACCGCCAGCTGAAGGAGCAAGAGCCGGAGCGCATCCGGCGGCAGGGGGGGCGCGATGTGCACTTTCAAGCATCATACCAGACCCCTGGAAAGTCCCGAACCCGTTGGAACTCATAGCAAAATACGGGGTCCGAGTGCCCCTCGCGGGCCAGTCCGCAGGGTTCTCGTTGCGGGGGTCGCCAGGATTTTCACACACCGCCGCGGCCGGCCCGCTGACGGAAATCCGGACCTGCGCCCGCTCGTAGGGGAGACGGCGATTCCCGCAAGGTGGGACGAGATGCGACTGATTCGTACTGCAAGGGTCGCGTCGCGCCGGGGGCTCAACCCGTTCGTGCTCTAAAGACTTGTGCTAGCGTGTGGGCCTTATGGCGAGAATCTTTCTCAAGCGGGGGCGGGCCAATCCCCTGTGGCATGGTCATCCCTGGGTCTATTCGGGGGCAGTGGAGCGCGAGGAGGGGGCGACCCAGCCGGGCGACGTGGTGGACGTGTGCGACGCCCAGGGACGCTTCATCGGCCGCGGCTTCATCAACCCTCGCTCGCAGATCCGGGTGCGGCTCCTCACCTGGCAAGACGAGGCGGTCGATGCCGCGTTGCTCGAGCGACGCCTCCAGGAGGCGGTCCGCCTGCGGAAGCGGCTCGGCTTCCCCTCCGCCGACACCAACGCCTATCGCCTGGTGAACTCCGAGGGAGACGGCCTGCCCGGGGTCGCCATCGACGCCTACGGGGACGTGGCCGCGGTGCAGTTCACCGCCCTCGGCATGAAGAGGCTCGATCAGACCCTCTTCGATCTCCTGGCCGGACCTCTCGGTTTCCGCTCGGTGGTCGAAGTCTCGGCCGGGCACTTCGCCGAGGTCGAGGGCTTTGCCTCGGCTACGCGGACCGTGCGGGGCCCCGAGGTAGTCACCGTGCCGTGCCGTGAGCTGGGTCTGCAGCTGGAAGTGGACCCGCTCCATGGGCAGAAGACCGGCATGTTCCTCGATCAGCGCGACAACCGGCGCCGCATCGGGGAGCTGGCCCGGGACGGCGCGCGGGTGCTCGATCTCTATACCTACGCCGGCGGTTTTGCCTTGGCCGCGCTGAAGGGGGGGGCGAGCCTGGCCACCTGCGTCGATACCTCGGCCCGGGCGCTCGAGCGGGCCCGCCGTCACGCTGAGCTGAACCGTCTCGGACCGCTCGAGCTGCACGAGGTGGACGTCTTCCGCTTCCTCGAACAGGTGCGGCCGCGGAGCTACGACATCGTCATCGTCGATCCGCCCAAGTTCGCTCGCTCCCGCAAGGATCTGACGGCCGCGCTGAAGGGCTACGAGCGCCTCAACGCGCTCGCGCTCAACGTCTGTGCCGAGGATGCGCTCCTCCTCAGCTGTTCTTGCTCGCAGCAGGTGGCGGGCGATAATTTCGAGAAAGTGCTGGCCGGGGCCGCGCGCAACGCCGGGCGGCGCCTGGAGCTGCTCGAACTGCGCTCGCAGGGGGCCGATCACCCCATCCCGCCGGCCTTTCCCGAAGGTCGCTACCTCACCGCCGCGCTCTGCCGGGTCATCTAGCCCCCCCCCGCCGCATCGAGTAGGTGATTTGTAGACCAATGAAAGCGCTTGACGCCCCCCCTACGCGAGCGTACCGTTAGTTGGGTGGGCGAACGAAATCACTACGGCGGCGAACGATCTTCCACGGGTATAGCCAAGTCCCAGAAGTCCTGGCGCGAGATCGATGCGGCGCGGGACCGCGGACGCAGCACCGCGTCCCCCGCGGGGAAGATGCGGCCACAGCGAGCCGAGGATCGCGCCTCTCGACAGCATCGCGCGGCGCTGGAAGCCCTCTTTGCCAAAGGCGACCTCGGTAAGCTCGTGGAGAAGCTCTCTCCCCCCGACATGCACCGGGGTGGGGACAAGACGTCCTCGGCTGCGGCCGATGCCCCCCCGGCGGGCCCGCCCCGCACGGCCGTCACGGTGGGAGCGGCCGACTCCGAGAGCGGTTCTCGCGCCGCCTTGCGCAAGAAGATCCTCGAGGCGGTGGGCCGAGAGCAGATCTCGCGAGCCATCGACAAGTATGTGCAGCAACACAGGTTGCCGGCCGACTTCGAAGTCCTCGAGCAGGCGCTCGAGCATCTCCGCGAGGAGCGGGTGAGCGAGGCGCTCGTCACGCTCGAGCAGCTCCTCGAGAAGGAGAAACCGAGGCGTTCGCGGGCCTTGGCCGGCAAGCTGCGGTTCATCGAAGAGACCAGCCATAACGAGGAACTGCGCCAACGCGCTACGCAGATCCGCGCCAAGCTCGGCTAACGACGCCCCCTCCTCTCCCGAGCCTGCAAACGCTCGGGCTCTTGCAGCGCCCGCTCTCTCTTCCTTCTCCGCAAGTCCAGCTTATATTCGAGGCATGGTACGGAGTCCTGTCTTCTTCCTCTTCCTCGTCCTCGCCGCGGCCGCGGCGCAGGTCGGTTGCGGCTACAACGCCTCCATCGCCGCCGATGAGCGCGTCAAGGCGGCGTGGGCCAACGTCGAGAACGTCTATCAGCGCCGCGCCGACCTCATCCCGAACCTCGTGGCCACGGTCAAAGGGGCCGCGGCCCATGAGGAGAAGGTGCTGTCCGAGGTCACCACGGCCCGCGCCCAGGCCACGCAGGTACGCATCGATGCCAAGGATCTCGATGATCCCGACAAGTTGCGCGCCTTCGAGAACGCCCAGGCGCAGCTCTCGGCCTCCCTCGGCCGGCTCCTGGCGGTGAGCGAGAACTACCCGGATCTCAAGGCCAATGCCTCGTTCCGCGACCTCCAGGCGCAGATCGAGGGGACGGAGAACCGCATCGCCGTGGAGCGGCGGCGCTACAACGAGGCCGTGGCCGAGTACAACAGCACCGTGCGGCAGTTCCCGACCTCGTGCGGGGCACGCATGGCGGGTCTCAAGCCGAGGCCGACCTTCCAGGCCACCACACCGGGAGCCGAACGAGCGCCGGAGGTGAAGTTTTGACCCGGTCACACGCAGGCTTGCGCACCCGCTGGCTGGTCCTGCTCGCGCTCGCTGGCTGGACCGCAGCGGCCCAGGGGCTGGAGCTGCCGGATCGGCCGACCGCGCGCATCAATGACTACGCCGACGCGCTCCCTGCCGCGGCGCGGCAGCGGCTTGAAGAACAGCTCCGCGGCTACACCACCGGGCAGAGCTATCAGGTCGCGGTCGCCTTGTTCCGGTCGCTCGAGGGCGAGAGCCTGGAGGACGTCTCCATCCGCCTGGCCGAGAAGTGGCGCATCGGCTCGCGCAAGGACGACGGGGTGCTCATGACCGTGTTTCTGGCCGAGCACCGGCTCCGCATCGAGGTTGGCTATGGCCTCGAAGATCGCCTCCCCGATGCGCGGGCCTCGCGCATCATCCGCGAGGTCATCACGCCCCGCTTCCGCGCCGGCGATCTCGAAGGCGGGCTGCGCGACGGTCTGGCGGCGATCCACGCCGCGGTAACCGGCCAGGCCGCTCCGCCAAGCCAGCCCCAAGAAGGCAAGGCGCCGCGCGCCGCGATCGGCGGCGTGCTGCTCTTTGCGTTGATCCTGTTCGTGATGGCGATGGTCGCGATCGCGCGGCGGCGGCGCCCTCCTGGTGACCGTGGGGGCTGGTCCGCGGGCAGCAGGGGCTGGTGGGGTCCCGCGATGTGGCTGGGATCGGGCATGTCCTCCTGGTCTTCGTCGAGCAGTTCGGACGGCGGGGGCTTCGGCGGCTTCGGCGGCTTCGGGGGCGGCGGGGGCGACGGCGGGGGCGGCGGCGGCGGCTTCTCCGGGGGGGGCGGCTCCTTTGGCGGCGGCGGCGCGAGCGGGAGCTGGTAGATGGCCGGGCGCGGGGAGCAGGCAGTGGCACCGGCAGCGGCTCGGGCACAGCTCGATCGCCTGATCGCACCGAGCGACCAGGAGCGCGTGGTGGCGGCGATCCGTAGCGCGGAGGACACCACCTCGGGTCAGATCCGGGTGCATGTCGAAGAGCGCTGTGCGCAGAAGCCGCGAGCCCGGGCCGAGGCGCTGTTCCTGCAGCTCGGCCTGGAAAAGACGCGCGATCGCAACGGCGTCCTCATCTACGTGGCGGTCACCGACCGCAAGTACGCCATCCTGGGGGATGCGGGCATCCACGGCGCCACCGAACCTGGCTTCTGGCAGGCGGCGGCCCGGCGCATGACCGAGTGCTTCGCGCAAGGGAAGATGGCCGAGGGTCTCATCGCCGGCATCGCCGCGGTGGGCGCCGAGCTGGCGGCCCGCTTCCCGCCCCGTCCGGTGCCGATCAACGAGCTACCGGACGAGATCAGCACGACGGGCACCGCCACCATCGATCCGGCGCAGAAGAAGGGCCCCTGACGCATCGGCGCGGGGCCCCGGGAGACGACGCTACGGGTACGGGTAGTGCTGCTGCTGCTGCTGGATCATCATCTGGCACTGCTGAAGATTGGTCTGGAACGTCGGGCACTGGTTGTCGACCGCCGCCAGGCAGCAGTAGTCGATGGGGGGCGCGGCGCAGGTGTTGGTCCCGGCCAGACAGAGGCCCGACTGACACTGGCCGCCATCGGTGCAGGACGCGCCGGCACCGCCCGAACCGCGCGCCAGGATAGGCTTGCAAGCGGGCGTCGCCAGACACTTCGCGAACTCGCACTGCGCGATCGCCACCTGATTGTTGAGGCAGTGGATCTGTATGTCCATCATGGAGATGGTGCCCATCACGCCCTGGAGCTGCTGCTGGTACTGGTAGATGTGCTGCTGCGCGCACATCGCCGTCTGATAGTCCGAGGCCCCCGCGAGCTGCGCCTGATACAGCGTGATGGCCGCGTTGAGCTGGGAGGCATAGCTCTCCAGGGCGGATTTGGTGCAGATGGCATTTTGCAGCTGATTGACCAAACCGTAATAGTTGTTGGCTTGTCCATCACACGCGGTGTTTTGCGTGATCACGTCGCAGACAAACTGCAGCGGTTGATAAGGAAGGTTGCATGCGGCCGGCTGGGTGATGGGCTCGATGATGCACACGGCCTGGTTCTGATGATCGACCTGCGCCCCGGGGTCGACGCCACAGCCGGCCCCCATCAGGATTCCCATCGAGGAGAGCAGCACCACGGACGACATACGCAGGGACTTCTTCATCGGGTCTCCTTTGCGCGATGGTTCACTGAAGCAACGATTTCTTGCTGCATTGTTCTTTTCCAGACGCATTCCTGCCGCCAACTCCCGCTGACGTGGAAAACTCCACCATACAGGGCACCATCTCCAGGCTCCTCCGCGACGCACCGTCGGGGAGCCGCACGAACCGGCAGGCGGTAGAATAAAATTTCAGGACCCTGCTGTTATCCGTCAGGCCATAACAGCCATTTCAACCGCCTGCTTTCAATCAATCAGAAAGGCGCCCGGGGGTCAATCCCTATTGTGATGCGCCTTGCAAAAGTTGCTTGCAGAGTATCCACTTCCCCCGGACGCATGCGCCCCCCGAAGCAGCCCCACGCATACCGGCAT
>DATAGU010000224.1:0-119432 GCA_036263495.1 Polyangia bacterium | reverse complement strand
CTCGCATTTTGTAGTCGCGCCCCGCTGCCATTTTTCAGCGGCTCCTGAAGAGCCGAAGGGAGAGCTATGCCCAGAAGCAAGAGGACATCAGACAGAACATCGACAAAACGGGCCTTGACGAGGAGGCCGCTTCATAGTCAGGTCCTCGGACCGGCCTTCGATGCCCGAAAGGATCAAAGGAAGGCCGGTCCTGCGGAACTCGCCTGCGAGGGGACCCCATAGACCCTCGCTTTGGCGGCGCTTCATCTGATGGGGTCGGCCAACGGCCCGGTGGGGCCAACTGAGCCGCGCACGGAGGCGCTTCCTGTTGGTGGGGAGGCGCTTGGCCGTGCGGCGGAGGCGCCTGGCCGTGTGGCGGAGGCGCCTGGCCATGCGGCGGAGGCGCCTGCGCACGCGGTGACGGCACCTGAGCGTGCGGCGGAGGCGCCTGAGCGCGCGGTGGGGGCGCCTGAGCGCGCGGCGGAGGCGCCTGAGCGCGCGGCGGAGGCGCTTTCGGTGTGCACAGGGGCGTTTTCGGTGCGCGCAGTGGCGCTTTCAGTGCGCGTAGTGCCGCTTTCGGTGCGCATAGCGGCGCTTTCAGTGCGCGCAGTGGCCCTTTCAGTGCGCGTAGTGGCGCTTCTAGTGCGCGTAGTGGCGCTTTCAGTGCGCGCAGCGGCGCTTTCAGTGCGCGCAGTGGCACTTTCAGTGCGCGCAGTGGCACTTTCAGTGCGCATAGCGGCCCTTTCAATGCGCATAGTCCCATTTTCAAATTGCGCGAAATGGGATCCAGATACGAAGAAGTACCGTTACTTATGCACGATCAGCCGGCGGGCGAAGAGGACGGTCCGAGGGGGGTGGGAGGTGGTTCTGGCGGGACGCGGGGAGGTGGATCCGGCGCGGGGGGGGGCTAGCGCGTGAGCTCGCGGACCAGCTCGCGGAAAAAGCGCGTGCCGGGCGCGAGCCAGCGCTCCCGGCGGCGCTCGTCGGGGCCGTGGGCGGTGAAGAGCTCCTTGGGCGTGGCGGGCGCGGTGGCGATGCCGTACGCCGCTACGCCCACCCCGCGCAGGTGGCGCGAGTCGCTCGCGCCGAGCCCCATCGTGTGCACCACGCGCGCCTCCGGGAACATCCGCGCCGCCACCCGCCGCACCGCCTCGGACACCACCCCGCCCGCCGGCGAGGGCGGGGCCACGCCGATGTCGGACAGGGGCTGGATCTCGAGCTTGTCGTCCCCGAGCACGCGGCGCAGCGTGGCCAGCGTGCCCTCGCGCGTCTCGCTCGGCAGGATGCGGCAGTTGATGGTGGCGCTCGCGCTCGTGGGCAGGACGTTGTCCTGGGGGGCAGCGGCGAGCATGGTGGCCACGCACGTCGTGTGGGTGAGGGCGTTGACGCGGCGGTCGGCGGCGAGGAGAGCCTCGTCGGCCGGGGCGATCGGGGCCGCGGGCGGGGCGGCGGCGACGCGGCGCAGGACCTCGCCGAGCGGCGCGGCCTCGACCGTGGACAGGCGGGCGATCTCGTCGCGCACCGAGGGCTCGACGTGCGCTGGGAAGCGGAACTCGCCGAGGCGCACGAGCGCGCGCGAGAGGCGCGTCACCGGGTCCGTGGCCGCGTCCGGCACCGACGAGTGGCCGCCGCCGGCGCGGGCCGTCACCTGGTAGCTCTGGTAGCTCTTCTCCGCCGCCTGCAGCTGGACGCTCACCACGCGCTCGCCCTGCTCGTCGAGGAGGAGCGCGCCGCCCTCGTTGAGCGCGAGCTCGGCGTCGAGGAGCTCGCGCCGGTGCGCGAGCAGCCAGCGCACCCCCGCGTCGCCGCCGGTCTCCTCGCCGGCCGTGAGGGCCACGATGACGTCGCGGCCGAGCGGGGCCCGCGTCCGCGCGAGGTCGAGGGCCACGGCGGCGATCGAGGCGGCCATGGACTTGTCGTCGGCCACGCCGCGCGCCACGAGGTAGCCGTCGCGCAGCACCGGCTGGAAGGGCGAGGAGGTCCAGGGCTGGCCCGCGGTGGGCACCACGTCGATGTGGGCGAGAAGCAGGAGCGGCCGGCGCGGCTTCTTGCTCGTGCTCTTGAGGCGGGCGATGAGGTTGCCGCGCCCGGGCGCGGACTCGATGAGCTCCGCGGCCACGCCGGCCTGGCGGAAGCGCTCGGCGAGGGGCTTTAACGCCTTGGTCTCGTCGCCCGCCGAGGTGTCGACCACGAGGAGCTCCTCGAGGATGGCGCGCGCCTCGGCCTCGACGCCGGACGCGTCGGCCGCCGGAGGACCGGCGCCGGGCGGCGCGGTGGCCTGCGCCGCGGGCACGGACCCGAACCCGGGCCAGGAGAAGGTGAAGGTGGCAGTGAGGAGATAAGAAAGAAGTCTTGGGCGGGGCACGGCCGATGCTAACGCGAGCCCCAGGGGCTGTCCATTTGAGCGGCGGACCGGGCAGGCCCCGCCGACCCGGGCGACCCCGGCGGACCCGGGCGATCCGGGCGACCCCGGCGGACCCGGGTCAGACCTCGACTTCGACGTCGTCGCCGGCGACGCGCACGTTGTAGCGGGCCACCCCGGTGTCGGCGGGCGGGGCCGTGGCCTCGCCGGTGCGGATGTTGAAACAGGCGTCGTGCCACGGGCAGCGCAGCTCGTCGCCGTCGACCGTGCCCTCGCTGAGGGGCGCGCCCTCGTGGGTGCATTCGTCGGCGAGCGCGAAGAACTCTCCGCCCTTGCGGAGGAGGGCGATGCGCTTGCCTTCGGTCTCGACGCAGCGGACGGTCCCCTCGGCGATCTGTGCGGCTTTGGCAACGGCAACGAACTTGGGCATCGATCGATCTCCTTCCGGCGCGCGCCGGCGAGCGGCCCTGCCGGATCAATGAAAGCGGGACGAAACTAGCAAACTGTCCCCCTCCTTGCACCGGGGCCGCGCGGGCGCGCAGCGCCGGTGGGCGCGCGCGGCTCAGCCCGCGGAGCTGCCCGCCGGGGCGGCCTCCTCCAGGGCCTCGGGCGTGGGCTCCATGTGGAGGAGCCGGCCGAGGACGCCGTGGCCGAGATAGATGGCCGGCGTCGCGGCCAGGGCGAGGAGGAACTTGAGCACGTAGCTGTTGGCCGCGAGGTCCCAGATCTCCTGCTGCGGCAGGCGGCCGCCCCAGATGATGAACTGCACGACCAGGGTGTCGACGAGCTGCGAGACGACGGTCGAGCCGGTGGCGCGCAGCCAGATGTAGCGGCCGCGGGCGAGGCGCCGGAGCACGCCGAAGAGGAAGATGTCGATGAGCTGCCCCACGAAGTAGGCCGTGGCCGAGGCCAGGATGCCGCGCAGCGAGGAGCCGAAGATGCGGCCGAACATCTCGTCGGGGAAGGGGGTGTGGGCCGCGGGCGGGAGCGCGGTGGCGAGGAGGAGGACGCCGAGCGTGAGGAGCAGCATGCCGAGGCCCACGTAGCTGAGGAACCGGGTGGCGGCGCCGCCATAGAACTCGTTCACGAGGTCGGTGAGGACGAAGGTGATGGGGAAGGCCAGCATGCCGACCGAGATGATGATGGGCCGGCCGGCGATCTCGCCGATGTGGGCCAGCTTGGCCCCGCCGATGATGTCGGAGACGACCAGGCAGGTGAGGAAGAGGCCGCCGAGGGCGAAGAAGACGCGCGCGGCGCGGTCGAGGGTGCTGGTGCGGTGGGCGTGCATCGGGGGTCTCGGCCTCTCCTTGAGCGGGATGGAGCGTCTCTTTATACGCGATTCGCGCGCGCTCGGGGCCCACGGCGCGTCGCTTGTGGCTGCCCCCCGTCCGTGTTAGTAGAAGCCGTTTTTTCCCGAGGACCTACGACATGTTTGAGACCATCTCGCGCGGCTTCAAGGCGGCCAAGTCCAAGCTCACCGGAGTCGCGGAGCTGACGCCGGAGAACATCGAGGATGCGCTGCGCGACGTGCGGATGTCGCTCCTCGAGGCCGACGTCGCCTTCAACGTCACCAAGCGCTTCCTCGAGCGGGTCAAGGAGAAGGCCGTGGGCCAGACCGTGGCGCTCCGCGCCAAGGCCGGCGACCGCTTCCTCAGCGCCACGCCCGAGCAGCACTTCGTCAAGATCTGTCAAGACGAGCTCATCGAGCTCATGGGGCCGGTGGACACCTCGTTCGCCTACGCCAAGCGCGGCCCGACGGCGATCATGATGGTGGGCCTGCAGGGGTCGGGCAAGACCACCACCGTGGGCAAGCTCGCCCGCTACCTCCAGAAGCAGAAGAAACGCCCGCTCCTCGTGGCCGCCGACATCTATCGTCCGGCCGCCGTCGACCAGCTCCAGGTGCTCGGGCAGAAGCTCGACCTCCCGGTGTTCACCGTGCCGGGGGCCTCGCCGCCCGAGATCTGCGAGGCGGCGGTCAAAGAGGCCTACGTCAAGAACCGCGACGTCGTCATCTTCGACACCGCGGGCCGGCTCGCCATCGACGAGCCGCTCATGAAGGAGCTCGAGGACATCAAGGCGCGGACCAGCCCGTCCAACACCTTCCTCGTGGTGGACGCCATGATCGGCCAGGACGCGGTCAACACCGCCAAGACCTTCAACGAGCGCATCGCCATCGACGGCGTCATCCTCACCAAGCTCGACGGCGACGCGCGCGGCGGCGCCGCCCTCTCGATCAAGGAGGTGACGGGCAAGCCCATCAAGTTCCTCGGCATGGGCGAGTCCCTCGACAAGCTCGAGGAGTTCCGTCCCGAGGGCCTGGCCTCGCGCATCCTCGGCATGGGCGACATCGTCGGCCTCATGAAGGACTTCGAGGAGGTGGTCGACGCCGAGAAGGCCGAGGAAGACGCCGTCCGGATGCTCAAGGGGAAGTTCGACATGCAGGACTTCCTCGACCAGATCTCGGTCATCCAGAAGATGGGCTCGCTCAAGGATCTCTTCGAGAAGATGCCCTTCTTCGGCGGCGCGCTGCCCGAGGGCGTGAACCTCGATGACAAGGAGCTCGTCAAGATCCAGTCGATGATCAACTCGATGACGCTCGCGGAGCGGCGTCAGCCCGAGCTGTTCGTGGTCACCTCGTGGCAGGACATCGTCGAGGGCGGCAAGCTGAAGAAGCGCAAGACCGCGGACTACAACCTCGACCGCGTGCGCCGCGTGGCGCGGGGGTCGGGCCGCAAGGAGGCCGAGGTCAAGGAGCTCCTCCACAAGTTCGCCACCATGCGCACGATGATGCTGCAGATGGGGGCGCAGACGGGCCTCCTCGGCAAGATCCCCGGCTTCCGGCAGCTCTCGCAGATGCGGAAGATGGCGGGCGTCGACGTGTCGCAGATCATGAACGCCGCCGGCATGGAGAAGGCCGAGCGCAAGTTCACGCCGCCGCGGCCGACCCTATCGAGCGACAAGAACAAAGAGAAGAGGAAGCGCAAGGAGGCGAAGAAGGCGCGCAAGAAGTCCAAGAAGAAGTAGCCCACCCCGCCCTCCTCCCCTTCCTCCCTCCCAACCCCATCCATCGATCCAGCGTGTGTGAGGTCCCTGGCTCTGCAGGGTCGCGGTGACGGTATTCAACAACCCAAGTTTCCCTCCTCCCGCCGCCGGAAACTTGGGTTCTTTAATACCGTCACCATCGATCCAGCGTGTGCGAGGTCCCTGGCTCTGCAGGACCCGCAGCGCGACTCCGCAGGCATGGGACCGCATCTCCAGAGCAACGCCACCAGCGTGAGCCGAGGACCTGGAGCGCGAAGGGTCCTGCAGAGCCAGGGACCTCGCGGTGACCAGCAGCGACGAGGAGAGGAGCCGGGCTCAGTCGAGCCCGCGGTCACGCAGCCCGTGCTTGCGCACGAGCGTCGACAGATGGCTCCGGTCCATGCCCGCCGCGCGCGCCGCGCGCGAGAGATTCCACTGATGGGTGCGTAGCAGCTCGGTCAGGTACACACGCTCGAAGGAGGTCATCGCGTGCTCCTTGGCCTCGCGGAAGGGCTGCTCGGCGAGGGGACGATTCAGCGGGGAGAAAGGCACCGACATGGGGTGTGCGACCGGCGCCCCCTCGCCGCCGCGCGCGGCCGTGAGCACCGCCGCCGGCCCCATCTCGGCCGCCACGCCCGACAAGGAGGACATCGAAGACGGCGTCACGACCGGCTGCTGTATCGTGGGGACGAACAGCCCCTCGCGCCAGGAGCCGAGCGCCGCCGCGCGCTCCACCAGGTTGCGGAGCTCGCGCAGGTTGCCCGGCCAGTGGTGCTCCTGGAGCCGGACGAGCACGTCGGCCGGCAGGGCCGGCGGCGGCGGATCCAGCTGGGACGCGAAGTGGGCGATGAGATCGGCGATGTCCTGGCGCCGATCGCGGAGCGGCGGCACCGAGACCGTGACCACGGCGAGGCGATAGAGGAGGTCCTCGCGGAAGCGTCGCTCCGCCACCATCGACCACAGGTCGCGGTGGGTGGCGGCCACGATCCGGACGTCGATCTGCTGCTCGTCGCGATCGCCGATGCGGCGCACGGTGCGCGTCTCGAGCGCGCGCAGGAGCTTGGGCTGGAGCTCGGGGAGGAGCTCGCCGATCTCGTCGATGAAGAGCGTGCCGCCGTGGGCGCGTTCGAACGCCCCGGCGTGGTCGCGGTGCGCGCCGGTGAAGGCGCCGCGCACGTGCCCGAACAGCTCGCCCGCGATGAGCGACTCGGGCACGGCCGCGCAGTCGAAGACCACGAACGGCCCGCTCGCGCGGCGGCTCTGCTCGTGGAGCGTGCGCGCCACGAGCTCCTTGCCCGAGCCGGTCTCGCCCCACACGAGCACCGTGGCGTCACTCGCCGCGAGGCGACCGAGCAGGCCGAACAGCCGCCGCATCACCGAGGAGGAGCCGATCATGTGTCCGAGGCTCGGCGGACCCGGGTCGATGGGCTGCGGCATGCCGTCCCGCAGCAGCGCCAGGGTCGAGCGACCGACGCGCAGCACCGAGCCGATGGTGGCCACGGCCTGGTTCACGCGCTGGCCCCCGAGGAAGGTGCCGTTGCGCGAGCCGCAGTCGCGGACCACCACGCTCTCGCCCGCGCGCTCCAGCATGACGTGCTGCCGGGACACGGCCGGATCGGTGAGGATCAGGTGGGCCGCGGGATCGCTCCCGACGAGCACCGACCCCTCACCGATGATGGCCACCGCCCCGCTGTCGGGGCCGTCGATGACGGCGACCCGCAGGTGCGCGGGGAGCGCCTCGGTCGTGATCTGGAGGGTCAGGTCCTGTTCGCGCATGAGTCTTCTACCGGCAACCTGGCAAATCGTAGCGCAGGCTGCTCGCAACGCCAGCCGCTTCAGCGACGGCAAGCGCTACCTGGCAGGGTAGGCGCTCGACGGCTCCGGCGTCGGCCCTGCGGGGATCGAGATGCTTGCCTAGTGCGTCTGGGCGCGCAGGCGGCGGCGCGCGACGAGCTCGCGGGCGAGCCGCAGGGCGGCGCGGAAGCTCGTGTCGCGGACCTGGCCGGTGCCGGCGATGTCGTAGGCCACGCCGTGATCCGGTGAGGTGCGCACGATGGGCAGGCCGAGCGTCACGTTCACGCCCTCTTCGAAGTCGACGAGCTTGAGCGGAATGAGGCCCTGATCGTGGTACATGGCGAGGACCGCGTCGAAGCGGCCTTCGCCCACGGGGGGCGCCGCGGCCTGGCGGAACACGGCGTCGGGGACGTGCGGGCCGCTGAGCTCGAAGGAGAAGGCGTGCGCGAGCGGCCCGCCGGCCACGGACTCGATGGCCGGCGCGATGACGGTCTGCTCCTCGTCGCCGAAGTGGCCGCCCTCGCCGGCGTGGGGGTTGAGCCCGCACACGGCGACGCGCGGCCGCTCGATGCCGAAGTCCTCGCGCAGGGCCATGAGGGTGAGCGCGGCGGCGCGCGCGATGCCGTCGATGGAGAGGGCGCGCGGGACGTCGGCGAGCGCGACGTGGGTGGTGACCGGCACGACGCGCAGGCGGGGGCCGGCGAGCATCATGGCCACGCGGTTGCGCCGCTCGAGGTGCCAGGCCAAGAACTCTGTGTGACCCGGGAACTGGAAGCCCGCCTCGCGGCACGCCGCCTTGTGGATGGGAGCGGTGACCAGGCCGTCGATCTCGCCGCCGCGCGCGGCGAGGACGGCCGCTTCGAGGTAGGCGACCTGGGCGCGCCCGCCCGCAGCGCTGCGGGGGGGCGGAATGGAGGACAGCTCGGTCACCGGCACGATGCGCCGCGGCGGCTCGACCTGCGACAGTCGCGCGGCGTGCTCGAGCACGTGGCGGTCGCCGAAGACGACGACGTCACCCTGGCCCTCCTGCGCGAGAGCGCGTACCACCAGCTCTGGCCCTACGCCGGCCGGATCACCCAGTGTCACCCCGATGGTCATGAGGGAGCATAGTATCGTGAAGACGATGAGCGGACAGGGACGCATCTATAGAAAGAGGGGACGGGGGGTGTTCCTGGGAGTCCTCCTCGGCGGGCTCGGGCTCACGGGTGAGGTGGCCGAGGCGCGCGCCGTCCGGGCCGCGTTCCAGGCGGGCGAGGCCTTCGTCTACAAGTTCTCGGTCGGCACCATCGAGGCGGGGCAGGCGCGCATGTCCGTGGGGATCCCGGAGCGTCACGAGGGATCGCGGCTGGTGGCGATCCAGGCCGACGCGCACAGCCTGCCGTGGCTCGGGTTGCTCGTGCGGCTCGACGACACATATCAGGTGATCCTGGAGGCCGATCGCCTGCTGCCGCGGCGGGTGGTGAGCAACGAGACGGGCCTGCGCGAGCGTTCGATCCGCGCCGAGCTCGAAGGACACCGGGTGAAGCTGCGGTTCACGACGCCGAAGGAGGACCAGCAATATCAGCGCGTGCTGCCGGGGCTGGCACGGGATCCGGTGGCGGCGCTGTTCGCGCTGCGCGCCGCGCCGCTCGCCGAAGGGGAGCGGATCGATCAGTTGATGCTCGACGGTGTCGCGCTCTACCGGGTGAGCTGCACGGTGGTCGCGCGCGAGGAGCTGCGCCTGGGCAGCGAGCAGGACCCGGCGCCGCCACGGACGATCCGCGCCATCCACATCGAGGCCCAGGCGCAGCGGATCGACGACCTCGGGCGGCCGACCTCCCAGCCGCCGCGTCGCTTCCGCATCTGGCTCTCCGATGATGAACGGCGCATCCCCTGCCGTCTCACCGGGGACACGGATCTCGGCGAGGGACGGCTCGAGCTCATGAGCTACATTCCGCCCGGCGATGCGCCGGCCGGCGTCGAGGGCGGGGCCGGCTCGCGGGTGCGGCAGGAGCCCGCTCGTTCGAGGACCTACGACTCCTCGGGAGGGATCTCGCCGTGAGTCGGGGAGCGGCGGCGGGCGGAGAGCGCCTCTCGCGGAGACGGCAGGGCGAGGGCACGCAGCCGCGGTGCTCGTGCAGCCTTGCGGCTCCCCCGCGATCCCCTGCTCCGGCGGCGAAAGCTCTGCCGCGACAGAGGATTCCCGGAGACGCGAGAGACTTGCAGCATCGGTGTTGGCACCCGCGGCGCTTCGTGCAAGACTGAGGGCTGGATGGACGACTTTCATTGCTCATTTTGCGGCAAACGCCGACGGGAAGTGCGGAAGCTCATCTCGGGTCCGCGCGTCTTCATTTGCGATGAGTGCGTTGCCTTGTGCAACGACATCATCGCCAAAGAGGAGGCGCAGGAGCGGCCGAAATATCCGCACCCGAAGGAGATTGCCGAGGAACTCGACAAGTATGTGGTGGGCCAGAGCCGCGCCAAGAAGGCGCTCGCCGTGGCGGTCTACAATCACTACAAGCGAGTCGGCTCGCGCGGCAAAACCGCGGACACCGAGATCCAGAAGGGGAACATCCTCCTGCTCGGTCCCACGGGGTGCGGCAAGACGCTGCTCGCGCAGACGCTCGCGCGCAAGCTCGATGTCCCCTTCGCGATCGCCGACGCGACCACGCTCACCGAGGCGGGGTACGTGGGCGAGGACGTGGAGAGCGTCATCAAGGCGCTCTATCGCAACGCCGGCGGGGACGTGGAGAAGGCGGCGCGGGGCATCGTCTGCATCGACGAGATCGACAAGATCGCCCGCAAGGGCGGGGGACCCTCGGTCACGCGGGACGTCTCGGGCGAGGGCGTGCAGCAGGCGCTCCTCAAGATCCTGGAGGGCAAGCAGGCGACCATCACGCCCGATGGGGCGCGCAACCGGCCGCAGCAGGAGCTCATCCAGATCGATACGACGGACATCCTCTTCATCTGCACCGGCGCGTTCAACGGTCTCGAGGACATCGTGCGCCGCCGGGTGGGCGAGCGCGGGCTCGGGTTCGGCGCCAAGCTGGCCGAGCGCCACGATGACAAGGACGAGCTGCGGTCGCTCGCGCGCACCGAGGATCTGGTGAAGTACGGCATGATCCCCGAGTTCATGGGGCGCCTGCCGATCATCGTGTCGTGCGATGCGCTCAACGTGGACGCGCTCACCGAGGTGCTGTGGCGGCCCAAGAACGCGCTCGTCAAGCAGTACGAGCGGCTGTTCGAGCTGGAGGGCGTGAAGCTGCGGGTCGCCGAGGACGCGCTCCGCGCCATCGCCGAGGAGGCGTACCGCCGCAAGTCGGGCGCGCGCGGCCTGCGCGCGATCATGGAAGAGGTGATGCTCGACGTCATGTACGAGCTGCCCTCGCTCCAGGGGGTGCGCGAGTGCGTGGTGACGGCCGAGGTGGTCACCGAGCGGCAGCGTCCGGTCCTGGTGCGCGAGAAGAAGGCGAGCTGACCTCTCTTATTTGTCGATCCGAGCGAGGCCGCGGCCCCCTCGGGTTCCCGCCATCCTCTCCCTCAGGGAGTATTTTCGCGGCCCCCCGCTCTTGACATTGACAGTCCGAATGAGCCCTCTATAAACTCCTGCGTGCCCATGAAGCCTACTACTGCTCGAGAGACCAGTCCTGCCCCCGTGAACCAACTCAAGGAGACAGAGCGCGAGAAGATCCGCGAGGCCCTGATGGCCGAGAAGCAGCGCCTCCTGCACAACGCGCAGGAAGGGCTCTCGTTCGCGATGAACCGCGAGCGCAACATCGGCCGCGACTCCATCGACGAGTCCATGGAAGAGGAACTGTTCTCGACCGAGCTGCGCCTGCGCGACCGGGAGAAGTTCCTCCTTGGCAAGATCCTCGATGCCATCGAGCGGCTCAACAACGGGACCATCAATGAGTGCGAGGACTGCGGCGAGCCCATCGGGTTCAAGCGCCTGCTCGCGCGGCCCGTGACGACGCTGTGCATCGACTGCAAGGAAGAGCGCGAGCGCGAGGAGCAGGCCCAGAACCAGCTCGGTCGCGCCGGTTCGATGGGCGACTCCGATTTCGGCATGGGCGAAGACGCCGGCGGCGGCGAAGAATAGCCCCCCTCCCTTGGCAGCTACGAGGCCTTCTGGTAGAGTGCCCGCAGACGCGCACTTCCTCGCCTGATGGCCGATCACCAAAGATATCGGGTCACGGAACGCATCGACGCCGGTGGTATGGCGGAGGTGTTCCGTGGCGTCGCCGAGAGCCTGCAAGGGTTCAAGAAGAACGTCGCGATCAAGCGCATTCTTCCGCACCTCACGAAGAACAAGAAGTTCATCTCCATGTTCCTCGACGAGGCGCGGCTGTCGCTGCACCTGCAGCACGCCAACATCGTGGCGGTGTTCGACATCGGGCAGGCTCCGCCCGATGGCGCCAATCCGGGCGCCTACTTCATCGTGATGGAGTTCGTCGAGGGATCGAACCTCAAGGGGGTGATCGATTCCCATCGGCGGCAAGGGCGGCGCGTGCGCGTGGCCCACATCCTCTATCTGATGATGGAGGTGTGTAAGGGTCTCGCGTATGCGCACGACGTGACCGACGAGACCGGGCGCCCGCTCAACATCGTCCATCGCGACATCTCGCCGCCCAACATCCTGATGTCGCGCAACGGCGAGGTGAAGCTGGTCGACTTCGGGCTGGCCAAGGCGACGTCGCAGCTCGAACAGACCGATCCCGGGGTGGTCAAGGGCAAGTTCTCCTACCTCTCGCCCGAGGCGGCCTGGGGCAAGGAGGTGGATCGGCGCGCCGATATCTTCGCCGTCGGCATCATCCTCTATGAGATGCTGACGGGGAAGCGCCTGTTCTACGGCGAGACCGATTATCAGACGGTCGAGCTGGTGCGCCAGGCGCACGTGCCTTCGCTGTCGGCGCAGAACTCCGAGGTGGACGCGGAGCTCGAGGCGGTGGTGCGGCGGGCGCTGGCGCGCGATCCCGAGCAGCGGTACCAGACCGCCGGCGAGCTGCAGGACGCGCTGGCGCATTACCTGTTCTCGCAGAAACTCAAGGTGACGAGCCGCGACATCGCGCAGCTCGTGCAGGAGACCATCCGCGAGCGGCAGCAGAGCCAGCCCGTGCAGGTGGCACCCAAGAAGCTCATCGACGAGCTCATCAACGAGGAGATCCTCAAGTTCACCTCGCTCGAATCGACGGCCAAGCCGCTGTCGCCCGATGAGCTCCAGCAGGATCAACAGCCAGGTCAACAACCGCTCATCGATTTCATCGATACCCAGAAGTGGGCCGAGGAGGAGCCCTCTACTGAGGAACCGGTAGACATCGAGCCGAATCTCGCTGATCGTCTGAAGGACAGCACGCGGGAGATGGCCACCATCCAGGGGAGCCTGGCCCAGGGACCACCGAACGGGCACGGCGGTGGGGCTCCTGTGGCCCGAGAGGCGGGCGGTCATCCGGGATGGCAGGGTGCCCCGCAAGCCGAGCGCATGCCCGCGCCCGGCGAGATGATGGAGTCCGCGCCCGCGGCCTCGCGCAAGAAGAAGAAGGGCGGCTTCGGGCTGTGGATCGCCCTGGGCGCCCTGGTCTTGATCGCTGGGGGCGGGGCTGTGTTGTATCTCGTGACCAACAACGTCATCGGTCACTGAACGCAAACAAATTCTTCTGGGGGCTTGACCCATGCCACTCAGTCTGGTGTCCCGAAAGGGACCATCTCCGCATGTTTTGGCTGTTGTCTTGGCGGGTGGGGAAGGACGGCGGCTCTTGCCGCTGACGGCGGATCGCGCCAAACCCGCGGTCCCGATCGGGGGGCGCTACCGCCTGATCGACTTCGTCTTGTCGAACTTCGTCAACTCGGGCCTGCTCAAGATCAAGGTCCTGACGCAGTACAAGTCGGACTCGCTCAACACGCACATCGCGCGCGGCTGGCGGCTCCCGGCCATGCTCGACTTCTACGTCGAGGTGGTGCCGGCGCAGCAGCGGCGCGGGCCGGCATGGTTCAAGGGCTCGGCCGACGCGCTCTACCAGTCACTCAACATCATCACCGACGAGAACCCCGACCACGTGTGCATCTTCGGCGGGGACCACCTCTACAAGATGGACGTGAGCCAGATGCTCGACTTCCATCTCGAACGGGAGGCGGAGCTGACGGTGGCGGCCATCCCGGTGCCGCGGGAGATGGCGCGCTCCTTCGGCGTCATCGGCGTCGACCGCGAGTCGCGGATGGTGTCGTTCGTCGAGAAGCCGGAGGATCCGCCGGAGATCCCGGATCGGCCGGGCTGGTCGCTGGCGTCGATGGGCAACTACATCTTCGAGACGTCGGCGCTCGTCCACGAGCTGCGCCAGGACGCCGAGTCGGAGTCGGCGCACGACTTCGGCCGCAACATCCTGCCGTCCATGATGGAGCGCAAGCGCCGCTGCTACGTGTACGACTTCTCGCAGAACCAGGTCCCGGGCATGGCCGAGCGCGAGCGCGGCTACTGGCGCGACGTCGGCACCATCGAGTCCTACTACCAGGCGAACCTCGACCTCATCGCGGTGGTGCCGGTGTTCGACCTCTACAACCCGCGCTGGCCCGTGCTCACCTGGAACAAGCCGCTCCCGCCGGCCAAGTTCGTGTTCGCCGACGCCGAGCACGCGCGCGTCGGCACGGCCACCTACTCGCTGGTCTCCGAGGGGAGCATCATCTCCGGCGGTCAGGTGGATCACGCGGTGCTCGGCCCGCGGGTGCGCGTGAACAGCTACTCCCGGGTCGAGTACTCCATCCTCATGGAGGGGGTCGACGTGGGGCGGCATGCGCGGGTGCGCCGCGCCATCATCGACAAGGACGTGCGCATCCCGCCGGGGACCGAGATCGGCTACGACGAGGAGGCGGATCGCCACCGGTTCCCGATCGTCGATGGCATCGTCGTGATCCCCAAGGGGTACCGCTTCGAGTAGTCGGCCTCGGCCTCCCTCCGCCCACGCCCTTCCCCCTCACATCCTCGGATAGATCAGGCGCTGACCGGGAGCTCGGCCAGCGGCAGGTGAATCACGAACTCGGCGCCGCCGTCGGGCGGCGTGCGCACGTCGATCTCGCCCTGATGCTCAGCGACGATGCGATGCACGATCGCGAGGCCGAGGCCGGTCCCGCTCTGTTTGGTGGTGAAGAACGGCTCGAACAGCCGCGCGCGCTCCTCGGCCGGGATGCCGTGGCCGTGGTCGCGGATCGAGAAGACCGCCCAGCGCCTCTGGGTAGCGAGGGTGTGCACCGAGAGCGTGCGGACCGAGAGGACGATCGGCGCATCGCGGGGCGAGGCTTCGGCGGCGTTGCGCGCGAGGTTCCACAACACCTGACGCAGCTGCCCGGGATCGACCAGGATCCACACCGGCTCCTCAAGCCGCAGCTCGAGCCGCCGCTCCCCGAGCCGGCGATCGGCCGCGAGCACGCGCGCGAACTCGCGCATGGCCCCGGCCAGCTCCACGGGATGGAGGTGCGGTGGGCGGGGCCGCGCGAAGTCGAGGAGCTCGGCGATGAGGTGGTCGAGGCGAGTCACCTCGCGCGTGACGATGCCCATGAGTTCGCGCTGCTCCTCGACGTCCTGTCCGGCCGAGGTGCCGAGGAGCTCGATGGCGCCCGAGATGGCGGCGAGCGGGTTGCGGATCTCGTGCGCCACGCCGGCCGCCATGCGCCCGAGCGCTGCCAGCTGCTGGGCGCGCTGGACCTGCTCGCGCATCCGCCGCAGCTCGGTCACGTCCTGGAAGTTCACGACTGAGCCCACGGGCCGCGGGGCGCCGGAGGCGGCGGGGAGGAGCGGGGAGATCGACACGCCGAAGCAGCGCTCGCTGCCATCGCTCCGCCGCACGATCACCTCGCCCCGGCGCAGCGTCCCGCCGGCTGGGACCTCGGGCAGTCCAGGGAGCAGCTCGGCCAGCGGGCGCCCGAGCACCATCCCGGCGGGCACCTCGAGGCCGAGCAGCTCGGCCGCGGCCCGGTTGCAGGTGGCGACCCGGCCATCGTTCGTCACGGTGAGGAGGCCGGAGGTGAGGGACTCGATGACCTCGGCGTGATGCGCCTGCAGCTCGGCGAGGCGCGTCCCCTGCGCGGCGAGGCGCTCCCCCGCCCGCTCGAGCTCGGTCGTGAGGCGCCGCGCGAGCGCCGTCGTGGCGGCGAACGCGACCAGGTTGGCGAAGAGCGTGCGGAGCATGGTGGCGAGCGGCGTCTCGAAGTGGAGCTCTCCCGGAAGGTGAGGGACCCAGCCGAGCCGGCCGGCCACGCTGATGCCCACGTAGGCGAGCGCGCCGCCAGAGGCCGCGAGGGCCATCCCCAGCCCGGGTAGGACCAGCGCCGTGGCGACGATCGACAGGAGATAGAGGAAGACGAATCCCGACTCCGCCCCCCCGGTGGCATGGACAACAACGGTGATTGCGGCCATATCGAAGGCGGCTTGGGCCGGCACGAGCCAGCGCAGCCCACGCCCCTGTCGGAGGAGCAGAGCCGCTATCAAGGCGGTCGCGTAGGCGAGCGCGATCAGCGTGAAGAGCAGCTTGGCCTTGGGCGTCACCGTGAGCGACGGCTCCGCCAGTTCGCTGGCAAAGGACACCAGCATGAGGAGCGTGGTCACGAGCACGCGCAGCAGCAGGAAATAGGTGAGGCGCCGCCCTTGCGGGGTCCCGAGGATCGGGTCTCCCTGCGGCTCGGCTCCGTCGGCAAGGGTCCCGCCGGGCGCCGCTGGCGACAACTGCCGCTCGACGGCGAGAGGTTGCACCATAGATCATAGTAATTTGCTGCGAGCGATGGGTGCAAGCGCGGGAATAGCTGATGGGTTTATCAGCGGTAGGGATCCAACGCTGGGATCCAGCGAGGCCCGGCGCGCCGACTCTCCAGGGCCGGTGCGGGGCGGCGCCGATGGCGCGGGCGGCGATTTGATAGAATGATGGAAGCAGGGATGACGCTGTCGGACATCGGTTCCTACCGCCTCCTCGATGAGATAGGGCGGGGCGGGATGGGGGTGGTCTATTGCGCCGAGCACCGCGAGACGGGCGAGCGGGTGGCGCTGAAGACCGTGCCGGTGCCGCGGGAGGCGAGCCTCGCCGGCTTGCGTCTCGAGATCCACGCTTTGAGCCAGATCCAGCACCCGGGGGTGGTGCGGATCGTGGACCAGGGGATCGAGGACGGTGTCCCCTGGTATGCGATGGAGCTGCTCACCGGGAAGACGCTGCACGATTTCAGCACGTCGATCTGGAAGAGCTACGAGCACCTGCTTCGCTCTGCCACCAGCAACGATCAGGACGGGATCGCGTCGGCGTCCGAGGACGCCGCCGATCCCCTCGGCGGAGAGCCATCGGGCGAGATGCGCCTGGAGCGGCGGCTCGGACGCTCGCGCGGCAGGGCGCGTGGGAACGACGCGCCGGAGCGCGCCCGGAACGGCGACGGCCAGCGCGAGCGGCCGCCGGCCGCGGCCGGTCATCTCCTTGAGGTCCTCGACTTCGTACGTCGCCTGTGCGACCCGCTCGCCTACCTGCATGGCCGCGGCGTCGTGCACCGCGATCTCAAGCCGGAGAACGTGTTCCTCCGGCCCGACGGGACGCCGGTCCTCATCGACTTCGGCCTCATCTCGCGCTCGCACGACAACATCGGCCGCGAGACGCTGGAGGTCCCCGAGGCGCTGATCGGGACCGCGGCCTACATCGCCCCCGAACAGATCCTCGGCCAGCGGGTCGATCCGCGCTCGGATCTCTACGCCCTCGGCTGCATGCTCTACGAGCTCGTGACCGGGCAGCTGCCCTTCCTCGGCAAGACGTTGCACGAGACGCTCGAGCTCCACCTGTGGGCCGAGGCGCGCCCGCCCTCGCAGCTCGTGACCGACCTGCCGGAGGCGCTGGATCGGCTGCTCCTCGGGCTCCTCGCCAAGCGGCCGCGCGACCGCATCGGCCACGCCGACGACGTGGCCGTGGTCCTCGAGCAGCTCGGGGCGCGGCCTCCGTCTGCGGGCACGGCGTCGCCGGATGCGCAGCCGTACCTCTACCGGCCCGAGCTCGTGGGGCGCGAGACCACGCTCCTCCAGCTGCGGCGGCGCCTCAAACAGCTCCGGCGTCAGGGGGGCCTGGTGCTCCTCGTCGGCGAGAGCGGCATCGGCAAGACCTACCTGGCGAGCGAGATCGCCCGGCAGGCCGTCGCCGATGGGATGCAGGTCGTGACCGGGGAGTGCCTGCCGATCGCCGGACCGGGCGCCGGGGGCGAGCAGCCGCGCGGGGCGCCGCTCCACCCCTTCAGCCGCCTGCTCCAGACCCTGGCCGATCGCTGCCGGCAGAACGGCGCCGAGGAGACGCACCGGCTGCTCGGCCACGGCGGCCGCCTGCTCGCGGCCTACGAGCCCGCGCTGGCCGAGCTGCCGGGGCAGGCCGACGCGCTCGAGCCCGAGGACCTCGCCGGCGAGGAGGCCCGGCGCCGCGTGCTCGAGACGCTGGCCGCGGCGATCGCCGCGCTGGCCGTCGAGCAGCCCCTGCTCATCATCCTCGACGACCTGCAGTGGGCGGACGAGATGTCGCTCAGCTTCCTCACCTCGCTGCCGCGCAGCTACTTCGAGCAGCACCACGTGCTCTTCCTCGGCACCCATCGGTCCGATGAGAGCAACGACTCGCTCGAGGAGCTGGCCGCGCGGCCCGGTGTCGAGCACATCGAGCTCGGGCGCCTCGGGGAGTCGATGGTGGCCACGCTGGTCGGGCACATGTTGGCCATCGCCGAGCCGCCGCGCGCCCTGGTCGAGACACTGACGCAGCAGACCGAGGGCAACCCCTTCCTCGTCGCCGAGTACCTGCGGGCGGCGGTGGGCGAGCGGCTCCTCTATCGCCAGGGCGGCCAGTGGCAGGTGGCGGACACCGGAGAGGGCTACGAGCGCCTGTTCCCGCGCTCGCTGCGTGAGCTGGTCGGGCGCCGCCTGGCCGGGCTCAACGAGGCCACCGCGCAGCTCCTCGCCGCGGCGGCGGTGCTCGGCCGCGAGTTCGAGGCGGGCCTGCTCGAGGCCGTGGGGGGCACGGACGAGGAGACCCTGCTCGCGCGGCTGCGGGAGCTCTTCACGCGGCAGATCTTCGAGCCTGCGGGCGAGGGGACGTACCGGTTCGTGCACGACAAGCTGCGGGAGCTGGCCTATGCCCGCATCCCCGAGGACGAGCGCCGCCGACTGCACCACGTCGCGGCCTCGGCCATCGAGCGGCGCTACGCCGGCTCGGAGCGGTTCCCCCTCTACTACCGGGCCCTGGCGCATCACCTCAAGCAGGCGCAGGCGTGGGCCCGGGCGATCGAGTACTTCGAGCGCGCCGGGGAGCAGGCGCTGCACGACTTCTCGAACCGCGAGGCCGTGGAGCTCTTCAACCAGGCGCTGGCGCTCAGCGCCTACATCCCGGGGGCCGTCGACCGGGCGCGCCTGGCACACTGGGAGGGAGCGCTGGTGGAGGCCCACCTCGGTCTCGGCCAGGCCGAGGCAGGGCGGCGGCACGCCGACCGCGCGCTTCGTCACTGCGGCACGCCCATGCCCACGTCGCCGGCAGGGTGGATGCTCGGCCTCGGCAACCAGGTGCTGCGGCGTGTCCTCGGCCAGACGCTGCCGTCGCGCCCGGCCCCCCTCGCCCAGAGCGCGCCGGAGGAGAGCGAGCTCCTCGGCGAGGCGGCCCATGTCTTCAACCGCATGATGGAGGCCTTCTTTTTGGCCAACGACCCCATCGCGGGTACGTACTGCGGCCTGCGCTGCCTGGCCCTGGCGGAGCAGCTGCCGCCCTCGGCGGCGCTCGCCCGCGGCTACGCCTTCATGACCATCGTCGTCGGCTTCACGCCGCTGCAGACCGTGGCGCAGCGCTGGCTCGAGCGGGCGCTCACCATCGCCGGCCAGCT
Source organism: Polyangia bacterium (assembly GCA_036263495.1). GTDB lineage: Bacteria > Myxococcota_A > Polyangia > Palsa-1104 > SHYY01 > DATAGU01. The sequence continues at coordinate 100,438 of DATAGU010000224.1, read as the reverse complement.
CGACTCGGACGTGACGCGCATTTACTGCCTCAACCGCGTGAGCTGCTACGCCATCGGCGTCGCACGCTGGCACGAGGCGCGGGAGCGCCTGGAGCTGGCGATCGCGCTCGCCCGCGAGCTCGGCGATCGCCGGCAGCTCGAAGAAGGGTTGGCGAGCTACAGCGTCGGGCTCTACCTGGAGGGCTGCTTCGACGAAGGGGGCGTCGTGGCGCGCGAGATGGCGGTCCTGGCGCAGGCGCGGGGCGATCTCCAGACCCTGTGCTGGGCGCGGAACATCATGGCGCAGTGCCTGTGCCGCCTCGGCCAGGCGCTCGAGGCCAAGGAGCTCCTCCAGGAGGGGCGCGAGTGGGTCGACGAAGAGGGCGGCAGCGTGGCCCGCATCTACACCTACGGCTCGGCCTGCATGCTCCACCTCCAGCTCGAGGAATGGCAGGAGGCCGAGGACTACGCTGCGCGCGCGCTGGCCTGCATGGAGCAGCAGGCGCCCGTGCAGTTCTTCCTCGGAGGCAGCGTGTGGAGCGTGGCCGAAACATACCTCGCGCTGTGGGAGCGGGCGCAAGGGGAGCCTGCCCAGCGGGCTCGCCAGCTCGGCGAACGGGCGCAGCGCGCCTGCCGGATCTTCCGGACCTTCGCCCGCGCGCTGCCCTTCGCCCGGCCCGGGTCCTCGATCTGCGAGGGCACGCGGGCATGGCTCGGCGGCCAGACGATCCGCGCGCGCTGGCTGTGGCACGCGGCGCTGCGGGAGGCCGAGCGTCTCAACATGCCCTTCGAGCAGGGGTGCGCCCACTTCGAGCTCGGGCGTCACCTCGAGGCGGCGGAGCGACAGCGGCACCTCACCCGCGCGTGCCAGCTATTCGAACGCGTGGGCGCCCTGCACGACCTCGAACGCGCCCGCGAGGCATTGTCGGCGCCGGTCGCGCGGACCATCGCCGCCGTATGATCGCCCCCGGCGACGTGCAGCACCTCGTCTGCCCGCGGTGCCGCGGGGGGCTCGGGTTCGAGGGGAGCGTCGCGGCGCGCCTCGACACCGGCGTGCTGCGCTGCCACGACTGCGGCGTCGCGTGGCCCGTGGAGGACGGGCTCCCCAGCCTCTACGACGAGGACGCGGTGCGAGGCTCGGATCGCTTCATGCGTCTCCTCTACGATCACCTGGCCCCGCTGCATGATCCCGCGGTGCAGTACACGCTGCCCCTGTTCCAGGTCGGGAGCGCCGCCGACATGCGCGCTGGCTATCTCGCGCGGATGGCGCTCGAGCGCCTCACCCCTCGCAGCGATGGCCGGCCGGTGCGCATCCTCGACATCGGCGTGGGCACGGGCGCGGATCTCCCGCTGGTGCGGCGCCGCCTGCCACCGAGCCTGTCGGGGGGCCTGCCCGGTGCGGCCGCCGAGGCGGTCGAGATCTGGGGGCTCGATCTCAGCCGGGGGATGCTGCGCATCTGCCGCGACCGGCTGCGCCGCGCCGGGGACCGCGAGACGCGCCTCCTGCTCGCAGACGCCCATGCCCTGCCGTTTGGCGATGGCGTGTTCGATCGTGTGTTTCACGTCGGCGGCATCGCGGGGTATCGCGAGCCGGCGCGCGCGCTCGCCGAGATGGCGCGCGTGGCGGTGCCGGGCACGCCCATCGTGGTCGTCGATGAGCAGCTCGATCGCTCGCGTCGCCAGAGCCTCTATCACCGGCTGACCTTCCGCCTGGTGACGTTCTACGATCCCGCCCCGCACTGCCCGGTCGAGCACCTCCCCCCCGGCGCCGTGGACGTGCGGGCCGAGCAGCTCAATCGGTTCTTCTACTGCCTGACCTTCTCCATGCCCGGCACGGGCGAGATCACGTCGGCAGGAGGTCCTGCCTCCCGAGCTCGCGAATGACGTTCTCGGTCTCCACGGCCACCCCGCCCGTGGCGGCCAGCTCGCGGAGCGTCCGGCAGACCGACTGCATCACGCGGATGGCGCTCCGGTAGGCGTCGATGCCGGCGTACATGCCGATGAGGAGGAAGGTGGCGGCGAGCTGCTCGGGGCCGAGCCCCTCCATGAGGCCCCAATACACGTGGATCGCGACTTCGCGGCGGTGGCCCTCGGCGGCCAGGAGCGCATTGAGCACGAGCTCGCGCTGCGCGGGCTCGAGCAGCGCCCCCTGCTCGTAGAACAGGCCCAGCCACCCCTCCACCGCCGGTGCCGCCGCGGCGTAGGGCCCGACGCACACGGCGTGGGCCGCGCGGGACAACACGGCGCGCCGGAAGCCTCGCCGCAGGACGAGCAGATCCTCGGGACCGAGCAGCTGGCAGACGTCCTGTGGCTCGAGCATCTCATCCATTGCCTTTTTCCCTCAGGGCTTCGATCAGGGGGTCAAAGAATCCTTGGGACTCACCGCCCGTGAAATCGATGACTGCGCCGTTGAACCACGACAAGGTATCCCCCGCGAGCAGCGCCGCCAGTCGCGCCACCTCTTCGAGTGTGCATAGCCGGCGAGCCGGGATGCTGCGCTGCAGGGCTTGCTCGAGCGCGGCGAGCCGTGCCGATCCGAAGGTCCGTTCCACGGCATGTGTACGCACCGCGCCGAACCGGATCAAGTTGACGCGATAGCCGAGCGGGCCGAGCTCGTGGGCGAGGTGCCGCACGTAGACCGCGAGCGCCGCCTTGGTGGCCCCGATGAGAGCGGTGTTGCGCACCACCTGCTCGTCCATCGGGTTGGTGAGGCCGAGCAGTTGCGCCCCGGGGGCGAGCAGCTCACGCGCCAGCATCTCCTGCGTCCAGTACACGAAGGAGTGGGCCATGGCGTCGAAGGTCTTGTGCACCTGCTGGACGCGGAGCTGGGTCTCTCCGCCCGAGGCCAAGAGCCCTACGGCGGCGTTGGCGATGGAGTGCACCATGAGCCGGACGCTGTGCTTTCCGACCACCGCGAGGAGCTCGTCGGCCCCCTGGACGACCCCTTCGGGGGTCCCGGCGTCACCGCACCGGAGATGAACCTGGTGCCCGGTCGCGCGGACGTCGCGCGCCACGCCTTCGGCGAGGTCGGGGTAGTGACCCCGGTGCACGCCGAAGACGTTCAGCCCTGGATCGCGCGCCACCGCACGCGCGACCGCTGCTCCCGTGCCCGAAGACACCCCCAGCACGACCGCCCACTGCTTGCCCCCCCTCCCGCTGTCTCGTGGCTCAGACACTCGTCCCTCGCGCGCGCGCGGCCCCCGGCCCGCGGGTCTCGTGCAGGAGCCGGAACACGGTCTTCATTCGCGGGGGCGGCGCCAACAATTGATCACGATCCTCTCCCTGCAGGGATGGGTCCATGGCAGTGCGCTCTTCGATGCGGGGGTCTACGGGGCGACCTGATAGAGGGCGGCGCCATAGGCCGTCCCAGAACCGAAGCCCACCATGAGGATGCGGTCCCTGGGGCGGGGTCGCCGGGTGCGCAAGAGCCTGTCCAGGCTGAAGGGGATGGAGGCCGCACCCACGCTGCCGAGCTCTTCGACGACGGGCATCATTCGTTCCCTCCCCCCCGGGAAGCTCTCCGCGATGAGCCGCAGCATCTCGCCGTTGGGCTGGTGCGGCAAGAACCAGTCTACGTCGGCCCAGGTGAGCCCGGCCTGTGACAGCACCGCGGCCGCGCTGGTGCGGATGGCCTCGAGCGCGCTCGAGACCAGCTCCGGGGTCGAGGCGGCGAACCGGATGAGCTCCGGCTGGCGGCTCAGCCCTGGGTGGGGCGTCGACATCTGTCCGCGCAGGGCGCTCGAGTTGCGCAGCCAGGTCGCGAGTACCCCGCCCTCCTCCCGCTCCCGCCCCCGTCCGAGGATCACCGCGCCCGCCGCGTCGCCGAGCACGAGGTAGGGACGGGGCATGGCGGGCGAGAGGTAACGGGAGAACGTCTCTGCGGCGACCACCGCGACCAGGTTCATGCCCGTGGCGATGGAGCGGGTGGCGAGGTCGAGCGCGGTGACGAAGCCCGCGCACGAGTTGTTCACGTCGAAGGCGTCACACGTGTCGTCGCAACCGCAGAGCGCGGCCACGTCGTTGGCCGTGGCCGGGATGAGCCAGTCGCCGCCCGTCGAGCTCACGAAGATGATCCGCTGGAGATCGCGCGCCGTGCACCCGGCGGCGGCGAGCGCTCCCTCGAGCGCCGCTGCCCCGAGCGTCGCCGCCGTCTCCTCCGGCGTCAACCAGTAGCGAGTCGCGATCCCGATCCGCGCCTGGAGGTTGGCCACATCGCTCCCGGGCAGGGCCTCCCGGATCAGCGCTCCTGTCTCGTGGCGAGCCCCCAGGGCCGTGCTGCTGGTGCCGCGAATCACCACGGGGACTCTATCTGGCACATCCTCTCCTTCGTACGCGCATCGGCTCTGTCCTCGAGCCACCGTCGGACCAGCCCATTATTGCATCGGCCCAAGGGGAAGGCCAGAGACGAGCCGCCCCAGGGGTAGGGAGGCCCGTCGAGAGGAACTGGTCGGGGGGCAAGGGCCTCTCGGGATCGTCGGCCCCCACTCGTGCGGAGGCTTATCACTCCGGGGCCGCTCTTGGTGGGACTGGCGATCGACCGCCAAGCGCGGCCGGGCGAGGTTTACGAGGCGGTGGGGGCGCTCGGCGGGTCGTGGCGATGCCGCCCGGGGACGGAGGTGGTTTGCCTGGGTCGTTTCCTACGTAACCGGCCTCATCGCCTTGGCCGGGGCCCACCCACCGCACCCTCCGATCCACCCCGCCCCACCCGGCGCCAATAAGGTCATCTGCCGTTATGCGTCACCTCGAGTGTGGCTTGAGATATGCTTTCTCTATGCAGCCCGGCGATGTGATCGACGATCGTTTCGAGATCGAGCGTTTAGCAGCTGCCGGCGGCATGGGGCACGTCTTCCGCGCCAAGGACCGGCTCACCGACTCGCCGGTCGCCGTGAAGGTCCTCCTCGGCGGGCAAGTGACCGACCTCGAGCGCTTCCGGCGCGAGACCCGGGTGCTCGCCGAGCTCCATCACCCCGGCATCGTGCGCCACATCACCCACGGCACCATCGAGCCCGCGGGTGCGCCGTACCTCGTCATGGAATGGCTCGAGGGCGAAGATCTCGGGAGCCGGCTGCGCCGCGGGCGGCTCACGGTGCAGGAGAGCCTGGCCGTCGCCACACAGACCGCGGTGGCGCTCGGCGTGGCGCACGCCCAGGGCATCGTCCATCGCGACCTCAAACCGAAGAACCTCTTCCTCCTCGAGGGTCGTATCGACCAGGTGAAGCTCCTCGACTTCGGCATCGCCCGCACCGAGGGCGCGGCGCAGATGACCCAGGCCGGCATGCTCATGGGCACGCCCGGCTACATGGCGCCCGAGCAGTGCAAGAGCGAACAGTCGGTCGACGCGCGCGTCGATGTGTACGCGCTCGGCTGCGTGCTCTTCGAGTGCCTGACGGGCCGGCCCGCCTTCAAGGGTCAGCACGCGATGTCCATCCTGGTCAAGATCCTCTTCGAGGAGCCGCCGCGCGTGTCCGACTTCCTCCCGAGCGTGCCGGTCGAGATCGACACCCTCGTGACGCAGCTCCTGTCCAAGGATCGGGACCGCCGGCCGGCGAGTGGCGCCGCGGCCGCGCTCCTGCTCGGGGCGCTCGCGGCCCGCGACTGGCCCACAGCCGAGACCGCGGGCACCTCCTTCCCGCAGCGCGCCCGCACCTCGGTGCTCACCCGCGTCGAGCAGCGCATGCTGTCGGTGATCCTGATCGGCCGCAAGCGCCGCAACAAGGGCACCGTCAGCCGGGTCACCGGCACCGTGGAGCTTCTACCCGAGGACGAGGTGGCGGCGGAGATCCAGACCTTCGGCGGTCGCCTCGAGCGCCTCATCGATGGCTCGATGATGGTGACGCTGGCGGGCGAACGCATGGCCACCGATCAGGCGGCGCTCGCCGCGCGCTGCGCGCTCGCCATCGAGGGGCGCTACCCCGGGCGGTGGATCACCGTGGCCACAGGGTACGGCGAGCTCATGGGCCGGACCGAGATGACCGATGCCATCGACCGGGCCGCCGGGCTGCTCGCCTCCGACACGCAGACCCCGTCCAGTGACGACGCGGAGCCGGCCGGCATCCTCATCGACGAGGTGACCGCGGGCCTGCTCGACGCGCGCTTCGACGTGCGCGAGAGCTCGGTGGGGCTCGTCTTGAAGGGCCTGCGCATCCTGCCCGAAGGCACGCGCACCCTGCTCGGACGGCCCACCGCCTGCGTGGGCCGCGACCGCGAGCTCATGCTGCTCGAGCAGGCGTTCTCGACCTGCGTCGAGGAGTCGCTCGCCCAGGCGGTGCTCGTGACCGCGCTGCCGGGCATGGGGAAGTCGCGCCTCGCGCAGGAGTTCCTGGCCCGGCTCAAGCAGCATGACCGGCCGGTGTCGATCTGGATGGGGCAGGGCGACGTGCTGGCCGCGGACTCGGCCCTCGCGCTGCTCGCGCAGGTGCTCCGCAGCGCCTGCGGCCTGCGCGAAGGCGAGCCGCTCGCCGAGCGGCGCGAGAAGCTCACGGCCCGCGTGGCCGAGCACGTCGCCGAGCCTGAGCGGGTGCGGGTCGCCGCCTTCCTCGGGGAGCTCACGGGGACCCCGTTCCCCGACGAGGGCAACGCGCAGCTCCGCGCCGCGCGCAAGGACGCGCAGCTCATGAACGAGCAGCTGCGCACGGCATGGCTCGATTTTTTGCGCGCCGAATGCGCCGTGCAGCCGCTCGTGGTCGTGCTCGAGGACGTGCAGTGGGGCGACCTGCCGACGGCCCGGTTCATCGACGCGGCGCTGCGCGAGCTGCGCGAGCTGCCGTGGATGGTGCTCGCGCTCGGGCGCCCCGAGGGACGCGAGCGTCTCTCCCGGCTGTGGAGCGGGCGGGCGATGCAGGTGCTGCCGCTCCAGCCGCTCAGCCGCAAGGCCGGCGAACGGCTGGTGCGGCAGGTGCTCGGCGAGCGCGCCGGCGGCGAGCTGGTGGCGCGCCTCATCGAGCGGGCCGACGGCAACCCGTTCTACCTCGAAGAGCTCATCCGCTCCACGGACCGGCACCGCACCGGGACCCTGCCCGAGACCGTGATCGCCATGGTCCAGTCGCGCCTCGCGTCGCTCGACGAGGAGGCCCGGCGCACGCTGCGCGCGGCCAGCGTGTTCGGCGACGTGTTCTGGGTCGGCGCCGTGGCCGCCCTGCTCGGCAGCGACGCGCAGCCGACGCGGATGCGCGACCAGTTCAAGAGCCTGGTCGATCAAGAAGTGCTGGTGCGGCGCCCCGAGAGCCGGCTGGCGGGCGAGGAGGAGTATGGGTTCCGGCACGCGCTCCTCCGCGAGGGCGCCTACGCCATGCTGGTGGATGAGGACCGGGTCGTGGGCCACCGGCTGGCGGGGGAGTGGCTCGAGGGGCACGGCGAACACGACGCCATCGTGCTGGCCGAGCACTTCGCGCGCGGCCACGAGCCGGCGCGCGCGGCGCGGTACTACCTGCGCGCGGCCGAGCACGCGCTCGTCGCGGGCGACATGGAGACGGCGGAGGCCCACGCCAAGCGGGGGCTGGCCTGCGGCGGTCCCGAGGAGGTTCGGGTCGAACTCCTCGGCATCCTTTGCGAGGCCTATCTGTGGCGACTGCAATGGGAGGCGGTGGTCCCCTACCTCGAGGAGGCCCTGCGGCTCGCCCAGCCGGGCACCGTGCCCTGGGCCCGGGCCATGGTGATCCGGCTGTCGAGCGCCATGTGGCACTCCCGCACCGAGGAGCTGCTCGCCACGATCGAGGCGCTGCGCCAGGTCACGCCCACCCCGGCGGCGCTCTCGTCGGTCGTGTTCGCCCTCTCCGCGGGCACCTACTTCCTGGATCATGCCGGCTCCGTGGGAGCGGCGGATGCCCTGATCGAGCGGATGAAGGCGCTCACCGAACCCGTGGCAGCGGAGGAGCCCTATGCCCTCGGCTGGCTGTACTGCAACCTGTCGCGCCGCATCGGCCTGCTCAAGGACGATCCCTGGGAGGGGTTGCGGCTCGGTGAGCTCACCGTGGCCCGCTTCGAGGAGGCCGGCAATCGGACGACCGGGCGCTACGGAGGCCTCCTCTTCGTGGCGATCAACCAGTGGCTGCTCGGTGCGCTCGAGGAGGCCGAGACGGAGCTCCGCAACCTCCAGGTGGCCGACGAGAGCATGTCGGATGGGATGGCCTTCCGATGCTACGCGCTGGCCTCGGTGCTGCTCGATCGGGGCGCGTTCGAAGAGGGGCGGCGCGAGGCGGAGCGCATGGTGGAGGTGGGGCGGTCGCGGGGGCTGTTCTCGGCCGAGGGACGTGGGCTGTGGGCACTGGCGGATGCTCTTTACCGTCAAGGAGAGCACGTCCCTGCAGAGGAGGCCGCACGAGCGGCCTGCGATCGGCTGGCGCCCCTCGCGACCGATCACGTGCCGGCGCAGGCGACCCTGGCCGCGATCCTGCTCGCGCAGGGACGGGCCCCGGAGGCCCTCGCCGTGATCGAGGAGGCCATGGCCCAGTATCGAAGGGTCGGGTTCTGCAACTTCGCCCGCAGCGCCTACGTGCGCACGGTCCACGCCGAGTGCCTCCACGCCACCGGCGACGAGGAGGGCGCGCGGGCCGAGATCGCGCAGGCCCGCAAGATGCTGCTGGACATGGCGAGCCGTCTTGGCGACCCCGCCCATCGAGAGAGGTTCTTCGCGCTGCCCGAGCGGGTCCGGACGTTCAAGCTCGCTCGCGAGTGGCTGGGCGAGACCCCGGACGCGCCCGGGTAGCTCTACATTCATTGGTCGTCACCCTCGCATGGCGACGCGGGCGTTCGACTCGGGCTGGGGCAGCGAGATGTACATCTGCATCCCATGGCGCGGCTTGAGCGTGGTCGCGACGCCGGGGGCGACCGGGTGACCGGGGGACAGCCGGAAACGGAACCTCCGCGCCAGGATAGCGGTGATGAGCTGCGCCTCGAGGAGCGCGAACTGCATGCCGATGCACTGGCGCGGCCCGCCACCGAAGGGATAGTATGTGTAGCGCGAGCGGCGCGCGACCGCCTCGGGAGCGAACCGCTCGGGATCGAAGTGCTCGGGGTTGTCCCACCACCGGGGATCGTGATGCGTCGCGTAGGTACACACCAGAACCGTGGAGCCCTTGGGGATCGAGCGACCACCGAGCGTCACATCCTCCTTGGCCGCGCGCGGCAGGATCCAGCCTGGGGGATAGAGCCGTAGCGTCTCCTGCAGGACCATCTTCATGTAGTTGAGCTTGGGCAGGTCCGCGACCGTGGGCGCCCGGTCGCCCAGTACCTCGTCGAGCTCAGCGCGCAGCCGGCGAGCCACCTCGGGATGCTGATCGAGCAGGTACCACAGCCAGCTCATGGTGTGTGCCGTGGTCTCGTTGCCCGCCACGAGCAGCACCACGAGTTCGTCCCGCAGCTGTCGATCGGTCATCCCGGTCTGGGTCTCGTTGTCGCGGGCGGCCAGGAGCAGCGACAGGAGATCGGAGTGGTCCGCGGGGTCGTTACGCCGCTCGCTGAGCAGCCAGAACACGCCCTCGTCAATGGTACGAATGGCACGCTCGAGCACGGTGTCCCCGGGCAGGGGTACCCACTTGGGGAGGAAGTAGACGAAGAGCCGGGTGCTGAGGATGCGGAAGGCCTCCAGGATAGCTGCACCGACGGACTCCGCCTTGCCGGGGAGGCCCGAGGCGCCGAACAGGGCGCGAACCAGGGTCTGCTGCGTGAGGAGCATCATCTCGGCGCCGAGATCGATCTTGGCGCCGCGCTCGGCGTAGGGCTGGAGCCGCGCGGCGGTCTCCTCGACCACCTGCAGCACGAGGTCCCCGAGCACCGTGATGTGCCGGGAGACGAAGATGGGCTGCATGACACGCCGGTTGCGCAGCCACTCTTCGCCATCGGCGGTGACCAGCCCGGATCCAAACAGACGCCGGAGGGGCTCCCACATACTCCCCCCCTTGGCAAAACGCCGCCCGCTGTCGCTGAGGATCTCTTGGACCTGCTCGGGCTCGCTGACCAGATAAATGGTGGCGGGGCCAAGGCGCACGGTGGCGATCTCGCCCGGCCGGCTGAGCGCCGCCTGGACGATGGTGTGCAGAGGATCGGCCAGGGCTTGGGGCAGCTGTCCGACGAGCGGATAGCCTTTGGGGCGAGACAGGAGGCGCTGGCGCAAGGGATCCAACAGGGCGGATGTCTTGGATATGAACATGGACGGACTGCCTTTGGGCAAAGGGGTCATCTTCACGGGTGAACGAAATCACCGTGAGTATATCTTCTTGGGTGAACGAGATCACTGCGAAAATATCTTCGTGGGTGAACGAGCCCAACACGAGTCATTATTAAAGAAAGAGAAGTTGGCGCAGGCTCCGGCGCGACGAGCGAGGAATTCGAGCGAGCGGCTGTACCCCACATTGTCCTCGCCGTCGCTGGCGGCGCCGCGGTAGGAAAATGATGACCGCGGTGTTTCGGCGAAGTCTTCAGGACGGGTTATGGTGGGGAGGAATCCGCATGAGCAGGCTCTCCTATTTCGTCACGGCGGCCCGCGGGACCGAAGAGGTCCTGGCGGAGGAGCTGCGCGCGCTCGGGGCACTCGATGTGACGCCGCGTTGGGCCGGGGTGGAGTTCACGGGCTCGCTCGAGGACGGGTACCGGGTCTGTCTGTGGTCGCGGGTGGCGAGCCGCGTGCTCCTCATGCTTGGGCGCCTCGACGCGCCATCGGGGGACGCGCTCTACGAAGGGGTGCGTCGGATCGACTGGTCGGCCCACATCGACCCGCGCGGCACCCTGGCGGTCGACTTCACCGGGACGTCGGCGGCCATCACGCACACCCACTTCGGGGCGCTGCGCACCAAGGACGCGATCGTGGACCAGCTGCGCGAGCAGCACGGCGCGCGGCCATCCATCGACACGGCGCGGCCGGCGGTGCGCGTGCACGTGCATCTCGAAGAGGAGAGCGCCACGGTGAGCCTCGACCTGGCGGGCGAGGCGCTGCACCGGCGCGGCTACCGCACCGATGCGGGCGCGGCGCCGCTGCGTGAGACGCTGGCCGCCGCGATCCTCCTGCTCGGCGATTGGCCGCGCCTGGCCGCCGCAGGCGCGCCCCTCATGGACCCGATGTGCGGCTCGGGGACCCTGGTCATCGAGGCGGCGCTCATGGCGACGGACCGTGCGCCGGGGCTCGGGCGCGACTACTTCGGCTTCCTCGGCTGGCGCGGGCACGACGCCGCGCTGTGGGCGCGCCTGTGCACCGAGGCGCGCGAGCGGGCACGGCGCGGACAGGCGGGCGCGACGGCGCGGATCCTGGGCCATGACATCGACGCGGCCGTGCTGCGGTTGGCGCGCGCCAACGTGGCCCGCGCGGGCCTGGGCGGCCGGGTGGAGCTCGGAGAACGCGCGATCGCCGACGCGGCGCCGCCCGAGGATCTCCCGGCGCGGGGACTCCTCGTGACCAATCCTCCCTATGGCGAACGGCTTGGGGAGACGGCGGCGCTCCCGGCGCTCTATCGCACGCTCGGGGACGTGCTCAAGCGGCGGTTCGCCGGCTGGCGCGCGCTCGTGCTCACGGGCGAGCGGGAGCTCGCCAAGCAGGTGGGCCTCCGGCCGTCGCGCCGCTGGGTGCTCTACAACGGGGCCATCGAGTGCCGGCTGCTCGAATATCCCCTGGACGAGACCCCACCCAAAGACGCGGAGGGGCCGCACTGGCGGCGGCCGCGGCCGCCCTCACCCGAGGTGGAGGGATTCAAGAACCGCCTGCGCAAGAACCTGCGGCACCTCGGCAAGTGGGCGCGGCGCGACGGGGTGAGCTGCTACCGGGTCTACGACGCCGACCTGCCGGAGTACGCGGTGGCGGTGGATCTCTACGAGGACGCCGCGCACGTGCAGGAGTACGCGCCGCCGGCCACGGTGGATGCGGCGCGCGCCGCGGCGCGGCTCTCGGACGCGCTGGCGGTGCTGCCGGAGGTGCTGGGGATCCGGCCCGAGGTGATGTTCGTCAAGGTGCGACGCCGACAGCGGGGGCTCGAGCAGTACGAGCGGCAGGCCGCGGAGGGCGCATGGCGCGAGGTGCGCGAGGGCGGGCTGCGCTTCCTCGTGAACCTGAGCGAATACCTCGACACCGGCCTGTTCCTCGATCACCGGCGGCTGCGCGCCTTGCTGCGCGAGTGGGCCGCGGGGCGCGAGTTCCTCAACCTGTACGCCTACACCGGCACGGCCTCGGTGTACGCGGCGGCGGGCGGGGCGCGGAGCACGACCAGCGTGGATCTATCGAACACGTACCTCGACTGGGCGGGGCGCAACTTCGCGCTCAACGGGCTCGATGAGCGGCGGCACCGGCGGGTCCGCGCGGACTGCCTCGAGTTCCTCGGCCGTGAGCAGCGGCGCTACGGCCTCATCTTCGTGGCCCCGCCCACGTTCTCGAACTCCAAGCGCATGGAGGGGACCTTCGACGTCCAGCGCGATCACGAGGCGCTCCTGCGCGCCGCCGCGGCGCTCCTCGAACCGGGCGGCGTGCTGGTGTTCTCGAACCACTACCGGCGCTTTCGTATGGCCGAGGAGGTGCTGCGGGAGATGGTGGTGGAGGAGATCACGCGGCAGACCATCCCGCAGGACTTTGCGCGCGATCCGCGCATCCATAACAGCTGGCGATTGATGCGGCGGGAGGGGTGAGGCGGCTACCGCCTCCGCTCACGCTCCCGGGGGAGCGGATCTCGCCGGTGCGTTACCGGGCGGCGGTGGCGGGCGGGGATTTGGCTTTGAGGTGGGTCTCGAAGAACTGCAGCGAGTGGCCGAGCTCGAGCACCCGGTTGTCGCGCTTGCGCGCCCCGTGCCCCTCATCGGCGAAGATGATGAGCGGCGAGGCGATCTTGCGCGACTCGAGGGCGGCGTGCATCTGCAGCGCCTCGCCCACCGGCACCCGCGGATCGCTGCCGCCCTGAATGATGAGGAGCGGGGCGTTCAGCCGGTCGATGTAGGTCGTCGGGGAGAGCTTGCGCAGCGCCTCGGCGTCCTTGTCGGGATCGCCGTACTCGGTGACGCGCAGGATGCGCCGGTAGGGCGCGGTGTTCTTGAGGAAGGTGAGCAGGCTGCTGATGCCGACCACGGACACGCCCGCGTCGTAGGCCCCGGCGAACAGGGTCATACCGACGAGCACCGAGTACCCGCCATAGCTGCCGCCGAAGATGCCCACCTTGGGCGCCTTGCCGTCCTTGGCAAAGGCCTGGCGCACGTACTTGGCGCAGTCCTCGATGTCGGTGATCACATCGAGCCGGCGCGGGCCGTCGTCGGCGTGCAGCCAGGTCTTGCCGTACCCCTCGCTGCCGCGGACATTGGGCTCGATGAACACGAAGCCGGCATCGACGAACAGCTGGGCGCGGGAGTTGAAGCCGGGCCGGCTCTGCCCCTCGGGCCCGCCGTGGAAGTGCACCACCACCGGGCAGGGGCCGTCATCGCAGCGCTCGGGCCGCCGCACCAGCATGGGGATGCGCGTGCCATCGCGCGCCGGGTAGGTCTCGATCGTGGCCGTGGCGAACCGGCTCGTGTCGACCTCGGGCGCGCTCGGCATGACCCACTGCGTGAGCTTGCGGGTCCGCCACTCGTAGACGTAGCTCACCGGTGGGCTCTTGGCCGTCTCCATCGAGAGGACGGCGTGGCTGCCATTGATCGCCAGGCTACCCATGCGGACGTGATCCGCGCCCGGGAACGCCGGCAGCTCGAGCGGGGCGAGGGTCCGGGCATCGAGGGCCTTGAGCCGGGTGTAGCCGCCGTCGTTGATGGTGTAGAGCACGTGCTGGCGCGCGTCGTCGATGGCGTAGTTGTCGACGTCGCTCTTGATGTCGGGCGTGACGGGCTCGAAGCGGTCGCCGCCGCGGTAGCGGTAGAGCCGGCGGAACTCGCCGAATTTGGCGGTCAGCACGAGCAGCTCGCCCGGCTGGGCGCCGTAGTTCGCGCGGTACTCCTCCTTCTCGTTCTGGCCGAACAGCGGCACGAGCTTCTTCTGGGCGGGATCGTACTCGTAGTACTCGCGAGACAGCGCCCCGGTCAGCTTGGCGAGGAGGAGGCGGCCGTCCTTCTGATGATCGTCCACCTCCCAGAGCCCCTTCTCGCCGAACACGAGCTCGCGCTGCCCGGTCGTGATGTCGTAGCGATAGATGGTGTAGGAGTCCGGCGTGACGTCGTTCGAGTTGAAGTAGACGTAGCGCGAGTCGTCGCTGGTGAAGAAGTAGTTGGTCTGGATGCCGCTCTTGTGCTGGACGACGCGCAGCGCGCCGCCCTCGACCGGCTGGAGGTACACGCCCGGGTTCTCCTCGCCGCGCCGGTCGCGCGACAGGACGAGGTACTTGCCGTCGGGGGTGATGTCGGCGAGCGAGGTGGCGTCCTCGCCGCCGGTCATCTGGATCGGGAACTTCTGCGGCCCGTCGAGGCGCCACACCTGGGCGACACCGGTGACGGTCCAGGTGAAATAGAGCCGGCGTCCGTCGGGCGTGAGCTGGCCGCCGGCGGGCGAGCGCAGGTCGAGCATGGCCTGGATGCGCCGGCTGAGCTCGGGCGGCAGGGGGGTCGGTGCGAACTTGGCCAACACCTCCGGAGAGACGCTGCTCACGCCATGGCCGGAGTACGTGGCCGAGGGCGTGGCGGGCGCGGCGGGCGTGGCGGCTCGGGGCGGAGCCGCGGCAGCGGCGCCAAAGCCCATGAGGAGGAGAGGCAAGATCCAGCGAGATGTCATGAGGTCCTCCGTGACTCGGTGAACGAGAACGACCGATACGGCCCCTGCTCGAGGGATGCGAGCAGGACCGATGGATGGTGGCTGCGGCGCGTCGCCCCCCGATGACAGCCAGCGCATTCCCGGGGGCAGGACGCCATCGTACGTAGCCAGCAAGATAGCGAAAACGGTCCCGGAAAACGAGCCCGCAGGGGCCCCGTCACCAGGACGGGATGAGGACGGCGACCCCGACACTGACCAGCGCCAGGCCCACCGGCAGGAGGACCGAGCTCGCGATGGAATGACGCTCGATGCGCTGGACGAGGGGGAGAAGCTCGGGTGTATCGGTCCCTTGCGGCAGGCCGGCCAATCGTTCCTGGAGCGCGGGGAGACGTCCGAGGAGATTGGCGCCGAGCATGCCCATGCCCACCCCTGGAAGCAGCGTGGCCAGGCCCGCCACCCGCCGGGTCCGCCATCTGGCGCGACGCTTGAGCTGCGCCTCCTCGGCCCGCATCTTCTGTTCTCTGCATTCCCTGGCCCGATCGAACTCTCCACCGGGGAGCGCCTGGAGCGGCGCCTGCGCCGAAGGCTCCGCCGGCGGCTCCCTGGCGTGCAGAGCAGAGCCCGGCGCCGGCGGATCTTTTATCGGCTCGGGCGGCGAACCGACCGGCGCATCGGAAGGTGGCTCTGAAGGCGAGCCTGGCCAGAGCAACGTCGCCTGGAGCACCCCATCGCCGCGTTCGAGCCCGTCGGGCTTCTCGGGCATCTGCCACAGGCCGCGGGGCAGGCCCATGAAGATCAGTTCGCGGGCCTTCAGCTGGAGACGCTGCGAGACCGCGAGGTAGTGGTCGCGATAGGCCACGAAGGCCCGCCGAAGGTCCAGCAGGGCCATGGCGCGGTCGGGCTCCTCTGCGGCGAGACGCTCGTAACTCCATCCCATGTTCTGGAGGAACCAGGACCGCTGCTGGTCGGCCAGAAAGGCCCGCTGAAACTCATCGGCCGCACGCTGGAACTGATGGTGCTCGAACAGGCGGGTGGCCCGCAGAAAATGCCACTGCGACGATTTTCCATCCTGCGCTCGGGCAGAAGCGGGCAGGAGCAGGAGCAGGAGTAGGAGTAGAAACAGCGATCTCATAAGGGATCCCCCCCGAAACCCATCAGTTCGTTGTGAAGCGCTCTCGAGCCCTGCCCATGTACGCGCGCGGCAGGGACCTTCTTTCCCCCCTGGCCCTGCTCCCGGCCCCCCTGCCCCTGGCCCTGTCCCTGAGGCATCGTTCCCGGGGCGCACGGGGCCGGGCGCGGGGGAAGACGTTTCGCGGGCGGGGCGATGGAGGACGCGGCCGGATCCCACACCGGGGAGACGATGGCGGATCCCCCCCTCGGGCCCCGGAGCATTTGCAGGCCGGCGACGCCCAGGCACACGAGCAACCCGATCGCGATCCTCTGCCCCAGGGCCCCCTTCAAGTTCAGGAGGGGATGCTGGGGCGGAGGCACCTGGAACTCCACGATCCCCCCCTGGCGCCGGAGCTCGATCTCGAGTGCGCGCCGGAACTCGCGCATCGTCTGATACCGGCGCTCCCGCTCCCTGTGACAGGCCTGCTCGATCACCAGGGCGACGCTGTGCGGCAGCCAGGGCGCGAGGACCCGCAGGTCGAGCTGTTGTCGCAGGACGCGGGCAAAGGCGAGCGGCTCGAGCACGCCCGGCTGGGGCAAGGCGATGTCGCCCGCCACGGCGGCACGGAGCAACAATCCGAGCGCATAGATGTCGGCCCGGTGATCGACCGCATGGGGCATCGCCACCTGCTCGTAGGCCATGTAGCGAGGCGTCCCGGGAAGCTCCCCCGGGCCCGTGAGCGGCGGATCGCCCGCCACCCGAGCGATGCCGAAATCGAGCAGCCGCACCTCGCCCGAGACACACAGGAACAGGTTCTCCGGTTTGACGTCCCGGTGAACGACGCCGGCCTCGTGGGCGATCGCGAGCGGGACCGCCGCCTCCCGGGCGATATGAAAGGCCTCCTGCCAGGACAGGAGCCCCCCCCGGCCGAGCCGCTGCCCGAGCGTCTCGCCCTGGAGGCGCTCGAACACGACGAACGCGGTCTCCCCATCGGGCAGACACCCGCGGTCATACACCTCGACCAACCCATCCCCCCGCAGGTTCGCGCCGATGAACGCCTCCCGCTCGATGCGGGCGCGACACGATTCACCGAGCGCCACCTTGACCACGCAGCGGCGCCCGAAGAGCAGATCGGTCGCCCCATAGACGAGCGACATCCCGCCGCGGCCGATAAGCGCCTCGACACGGTAACGCCCCTTGAGCAAATATCCCTCGAGTTCGGAGACCGCAGCCGCGCTCCCCTCGCCGGTCGCTCTCCCCCCCGTCGTCGTCCACGGACGAGCCAATCTATACGTCGAGTCCACCACCCCTCCTCGACTCCGGCATACTAGCAGCCGGTTTTCCCGAGCAGAAGGGCGTTTTCTTCCTCCCGAGGTCCTGGCGCTCTGGTGTTAGCATCGCGCCATGGCACAACCCCTCGACCCCACCACCGAGCTCCTCGATCTCCACATCCACGTGGGCGGCGCCGTCGCCCCCCACATCCTGTGGTCCATCGCGCACGAACACGGCTTCAAGCTGCCGGTCAAGTCGTTCTGGGAGTTCCGCGATCTGGTCACGGCGCGGCCCGAGACCGTGGCCTCCCTGGGCGACTACCTCCAGATCCTCCACCAGTGGACCGAGAAGATCCAATCCTCGCCCCACGCCATCGAACGCTCGGTCTACGAGATCATCGGCAAGGAGTACCGCTCCTCGCGGGTGACCGCCATCGAGCTGCGCTTCAACCCGATGAAACGCAACCTCGGCGGCGAGCGCGACCTCGACCACATCATCCACGCGGCGCTGCGCGGCATGGATCGCGCCTGCCTGGAGTACGGCTGCCGCGCCGGCCTCCTGTTCTGTCTGGCGCGCGAGTTCAGCTACGAGCTCAACGAGATCCTCGTGCGCAAGGCCGAGAAGTATCGCTCCCGCGGCGTCATCGGCATCGACCTCGCCGGCCCCGAGGTGCACACCGTGGAGCTCAGCGAGAACGTCGACGCCTATCGCGAGCTGTTCGCGCGCGCACGCGCCGCCGGCCTCGGCACCACCGTCCACACCGGCGAGACCACCCACACCTCGGTGCGCGGCGTGCAGGCCGTGATCGACCAGCTCCGGCCCTCGCGCATCGGCCACGGCCTCGCCGCCGCCGCCAGCGACGACGTCATGGCCCAGCTCGCCGAGCGCAGCATCACCCTCGAGATCTGCCCCTCGTCGAACCTGCGCACGCGCGCCGTGGCGAACCTCGGCGAGCTCAAGTCGATCCTCTCACGCTTCGACGATCACGGCGTGCGCTACACCATCAACACCGATGGTCCCTACCTCCTCAACACGCACCTGCGGAGCGAGTTCAACCTGCTCCTCCAGGAGAACGTGATCCACCCCGCCACGGCCCAGCGCTGCATCGAGAACGCGCAGGCCGCCACCTTCTTGCGCTGAAGCGGCCGGCCGCTCATCCGCAAAACACCAGGTCCGCCAGGGGCATCTGCAGCCAGGAGAAGCCTTCTACCTCACTGACAGGTAGACCCCGAACCCCAAGCCCCTGGACTCCCGGCCCCTCCTCCATCCTGGACCGCCAGCCTCCAGTAAAAGTGCAAAGTTCTGCCTCAGGAGGTTGTCTTCAACCCCGAACTATTGATTAATCATCCCTACAGTCACTCCTCCCGCTTGCGCACAAGGGGTCGCCCGGGGATGGGCCCCTGGAATGAGCAAATGGCACCTGGTGTTAGCGGGGACATGAGCAGTCCGCGTCCTCCTTGGAGCTGAAATCGAGAACGAGCCACTCACAGCGATGGTCGTGATGACATGGCGAACGAGACCAGGATATGCCCGGGATGCGGAGGGACGCTGCAATCGGGGCGCGAGAACTACAAGTACACGGCGTGCGGCTTGCCGAACATCACCTTGATGAACGTCGAGGTGAGCCGCTGCAAGAACTGCGGGGAGGAGATCCCTGACATCCCCCACGTCGAGGCGCTGCACCGCGAGATCGCGTTCGCCATCATCAAGAAGCACGCCCGCCTCACCCCCGCCGAGATCCGCTATCTCCGCAAGTATCTCGGTCTCTCCGGCGTGAGCTTCGCGGAGCTCATGGGGGTCGACGCGACCACGGTCTCCCGCTGGGAGAGTGAGAAGATGGCCCAGCCCATGGGGCCTCAGGCCGAGCGGCTCCTGCGCCTCCTCGTCGCGCGCATCCGTCCCGTGGGGGAATACCCGGCAGAGACGCTGGCGCGCGTCGCGCAGGGGCAGCCGATTCCCATCCGCCTTGGTTTGATGCCCCGCGATGAGGGCTGGGAAACCCAGGCCGCGTAGCACCCCTCCCAGGGCACCAGCGCCTCGCCCGAACACCCTCCCGACACCCGCTCCAAGCCCTCGCAGATCCCCCAAAATTTGCCCCAGAACGTCGTTTGGGGCTACCATGTAGGTACTTTGGATACCTCACCAATCGCTGGCAGGGTTGCAGTGGTAACTGGAGCGGGGCGCGGCCTGGGAAGGGCTGCTGTGCGAGCCCTGGCCGAGGCCGGGGCCGATCTGGTGCTGCTCGGGCGTTCGGCCGAACAGCTTAGCGAGGCTGCGCACGAGGTCGAGGGCCTGGGCCGCCGGGCGCTGGCCCTGCCGACCGATGTCACGGATGAGTCCGCGGTCGAGCGAGCGGCCAAGACCGCGCTCTCGGCCCTGGGCCGGATCGACATCCTCATCAACAACGCCGGCATCGCCCGCGTCTCGCCCCTCCTCTCCACCTCGCTCGCCGACTTTCGTCAGCTGTTCGACGTCAACGTGGTGGGCATGTTCCTGTGCGCCCGGGCCTTTGGCGCGCCCATGGTCGCGCAGCGGAGCGGACGGATCATCAACGTGGCCTCGGTGGCGGGGCTCGGCGGGGAGAACAACCTGACCGGCTACTGCGCCACCAAGGGCGCGGTCATCGCCTTCACCCGCGCGCTGTCGGTCGAGTGGGCGCGTCATCAGGTGACGGTCAACGCGCTCGCGCCCGGCTACTTCGCCACCGACATGAACGCCGCGGCCCTGTCCCACCCCGAGATCGCGCCCAAGCTCCTGCGCGAGATCCCGCTCCGCCGCTTCGGCGAGGCCCCTGAGCTCGGCCCCCTCATCGTCTACCTCGCATCCGATGCGTCGGCCTACATGACGGGCTCGGTCCTGGTGATCGACGGCGGGCAAACGGCTCACTGACCCGATCGACACGGAGACGCGGCGCCTGCGCGAAAAAAAACCCCTGACACCCACGCCCCCATCCAAAATGAAGATCCGGATCCCATGAGACGCCACGGCGGCGGGACCAAAGAAGGCAGCATCGGGAGGAAGCGGTGAGCGTCCCGCGGCTCCATCGCCGTCCGGGCGTGCGCGCCCCGCTCGAGGAGCTCCTCTCCGCGAGCCGCTTCCGCCTGGGCCCCCACACCACCCGCGTGGCCAAGAACCTCGAGCTCCACGGCGGGGTGGCCGATGACAACGCCGTGGCCTGGATCGGCGCCGACCTGCCGCCCCTCGGCGCTCCCTCGGTGAGCCTGGGCGACGCGCGCGGCACGCTCGGTCCCCAGAGCTTCGGCTTCCTCGACAACCGGCGGGGCGTCGCGCCGCTGGCCGCGCCCCTGCCGGCGCGGCCGCGGCAGGGCCCGGTGGCCCTGGTGTGCGCACGACGCGAGGCCATGGTCGACGTGGGACCGCTCGCGCTGGCGCACGACCTCGGGGTCTCGTGGATCATCTCGGTCGGCGATGGCGATCCCGAGGAGGCGCTCGGGTTCCTCGGCCAGGATGCAGCCACGCGGGCGGTGCTGTTCTCGCCTGGCGCGGGCGCGCGCCCCGACGTGCTCGGCGCGCTCGGCGACAAGCCGGTGGCCGTGCTGGGCGGCGAGCCGCTCCTGCGGGCCGCGGCGCGGCGTCGCCCAGGCTCGCTGTCCACCGAGGACATCGAGGAGTGGCTCGCGTTCGGCCTCCTCGCCGAGGCCGACGTGTCCAACCCGCGGCGCGTGCTGGCGCTCGTGGCGGGCGGCGGGGCGGCGCAGATCACCCAGATGGCGCGCGCGGCCCGGCTCGATCTGCGCGTCGTCCCGGTCGATGATGACGAGCCCGAGGAGCTGGACGCCGCCATGCGGCACGCCGCCGAAGAGACCGACCTCCTCCTCGTGGCCGGGATCCCGCGCGCGTCGCTGCCGCCCCTCGGGCGGCCGGTGTTGTCGCTCGACGTCACGGCCCCCGAGCGCGTGCGGGCGCTGCTCGCCGTCCTGGCCGGACGCCGCGCTCCCGCGGGCCCCCCGCTGCCGCAGGTGCAGGCCGACCGGAAGCGGGCCCAGGCCATCGTGGACGAGGCCGAAGGGGTGCTCGGCGATCACGACACCAAGCGCGTGCTCAACGCCTATGGCGTCCGGGTCAGCCGCCAGGCGCCCGCCTCCTCGCACACGGCGGCGCTGCGCATCGCGCAGCAAATCGGCTTTCCCGTGGACGTGGTCGTGCCGCCCGAAGCGCGGAACGACAGGGCGAGCCGTCGCAAGGGCTCCCCCGAGACATCCCAGGCCGCCCAGGCGCCCCAGACCATCGCCCGGCGCGCCGCCGTCGCGGCCGACGTGCGCCGGGCCGCGGGGGTCCTCCTCGAAGAGGCCACGTTCGTGCTGGTGCGCGAGGCGTTCAACGAGACGCCGCGGACCCGGCTCTCGGTGCGATACGAAGCGGGCCTCGGGCTCGTGGCCCACATCGGCGAAGAGCGGGCCGTGCTCCCCCTCGACCGCGCGGACGTGTCGTGCCTGGCGCGCGCGGCCAGCGGCGGAGAAGAAGAGCAGGCCCTCGTGGACCTGCTCGTGCGCGTCGCCGTCGCGTCCGAAGAGCTGAACCTCGAGATCGACCTCGAGCTCTATGTCGGCGACGAGCCGGCCGTGCTGGGCGGGAGCGCCCGCCGGCGCTGATCATCGACACGCTTCGCTGGAGGACCTTCTCTCCGATGCGCCGGACGGGACCTCTTGGCGCCGGGGCGGAGGCGGCGTATTCTCGGGAAGAATCGCGCCGGCGGCGCGATCCTCGCAGCACCCCGGGCTTCGTTTCTCTTCACTATTGATACTGAGAGGGCGTGGAATGTCGCATTACGACCTGGCCGAAGCGGTCGACATCGCTGGCAGGGCCAAGGGAGAGCTCGAACCGGATCTGACCGATCTGCAGGCCGCCACCGACGGTCTCCTGGCCGCCCTGGTGGAGGTCGGCCGCCGGGGCGGCTTCCAGAGCACCTACGACGACGGCATGCGCGTCGTGCGCTGGCAGACCGCGGGCGACTCCGTGGCCGTGGCGCTGCACGAGGGACGCATCGTGTGCGTGCGCACGAGCGACAAGCGCATCACCGCCCCCAAGGTCTGCTTCAACGCGGTGAGCAAGCTCTGGGAAGAGGCGGAGTACACCCCCCGCGCCGCCACCGACCGCCCCCGCCGCTCGGCCGTCGCCGTGGTGGTCGAGGAGATGGTCAAGCTGCTGCGCGCCCACGTCTAACCGACCGCTATCGATGGGACAGGGAGCATGAGCATGTCAGGTGAGCGAGCCGTCTGGGTCGTGCCGGCCCCGGTGACACCGTCGCTGTCCGTCGCCGGGGAGGCAGGACGCTTCCCGGTACGGCGGATCTTCTGCGTGGGCCGCAACTACGCCGCGCACGCCCGCGAGATGGGCAGCGACCCCACGCGTGAGCCGCCCTTCTTCTTCTCCAAGCCCGGCGACGCCGTCGCCGCCAGCGGAGAGACGATCCCCTATCCGCCCGCGACCCGTGACCTGCACCACGAGGTCGAGCTGGTCGTGGCCATCGGCCGCGGCGGTCGCGCCATCCCCGCGGCCCAGGCGCGCGAGCACATCTACGGCTACGGCGTCGGCATCGACCTCACCCGCCGCGACCTGCAGAGCGACGCCAAGCGCGCGGGCCGGCCGTGGGACATGGCCAAGGGCTTCGACCACTCGGCTCCCTGCTCGGCGATCCAGCCGGTCGCCCGGGTCGGACATCCCGAGCGCGGCGCCATCTGGCTACGGGTCAACGGGACCCAGCGCCAGCAAGGCGATCTCGGCGACCTCATCTGGAGCGTGCCCGAGGTGATCGCCCACCTGTCCGGCCTGGTGGCGCTCGCCCCAGGCGATCTCATCTACACCGGGACGCCCGAAGGCGTGGGCCCCGTTGGGCCAGGCGACCGGCTCGAAGGACACATCGACGGCGTCGGCGACCTCGCCATCAGCATCGGTCCGGCCGCGCCGTAGCGCCCACGCGCACGCGCCGGCCCTCGCGCACCACCCGCCCCTCGGCGATCCAGCGGATCACCTCCGGCAGGAGACGATGCTCCTCGCCGAGGATCCGCGCCGCGAGCGAGGCCTCGTCGTCGTCCTCCAGCACCGGCACCGCGGCCTGGGCGATGATCGGCCCGGTGTCGAGCCCCTCGTCCACGAAGTGCACCGTACACCCCGACACCTTCACCCCGGCCGCGAGCGCCTGCGCCTGCGAGCGCACCCCCGGAAACGCCGGCAGCAAAGAAGGATGGATGTTGATCACCCGCCCCGGAAACGTCGTGAGAAAGCGCGGCCCGAGGAGCCGCATGAAGCCCGCCAGCGCCACCCACTCGACCTGATACTCACCGAGCGCCTCGACCAGCGCCGCCTCGAAGTCCTCGCGCCGCGAGAACCCCTGATGCGGGATCGTACGCGCCGGCACCCCGGCCGCGCGGGCACGATCGAGCACCACCGCGCCCGCCACATTGGCGATCACCACCGCCGGCTCGGCGCCCCCGAGCCGCCCCGCCGCCGCCGCATCGAGGATCGCCTGGACGTTCGAACCGCGGCCCGAGGCCAGAAGACCGAGCTTCATGGCACGCCCCTCATCCCCAACATCTGCACTCCAGGCTCATGGGCAGCAGGCGCATGGGCGTCAGAGCCCCCCACCGGCGAACAGCACGTGCGGCTCCCCGGCCCCGGCCACCACCTCACCGACCAGGAACGGCGTCTCCCCCGCCATCGCGCACGCCGCCATGCAAGCCTCCGCGCCGCCGCGCGCCACCACCAGCAAGAGCCCGAGCCCCATGTTGAACGTGCGGCGCATCTCCTCGGGCGCCACCGGCCCCGCCTCCTGGATCCGCGCGAAGATCGGCGGCACCGGCCAGCTGCCCACGTCGAGACGGATCGCCAGATCGCTCCGCAGCATCCGCGGCGGGTTCTCGATCAGCCCGCCCCCCGTGATGTGCGCCGCGCCGCGCACGTCACAGGCCGCGATCGCCGCCTGCACCGCCCGCACGTAGATCCGCGTCGGCTTGAGCAGCTCATCGGCCACCTCGGCGAGCGGCACCCCCGCGCGCTCGAGCAGCGCCTTGCGCACGAGCGAGTACCCATTCGAGTGCACCCCGCTCGACGCCAGCCCCACCACCTGGTCGCCCACCATGATGCGCGACCCATCGAGGATCCGATCGCGCTCCACCACCCCCACCGCGAAGCCCGCCAGATCATACTCCCCGTCGGCGTACATCCCGGGCATCTCGGCCGTCTCCCCGCCCACCAGCGCGCAGCCCGCCTGCCGGCACCCCTGCGCGATCCCCCCGATCACCGCCTCCGCCACCCCCACATCGAGGCGCCCGGTCGCGAAGTAATCGAGGAAGAACAGCGGCTCCGCCCCCGTCGTGGCCACGTCGTTCACGCACATCGCCACGAGATCGATCCCCACCGTGTCGTGCCGCCCCGTGGCGAACGCGATCTTGAGCTTGGTCCCCACCCCGTCCGTGCCCGAGACCAGCACCGGCTCGCGATAGCGACCCGGGATCCGACACAGCCCGGCGAACCCCCCGAGATCGCCCAGCACCTCCGGGCGCATCGTGGCGCGGACGAGCGGCTTGATACGTTCCACCAGCGCATCGCCAGCGTCGATATCGACCCCGCTCGTGCGGTAACTCAGACGATCTCCATCCCTTGCGCTCATCGCCGGGAAGGTAGCGTAGGCGACGCCGTGCGCCAACCGAGGACTGCCGGCCGCCCGCCGATCAGTTGCCCTTGTCCGTCTCCCTGGGAGGCCCCTCGTTCACCGTCCCCTTGGCGCTGCGCTCGGCCAGCCGGGCCAGCGCCGTCATGACCTGCACCCGCTGCAGCAGCTGCTCATGGCCCAGGTGCGGCCGCAGCGCCTCGGTGATCGCCGACAACGCCCGCAGCAGATCGCCGGGCGACAGCGTCGCCGGGTCGACGCCCATGCCCTGACAGGCCCGCTCGATCGTCGGACGGCCGAGTTGCGGCGGCAGCCCACAGGCCGCCACCACCCGCTCGAACAAGTTGCTCATCGGCCACCCGCCGCCCTCGCTCGTACCGCTCGCCGGCCAAGCCTCCCTCTCAGTCCCCTCGGTCACCAGCCGCCCCCCCTGCCGCTTCTGCAGGAGCCTTCGCAGCTCCCCGTCCACCGGCTGCGACTTGAGCCCGAACTCATCGGCCCCCGCGTTCCGGGCCGCGCTCCGCGCCGCCGGCTCGTCGCTGCTCGTGAGGATCATGATCGGCAGCCCCGCCCGCTCCGGCATGCCCCGGATCCGGCGGCAGGTCTCGATGCCGTCGAGACGCGGCATCATCAGATCCAGGATCACGCAGTCCACCTGATCCACCGCCAGCAAGTTGAGCGCGTCCACCCCCGAGCGCGCCTGCACCACCTCGTGGCCCTCCTGCTGCAGATGCTCGGCCATCGAGGCCAGGAACGTCGGGCTGTCATCGACCAGCAGGATCTTGGCCCCCGCCGGCCCCGCCCCGCTCCCGGGCGCCTGCTCGTGCATCCGCAGCGCCTCCTGCACCCGTCGCACCAGGTACCCCGCTTCGCACGGCTTGCCGATGTACCCGGTCGCACCGACGTTCAGACCGTACATCCGGTGGCCCACCTCGGCCGCGCTCGACAGGAGCAGGACCGGCAGCCCCTGGAGCCCCGGGTCCTTCCGGATCTCGCGCAAGAGCGCCCGCCCGTCCCCGTCGGGGAGCACCACGTCGAGGATCACCAGCGCGAACCGGGCCTCTCCCCGGAGCGCCTCGCGCGCCGCCGCGCAGGTCCCGCACACCGTGGTCCGGAACCCGGCGTCGCCGAGAGCACTGCTGATCGACAGGCTGACCGTGATGCTGTCTTCGACGACAAGAATGTCCCGGGTCATGAGCTCTCCTTGACTCCCGCCGCTCTCGTGCCCCCCTTCGAAGCGAAATGAACCAGCGCCGGCGCGATCGCCGGCAAGCACAGGACGTGGCCCGCCGCGCCGAGACGAATCGCCTCGCGCGGCATGCCAAACACCACCGAGGACGCCTCGTCCTGCGCCACCGTGACCGCCCCCGCGTTCCTCATGGCCAGCAGGCCCTCGGCGCCATCGCGTCCCATCCCCGTGAGCAGGCAACCGATCGCCGCCGCCCCGAGCTCGCGCGCCACCGACTCGAACAACACGTCGATCGAGGGACGGCACGAGTGCCGCTCCGGGCCCTTGCTGAGCCGCAGCAGCCCGCCCTCCACGAGCAGGTGGGCCTCCGCCGGCGCGACGATCACGCAGCGCTCGTCGGGCCGCGGCAGCGGCGCGCCATGCACCGCCTCCCGCACCGGCATGGGCACCATCTCGCCCAGCCAGGCCGCGAACGTTTGCCCGAACCCCGGCGCCAGGTGCACCACCAGCAGCAGCGGCAGCGGCACCGGGTGGGCGCGATCGCCCAGGATCTCGGCCACCGCCCCGGGCCCCCCGGTCGAGGCGCCCATGACGATGAGCCGCGGCTCGCTGCGCCCCGCTCGGGGCCGCGCCAGCGCGCTCCCCCGCGTCGCCCCCTCGCTCACCGCCTCCCCCATCACCCCCTGCCCGAGCGCCCGCCGCCGGCCGCGCAGGTGCGTGATCACCCGGATGCGCGACACGAGCTTCACCCGGTCGAGGAACGCCTGCCGCCAGTCCCCTTCCGGCTCCTTCCCCGTGGGCTTCTCCAGCATGTCCACCGCCCCGGCCGCGAGCGCGTCCAGCGACTTCAGCGCCTCCCCGCGGTTGAACGACGACGAGACGATCAGGATCGGCGTCGGGCAGTGCGCCATGACGTGCTCGGTCACCTCGAGGCCCGTGCTCTCGCCCGCGAGCAGCATGTCGAGCGTCACCACATCGGGCCGCAGCACCTCGCACTGGCGGATGGCCCCCGCCGCATCGGCCGCCTCCCCCACCACCTCGCACTCCGGATCCCCGGCCAGCATCGCCGTCAGGAAGCGGCGCATGGTCAGCGAGTCTTCGACCACCAGCACTCGGATCCGTCGCATCGTCATCCTCCCAGGAGCTCCGCGACCCGGCCGACGAACTGCCGCTGATCGAACTCCCCCTTGACGATGTAGGCCGAGGCCCCCGCCGCCATGCCGCGGTGCCGGTCCGCCGGCGAGGACTGCGACGTCACCAGCATCACCGGCACCGCGCCGAGCTCGGCGTCCGCCCGCGTCACCTCGGTGAACGTGAAGCCGTCCATGCCCGGCATCTGCACATCCACGATGAAGAGCCCGTAGCGCCGCTGGCGTGCCCGCTCGAGCCCCTCCTCGGCCGAGGCCGCCAGATCCACCTCGTACCCGAGCGATTCGAGGATGCTGCGCTCGAGCATCCGCGTGGTCAGCGAGTCGTCGATCACCAGGATGGGCAGGCGGCGTCGCGGCGCCGGCCTCTCCATCCGTGTCCCCGCCGCGACCCGGGCCCCATCCCCGATCCCCCGCGGATCCAGCACCAGCAGCGGGTCCCCCTGCGCATCGAAGGCCGCCCCCGCCACCAACCCCGACGTCCGAGCCGTGGGCGGCAGCGGCTTCACCACCACGTCCATCGTACCGAGCAGCCGCTCCACGCCCACCCCCACCCGCCGCGCGCCCGCCTGCACGATCACCACCGACCAGCGCGCCTGAGCCGAAACACCACGGTTGTCTGCCTGCTGCGGCCCAGCCAGCGTCGGCATCCAACCGTGGTGTTCCGGCTGGGCGCGCTCGGCCACCGCGCCGCCGAGCAGCGCCGACAAAGGCACAAAGGGGACCACCTCCCCCTCGTGCAAGAGGAACGCCCCGTCCGCCCCCTGCCCGATCTCGTCTCCGCCCACGCGGCGCGTCGCGTGCACCGCATCGAGCGGCATCAACACCGACGCCCCCCCCTGCACCATGAGCAGCACCGGGATCGCCGACAGCGACACCGGCACCACCATCGTCACCGTCGCGCCCTGGCCCCGCGTCGTGTGCATGTGCGCCTCGCCCTTGAGCCGGGCCACCGTCTCGCGCACCACGTCGAGCCCCACCCCGCGCCCCGACACGCCCGTCACCGTATCGCTCGTGCTCACCCCACCGCGGAACACGAGCTCGAGCGCTGCCTCGTCCCCGAGCGCCGCCGCCTCCGCGGCGCCGATCACCTGCCGCGCCACCGCCGCCTGCCGCACCGCCGCCAGATCCACCCCGCCGCCGTCATCGGTCACCAGGAACGCGATGCGCCGCCCGCGACCCTCGATCCGGAGGCGCACGCGGCCCACCGGCGGCTTCCCCGCCGCGCGCCGCACCTCCTCCGCCTCGATGCCATGCGCCACCGCGTTGCGCACCACGTGCAGGAGCGCGTCGTGCACCGCGGCCAGCACATGCCCCTCGAGCCGGGCGTCCCCGCCCTCGGTCTCGAACTCCACCCGCTTGCCGAGCGCCTGCGCGGCGTCGCGCACCGCCAGCTCGAGCGGCGTGAAGATCGCGCTCACCGGCATCAGACGCAGCGTGCTCGCCCGGGACTGCGCCCCCCCGAGCTCGCGCGCCATGCGCGCCAGGCTCGCGTCGAGCTCGCGCTGCACCTGCCCCGACGTGCGGTGCAGCTCGACGAGCAGCGGGCGCAGCTCGGCCGGCCCCGACAGCCCCGCCCCACCCGCCGCGCCCACGCGCTCGATCAACGACGCCGCCAGGCGCTCCATCTGGCCCACCTGCTGCGCCCGCCCCTGCAGCGCCCCGAGCTGCACCGCCACCTCCGACAGACCATCGAGCAGCTCGTCCATCTGCGCGATCGCCACCCGGACCGTCTCGAACGCCTCCTCGTGCTCCGCCTCCGCCCCGGGCGCCGCGGCCACCGGCGAAGGCGCCGCCTCTCCCAGCGCCTCGAGGCGAATGATCTCGAGCAGCCGCAAGAGGTCGCTCACCGACTGCCGATCGATCGGCAGCGAGCCATCGCGGTACGCGGCCAGCGCATCCTCCATCGCGTGCGCCAGCTCCCCCACCTGCATTCGGCCCACCACCCGCGCCGCCCCCTTGAGCGTGTGCGCGAGGCGGAAGCAATGCCCCACCACGTCGACCCGGCTGCCGTCCTTCTCGAGATCCAATAAACCCCGAGTCAGCTGCTCGATGAGGTCAGCGGCCTCTGCGCGGAAGTAGACCTCCAGATCTGCCATCGTTCTTGTCCGGGGGCTCGGGGCTCAGACCCTGGCCTCGCGCCGGATGAGCCGTAGCAGTTGGTTCGACAACTCCACGAGCTGCCCCGCCGCCTGCGTCGTGCGCGTCGAGCTCCCCTCCGTCTCCCGCGCCGTCTGCGCCACCTCGCCCACGGCCGTGCTCACCTGCTCGACCGCCGTGGTCTGCTGCTTGGTGCTGAGCTCGATCTCGCGCGACGCCTGCGCCGTGTTGGCCACGTACCCCGCAATGTTGCGGAAGTTCTGCGCCACCTCCCCGAACTTGCGCGCGCTCGCCTCCACCGCCTTCGAGCCGTCCTCGGTCGCCATCACCGTCGTGTTGGCCGCCGCGCGGATCTCCTCGATGAGCGAGCGGATGTCCTTGGTCGACCCGCCCACGCGGTCGGCCAGCTTGCGGATCTCGTCCGCCACCACCGCGAAGCGCCGCCCCGAATCCCCCGCCCCGGCCGCTTCGATCGTGGCGTTGATGGCCAGGATGTTGGTCTGCTCCGCGAGCTCATTGATGATGTCGAGGATCCCGCCGATCTCCTGCGACCGCTTGCCGAGGTCCAGCATGTGCAGCACCACCCGGTCGATCTGCCGGCGCACCACCTCCATCGCCTCCTGCGCCGCCTGCACCGTCACGTCGCCCGTCTGCGCCACCGCCGTGGTCTCGTTCGCCAGCACCGTGACCCGCTGCGCGCTCTCGGCGATCTGACGCGAGGTCGAGACCAGCTCGTGCATCGTCGTCGACACCTCGGTCGTCGTCGCCGCCTGCCCCTTGGCCCCCCGCACCTGCTGCGTGGCCGAGGCTTGCAGCTCGGCCGCCGAGCTTTGCAGGTGGTGCACCACCGTGCCGATCTGCAGGTCGAGGCCGCGCACGATGAACAGGCCGGCGGAGAACACCACCAGCACCGCGAACAACGACCCGAAGAGGAGGACGCTCGTCACCCGACGGGCCGCGGCGTCGGCGTCCTGGACGCGCTCCTGCAGCCGCTCCTCCTCGGCGCGGGCCATCTCGCGGGCCACGCCGTAAATCCTGTCCATGTCCCTCTTGCCGCGCCCCTCCGAGAGCCGCCGCGCCGCCGACTCCAGCCCCTCGCGCTGCCGCAGCTCGAGGACCTTGACCAGCTCGGCCATCCGGCTCTGGATGGACCCGCGCAGCTCCTCGAGGCGCCGCTGTTGCCCCGGATGGTCCTCTATCAGCTTCCGCAGCCGCTCGAGGTGAGTCTCGAGCCTCTCGAGCGCCTCGCGCCTCGGCTCGAGGTACTCCTCCTTGCCGGTGATGATGTACCCCCGCTGCCCGGTCTCCACCTCCGTGAGCGTCAACACCACCTGATTCACCGCGGCCAGCGCGTCGTGCGATTGGCCCACCCCGTTGTTCATCTGGAGCAGGTGCTGCGTGCTCCAGTAGGAGAACAGGCCGAGGCCGGCCAGGACCAGGATCGGCAGGAGGAGACCGATCCCGATCTGCTGTCCCAGGGTCCAGCGCTTCATGAGGGCGTCCCGGCGTCGAGCGGGTGCAGACCCTCGGCCGGCCGCGCTCGCGCCAGATCCTCGAGCACGAGCGGCACGTCGAGCACGCTCCACAGCGCCGTGCCGCGCGCCAGCACCTCGCGCACATAGCGGTGGCCCGCCGCCGCCTCCGCCGCCGGCCGCAGCACGCTGTCATCCACCTGCAGGTAGGACACCAGCTCCTCGATCGCGAGGGCCGTATCGGCGTTGCGGCCGACCAGGAGGAACCAGCGCGGCTCGGTCTGGCCCCGCGCCTCCCCGAGCAGCTCCGCCAGCCCATAGACCGCGACCAGTCGCCGGCGCACCCCGGCGACCCCGAGCAGCCCCCCGCTCGCGCCGGGCAAGGCCACGATCTTCCGCCTCGCCTCCACCCCCGCCAGCCGCGCCACCGGGACGACCAGACGCCGGCCGCCGGCGCGGATCGCCAGCATGTTCTGTCGCACCCGGTCGTCGACCGCGGGCGGCGAGGCAAACGACTCGTCGAAACTCCGGCGCAGGGCCGCGAGCTGCTCCTCTGGCGAACCCGATCGACTCTTCAATGCACCTCTCCCAGCGCGCACAGCCGCGCGCGCGCCATCTCGATGAGAGCGCCCCGGCCAAAGCCGCCTCCGAAGAGGAGGAGCCGGTCGCGCCGCTCATACGGCAGCTGGCTCGCGGCGACCCGCAGGGCCATGCGCTCCGTGACCGTGTCCCCCCGCCGCCCGGCGAGGAGACCCAGATGCAGGTGCCCCATGGCAAAGCCCGGATCGCGGAGGGTGGCCTCCCGGTAGTGCCGCAGCGCGGCCCCGGGATCGCCGCCCGCCTCGTGGCATAGCCCGAGCAGGAAGTGCACCTTGGCCGCGTACCCCTCCTTCATCAGTAGCTCCGCGCAGACGTGCTCCGCCTCCCCGAGGCGGCCGCAGGTCGTGAGCGCGGCGGCGCGCGCCAGCTGCACCCCAGGCCGTGTCGCCTCGCGCGCCGGCAGCGCGGCGATGTGCGCGAGCGCGGCGTCGAAGCGCTCAGCCTCGAAGAGATCGAGGAGCGGCCCGAGCAGCGCTCGCTCGGCCCCCGCCTCAGGTCGTGCGCTCCACAGCGCCTCTCCCGCTCCGTCCGACCCTCGCCCCACCCGCTCGAGCGGCGCCCGGCCCGGGTGCGCTGCCTCTCCCCCCACCCTGGCAGGCACGAACGGCGGCTGGAGCGCCTCCTCGGTCCGGGGCGTGAGCCGCGCCGGCCGCGACACCGGCTCGCGGCGACGGCGGTAGTAACAGGCGTCCTTCGCGAACGCCACCTCGTACGCATCCGAGACGCCGCGCAGCGTCTCGCTCGCCCCGAGGAACAAGAAACCGCCCGGCACGAGCGCCTCGGTGAAGCAGGCGATGGCCCGCCGCATCGCCCGCTCGGAGAAATAGATCATCACGTTCCGGCATAGGAGGACATCGACGCTGCCGGGCAGCCAGCGCGCGAGATCCGGCGCGAAGAGGTTGCGCTCCTCGAAGCTCGCCGCCGCCCGGATCTCCTCCACGAGCCGATACTCGTCGCCGTGGCGCTCGAACCAGCGGTCGCGCCGCGCCGGACACAGACCCCGCAGCGCCCAGGCGTCGTAGCGCGCGCGCCGGGCCGCGCGGATCGCCCCGGGGTTGAGATCCATCCCCCGCAGGACCACGCGCTCCGGCCCGAGCAGCCCCCGCTCCCGCAATAGGATCGCCAGCGAATACAGCTCCTCCCCCGAGGAGCAGCCCACCGACAGGATCCGCACCGGCCCGCCGCGCGCCGCGAGCAGCGCCGGCAGTGCCACCTCGGCCACGAGATCGAGCTGCGCCACGTCGCGGAAGAAGTGCGTCTCGCCCACCACCAGCTGCATCGCCGCCCCGTGCAGCGCCTGCGAAGAAGGCTCCTCCTCCGCTTCCCGCCCTGGGCCTCCCGCCGAACCGCGGCGCGCCATCAGCGCGGCGAGCCGCTCCCGCTGCCACTCCGAGCAGCACAGACCAAAACGCTCCTCGATGCGGGCCTGCAGGAGCGCCAGCCCGTCCCCTCCCATCACGGGGGTCATCGGCCGCCCCCCGCGAGGGCCATCCCGCCCCAGGCCTCCTCGGGCAGGATGCGCATCGTCGCCAGCGTCGCGACCAGCTTGCCGTCGAGTGCCCCGAGCCGCTCCACGCACCCGGGCAGCGCCTCCTGCAGGAGCGGCGGCCTCTCCCGGAACATCGCCTCGTCGAGGCGCACCACGCTCACCACGTCCTCCACGGCCAGCGCGATCCGCCGTCCGTGCCCCGCCCGCACCATGACGAAGCGTCGTGCCGGCCGGATCGTCGCGTCCCCGAGGAGCGCCGCCAGGTTCACCACCGGCACCGGCTCCCCCCGCACGACGCTCAACCCCTCGATGAACCGGGGCGCATCGGCCAGCCCCTCGATGGGCAAGGGCCGCAAGGTCTCAATGACAGATTCCAATGAAACCGTACATAATCGGGGGCCCACCCGAAGCAAAAGGAAACGGCGCTCGATCGCATCTCCGGCAATGCTCGACATCGACCGCGTCCCTGGGCGTAAGCCAAGCAAGTTCTGGATCAGTCCAGAACAGTCTCAAAAGGTATCTGCCAGTTCAGCAGAACCACCGGATGATTGCAACTCCATCCTTGGAGCCCCATGAAACCACCCGATGGACCGGCCCCCTCCCCAAAGAGTCCAAGACGGCCGGATCCCGCGGTCCCCTCCCTCTTCGCCCCACCCGCTCAGACATCCGACGGTGCCGCGCGTTCCCTGCGCGCAGGAACGTGTCGTTGCCCGCTTCCCTGCGCCGCCCGCCCTTGTTACGATGCTCGCGTTCCCGAGACAGCGCGGGCGAGGGAGACGGATTCGTGATCCATTACGACAAGAGCTTCGTGACCCTCCACTGGGACGAGACGTGCCAGGCGGTCTGGGCGGAATGGAAGGGCTACGCCGAAGGGGATGACTTCCGTGGGGCGCTCGACACGGGACTCCACCTGCTGCGCACCAAAGGATCGAGCCGCTGGCTCGCGGATACCCGGCTCATGGGCCCCATCCGGCAGATCGATCAGGCGTGGACGAATGAGGATTGGCTGCCGCGCATGGCCGCGGCGGGAACCCGCTGGATGGCCCTCGTCCTCCCGCAATCCTCGATCGCGCGCCTCTCCATAAAGCAGATCCTGAACCGGATCAACGGCATCGATATGGTGATCACCAACTTCCCCGACCTCGAGTCCGCTCGCGCTTGGCTGCGAAACCCCACCCAGACCCCCTGACGGCCCCTCCCGGCTCGCCTCGCCTATCCCAGCAGGCCCCCCTCCTTCCCCTCGTGCTCAACGATCCACGCCCCGCGGGCCTCACGCCCACCAGGCGATGGAGACCACCTCCCCGACGTCGAGCGGCGCGCTCACCAGGCGTTCGTACTTGGTCCCCTCGGGCAGACTGAGGAAGTCCGTCAGATCGCAGCCCGGCTCGATCCCCCCGTCGCGGAGCCAGCGGCAGAACACGTGACTGAAGGCGCGCGGCGCCGGCTCCGCCGCGAGCCCTCCCGGGAGGAGCCGCGCCTCCGCGAGCCGCTCACCGCCCCGCAGGAGCACGAGCCGCGCCACCGCCTCGTCCGTCCCCGGCCCCGCGATCGCGGGCAGCGGCGGCGCCAGCGCCTCGCAGAGCGCCACCTGCACGAGCGCCGTCCTGCCGAGCGGCACCACCGTCGGCTGCGGCGCCCCCGTCACATGAACGCGCAGCCGTGCCACCGGCCGGTTCGCCTCCACCGTGGCTTGCACGGCCACCACCCCGAGCAGCCAGGCGCGTGGCGGAAAGGGCACCGGCGGCGCCACCTCGGCGCACGGCCTGCCGTCGAGATAGACCACGAGGCGCGGAGAGGCTGACATCGCTCCAGGCTACGACCTCCATCAGCCGCCCCCTAGCGCATTTCTATCGCTCAAGCACCATGCGGTCTCGCAGCGACGGATGGCGCAAATCGCCGTCCCCGCCGTGGGACTGTGGGCTGGCACACGAAACGTCAGCCGCCGGAGCGCGCTTCCCGGCGCTTGCCGTGATCACGCCCCTCTTCGGCCCGACCCTCCCCGCCGCCACTGGAGGCTTCGAACAGCTCCGCCAGGGACAGGTCGGTCTCCTGGGTCTCGTGGGCCGCCAGCTCGCGGAGGAGGCGGCCGAGCGCGTCGGCGCTGCCTTCGGGATCGGCGGGACGGAAGAGCCCGAGCACGTCGCCGAGCAGGATCGTCGACGGCGGACGCCCCGGCACCCAGCCGGGCGTGACGCCGTCCAGACCGTCGCCGCCGGCTTCGAGGACCAGGCGCTTCTCGCGCAGACGATCGAGCACCCGCATCACCACCTCCTCGGGCAGGCCGAAGCGCTCCACGAGCTCGGCCGTGGTGGGCGGCGCGAGGCCCTGGGAGAAGGCGCGCGTCATCTCCAGGAGGAGCCGCGCGGCCGTGGGCCCGGAGACGAGACGCCATTGATCGTCGCTCCGGTGCTGCCGTCGCTCGGCGGCCTCGAGCGCGCTGAGCCGCTGCGCGGCGTGGGCCACCTCGGCGCCGAGCAGCACGACCAGCCACGAGACGTAGATCCACACGAGGAGGAGCGGCAGGAGGCCGAGCGCGCCGTAGACCGACTGGTAGCGGCCGAGGACGAGGGCGGCGTAGTGGCTGAAGCTGAACTTGGCGAGCTCGTAGAGGACGGCCGACACGGCGGCCCCGAGGCCGGCGTAGTGCCAGCGCACGCGCACGGCCGGGAGGAGCCGGTTGGCGAGGAGCAGGGCGACGAAGACGGAGCCCCAGGGCGCCACGTAGGCGGCGAGGCCGCTCCGCCAGTAATGGGCGGTGTGATAGAGCGACACGGCCATGAGGAAGGGCACGAGCGTGGCGAGGGCATAGAAGACGAAGAACTTGGAGACGAGCGAGCGCGGCCGGGGGGTGGACCAGATGCCGTTCCAGAAGGACTCGATCTCGAGGAACAGGAGGAACACGATGACGATGAGGACGCCGAGGCCGATGGGGCCGATGGCGTCTTCGGCCAGGCGGTCGGCGAACTGGAGGAGCGCGGTGCTCACGGCCTCGCGCTCTCCCTGCGCCGGGAAGAGGTTGCCGGCAAAGAACTCGATGAGGGCGGAGCGGGCGCCGAGGGTGCCCATCGAGCGCAGGAGGGTGAAGGAGAAGGCGGCGAGCGGGACGAGGCCGAGCATGCTCTTGTAGGCGAGCGAGGCGGCCTGGCGGGAGCAGCCGTCGCCCCGCCAGCGGCGGGCGGTCTGGACGCCGACGCGCCACACCCAGCCGATGACGGTGGTGGGGTCGGGGGCGTGCAGGCGGCGGCCGAGGGCGGTCAGGCGGCCGAGGGTCCCGGCGGGGCGGTGGGGGCTCGGGCTCCGCGGGCTCCGGGGGCCGAGGGGGCCCTGGGATGATGTACGCTGCGCTCCGGCGGGGCTGCCGTGTCGCGCTTCGGCGGGGCTGCCGTGTCGCGCTTCGGCGGGGGCCACATCGAGGGGCTTGGCGCGCTCCGGGGTCATGGCGACTTCATGCGGCCTGCTCTTCTTCGCCGGGCGCGAGGGCCTCGAGGAGCTCGGTGAGCAGGCGTTCGAGCTCGCGCCGGAGCGGGCGCGGCGCGGCCTCGCTGCCGGTGAGGAGCTCGTGGAGCCGCTTGGCGGTGGCGCGCAGCTGGCCGAGGTCGCGCTCGCGGCGCGCGCTGTCGTCGAGCGGGAAGACGACCTCGCGGTACTTGCGCGAGAGGGTCGGCAGGGGGGCGCCCTCGTCGATGACGCGGCGGCGGAGCTCGGCCAGGGTCTCGGGGGGCGCGGCCTCGGTCTCTTCGGCGCGGCGCAGGAAGTCGATGGCCTGGTAGCTCGGGACCGGGGCGGCGACGCCGTCGCGGTCGAGGACCTCGGGGGCGCGGCGCTGCAGGAAGACGTAGGAGCCGGTCAGTTTGTCGACGGTCTCCTGGCGGAGGTGCAGCTCCTTGCGGGTGTAGTCTTCGAAGCTGGCATAGCCCCACTGCTTCCACTGGCCGCTGCGGCGGACGGAGGCGAGGGATTCGGCGAGCTCCAGCCAGCTGGCCTTGAAGCGCCGGGCCCGGGCCAGGAGGTCGGCCCGCTCGGGGTCGTCGGAGTGCGCTCGCTCCGCTGCGGCTAGGGCCTCCTCGGTCTTGGTGCGCGGCATGGCGGAAAGATAGCACGGCTGGTCGCGCCGCTGGCGGGTCGCCGCCCCCTGCGCGGCGCTGTCGGGTCGCTGCCCGCGCGGCGCGGGCGCCATCGCTGTCCTGCTGGGTTGCCAAGGAGGGGGTGTGGCGGGATAATCGCTCGCTACATTTGTAAGTAAGCTCTCGCCTCGCCCGGAGGAGGTCCTTGATGGGTTATCGGCAGTCTCTTTGGCGGGTGGCGCTCTGCGCGTCGCTCTTTGTTCTGGCTCCGCTGGCGGCGCGCGGGGAACCGCAGGCGGCGCAGGCGGCGGGCGGTGACGAGGCGCAGCTTCGCTTCCAGGCGGGGAGCGCGGCGTATGAGGCGGGCGATTTCACGACGGCGATCCAGGAGTGGAAGGCGGCGCAGCTCCTCAAGCCGGCGCCGCTGCTCGATTTCAATATCGCTCTCGCCTACGAGCAGCTGGGGAGGGTCAACGCGGCTTGTAAGTATTATCGCCGCTACTTCGAGCAGGTGCCGCAGGCGCCCGAGCGCGCGGAGATCGAGACCCGGCTCCATTGCGATGGGGCCCAGGCCGCGGTCCCGCCGCTCGGGACCGGGGCGCCTCCGGTGGGGACGCCGGGGGTTGCGGTGGCCCCTTCGGGGGCGGCTCCGGTGGGGGCTGTGGCGCCTCCGGGCACGGCGCCGGTGGGAGGGGCGTATGCTCGGCCGCCGTTCGTGGCTGCTCCGGGGAGGCCGGCGGTCGCTGGCGTCGGTCGGGGTGCGGCGCCGCGGCCGGTGGTGGTGGCGCAGACCAAGGTCAAGAAGAGTCGCTGGTGGATCGTGTTTCCGGTCGTCGCGGGCGCTGCGGCGACGGTGGGGATCGTCGCGCTCGTGGCCGGGGCTTCGAGCGCCTCACGCCCGCGCCACTACCCCGACTTCGACCTCACGGCCCTGCCGGGCGGGCCCTCGCAGACCGGGGCCCCGCTCTTCCGTTTCTGAAATCTCCTGCAAAACTCGCGGCTTTCGTTATGATGGCCGTATGTTGACCTCGTACACGGAGCTGGCCTCCCGTATCGACGGCAATCCACTCGACGGCGTGGCCTACCGCGCGCTCGCTCAGCAACTGCAGCTCGATCAGGACACGCAGCACGCGGCCCTCGCTCTCCAGTTGGCGGGGCGCGCGTTCATGATCTCGGGCCACCTGCCGATGGCGGTGGTCGCGGCCAAGGAGCTGTCGGCGCTCGACCGCACGGCGAGCGAGCGGCTGATCGATGATCTGGCCGAGTCCTTTGGCAAGGCGTCGCGTTATGTCGAGGCCGTGGTCCCGCCGGCGCCGCCGGTGATGCCGACGGGGGCGCCGCTGGCCGCGCCGCCGTCGCCGCAGGGCAAGGACCGCGCGGTGGCCGCGCTCCAGAGCGCGTTCGCGCGGCTGCATCGGCCCTATCCGCTCTTCCACTCGCTCAGCAAGGAGCACTTCCGCCGCCTGGTCTCGTTCCTTCAGATCCTCGATTGCCCGGCGGGGACGCGGCTCATCGAGCTCAACTCGCAGGGCGAGACCTGCTACATCATCGCCAACGGCCACGTGCGCATCTCTCGGCCGGCCTCCTCCGAGTCGCCGGTCGAGGTGCCGCTCAACCTGCTCGGTCCGGGCGCGTTCTTCGGCGAGATGGCGCTCCTCACCAATACGCCGCGCTCGGCGCGCGCGACGTGCGAGGTGGATTGCCTGCTGCTCGAGCTGACGCGCCAGGGGCTGGAGGAGCTGGCGGCGGCCGAGCCCTCGTTCAAGGCGGTCTTGGCCGAGCATACCCGCGAGCGCCTGCTGCATAACCTGGCGCTCACCTCGCCGCTCCTGGCAGGGCTCGGCATGTCCGCGCGCGAGGCGCTCCTGCGCCGCTTCACGCCCCGGACCTTCGATGCCGGTCAGGTCGTCATCGAGGAGGGCGCGGCCAATGACACGCTGTTCGTCTTGGCCTCGGGGCAGCTGTCGGTGGAGAAGGCGACCGAGCGGCAGGCGGCCTTCCAGGTCGCGGTGCTCCACCCGGGCGACGTGGTGGGCGAGATCTCGGTGCTGACGCTGCGCCCGGCGACGGCCACGGTGCGGGCCATCACCACGGCGGTCACGCTCACGGTGTGCCGCGCCGACTTCGAGGCGATCGCCCAGGAGTTCCCCGCGGTCCTGGAGCACCTCAAGCAGGTGGCCACGGTGCGGGAGCAGGACCTGCTGCAGGTCATCGCACGCCAGAACGAGGCCAAGCACTACCTCCTTTGAGGCCGGGCCCGGCCCGAAAGGATCGGATCGGGCCGCCATCAGCCTGTCTGCCGTATTCGCCACCGGACATTCCAGGGGGGCTCACCCGAGCCTTCGACCTCCCCCCGAGCCCCCTCCAAGGGGTGGACGAGGGCATGGGCCCAAGACCCCGGATGTGGGCCCAACTCCATGAGATCTCTACGTTCGGGGAGGTGCGCGGCGGAGTTGTCCCCTGCGGATGAGTGTGATAGTGTCCGCCCGTCCCTGAACCCCGATACCGGAGGTCTTGACCGCAATGAGCCAATCCGCCGCCGCGCCCTCGATGCACCGCGAGGAGGGCTTCAGCTTCGAAGGAGCGACCCACGGCAAGGTCGGGATGTGGATCTTCCTCCTGACGGACGGAATGTCCTTCGCCGGCTTGCTGCTCAACTACGGCATTCAGCGCTCTGGTTCGCACTCCTGGCCCGACCCCACGCGGCACCTCGGGATCAACTTCACGGCCCTCATGACCTTCGTGCTCATCTGTTCCAGCGTGACGATGGTCATGGCGCTGGCCGGGGCGCAGGAGCGGAACAAGAAGGCGCTGTGCACCTACCTCGGCCTCACGGTCCTGGGCGGCCTGTTCTTCCTCTGCGGCCAGGTCTTCGAGTACACGCACCTCATCCATGAGCAGCACATGACGCTCTCCGGCTCCATCTTCCAAGGAGGCGACATCCGCTTCCCGGGGACGTTCTTCACGGTGACCGGGTTCCACGGTCTCCACGTGCTGACGGGTGTCATCTATCTGAGCGTGGTCCTCCTCTTTGCGCTCCGCGGCAAGTACACCGATGGCCCGCATCCGCCCGCCAGCCACGTCGAGGTCGCCGGCCTGTTCTGGCACTTCGTCGATCTGGTGTGGATCCTGGTGTTCACCTTCATCTATCTCATCTGATCATCTCGAGGCCGAGGCTTCCATGTCGGAACACACTGCAAGCGGTCAGCACTCCCACAAGAAGAAGTACCTCATCGTCTTCGTGGCGCTCACGGCCCTCACGGCCCTCGAAGTGGCCGTGGCCCAGGTGCTCAAGGAGCAGCGCGCCACGATGATCGCGCTCCTCATCTCGCTGGCCCTGGTCAAGGCCGGCTGCGTCGCGCTCTACTACATGCACCTGGCCGACGAGCGTCGCGGACTCAAGCTGACGGTGGGGATCCCGATGCTGTTTCCGCCGATCTATGCGGTCGTCCTCATCATCGAGGCCATCGCCCGCTTCCCGGGTCACTGATCGAGCCCAGTAGAGTCACGCCATGTACGACCTCATCCTCGCCTGCGCCTGCCAGCCCGCCGCCGACAAGTTCTCGTCCATCTTGAAGCTCGTGAGCGCCTTCCTGCTCGTGCCCTTCCTCATCGTCGGCATCATCTACCTGGTCATCCGCCAGGTCGCCCAGCCCCACGAGACCTGAACACCTTCAGTCGAAAAGCCTTGCCTGGGTTCTCCTGGGTCACGTTCTAGATCCTCGTTAGGGGTAGTGTGAGCCCCCGGGAGAGCGGTGGCTTTCCTGGGGAGCGGGGCTGCCTCCCTGGGTGGTATTTCATGAAGTCCCTGCGCCGCAGGGACTTAGCTAGGCTGCCGCGGCCTCCTTAGTTTCATGTGCCTTGTATGTGCCGAGCGCAACGGCCTGCGATCGAGAAGCGCGACCGCGATGCTTGGCATCCTGGGCACTTTCAGGCCGTCAACATGCTCGATATCGTCGATTGCCTCGACGAAGAGCGGTCCCTCTTGACCACCGCATGGAGGTGAAGCATGGCCTGGCGAGCCTCGTCAACACGATCAAGGGCATCGCGACCGGCAACGCCGGTATCCAGGCCGCGGTGCTGGTCAGTACCACGTGGACGGCCGCCCGGCTGGTGGGTCATGGCCCGGAGCTCCTCAAGGAAGTCGGCAAGCTGTCGGGACTCGGTCGGTTGGTGGGGTTCTTGCGGGATGGCGCCTCTCGAGGGCCGGGTGCGGGGGAGGCATATTGGGCGCTGACCACCACCGGCACAGGTGGCGGTCCTCTGGCGCTCGTGGTCGGCACCGGAGCGGCAGCCAAGACCCTGGCGCTCAGTGAAGTCGAGATCTGGGCGCTCGTGGAGGCTCGCCGGCTCGGACAGGCGACGGCGATGCTTCACGTCGCGCTGCGCGAACTCACGCCAGCGCAGACGGCACGGGCTCAGGGATTGCGCGGCACCAACTCGGTCAGTGGCGGTAGTGGTCGGCCGCCTGGCTTCGTGTCGACGCAGCAGTGGAATACGACTGGCAACGCCACCCGGCTACGCGCTGCGCTGGAGAAGAAACTCGGCAGGCAGTTGACCTCCAGCGAGGAGGTGCACCATATCGTGCCAAGCACGCACCGCGAGGCGGAGCAAGGCCGCGTGCTCTTCGACGACTATGGCATCGACATCAACAGCATAGACAATGGCGTCGTGCTCACGCCGAGCCAGCATGTGGGGCACGGGCTCCATACGGACAAGGCGATTCGTACAGTCATTTTTCGCCTCCGGCGGGCCGAGGAAAGCGGCGGGCGCATGAAGATCCTCGAGGAACTGCAGAAGCTAGCGCGAGAGATACAGAACGGGGCCTTCCCCCCATGACGAAAGACACCGCTCCATCATCGAAAATCTTTCTCCTGGACCCGGATCCAGACGAGCATGACGATCTGCTGGCATCCATCTCGCGACCGGGCGTCTCCTGGTACAAAGTCTTCAATAAGCTGTCGGGTAAGGGCGTGCGTTGTGCAGACTGGTGGCAGCCGGTGCCCATGGAATGGAAGCCCGCCAGGGTGCGGAAGAATCGCGGCAAACCGGTCGATTTCATCGGCCTCATGGGCCTCGGCTTGGCTTTTTCGGATCGTGCGGCGGAGGTGTTGGCGCCCCTGCTCGGAAACGCGATCGAACTCTTACCGCTCACCTACGATGGGCCTGGGCGATTCCAGGTTGTGAACATACTCGACATCGTCGATTGCCTCGATGAAGAGCGCTCAATCACTGATCGATACTCAGATGGGCAGATCTCGAGCGTGAAGAAGTACGTCTTCAAACCCGGCAGCACCGACGGCCACCATCTCTTCAAGTGCAAGCAGTGCCTGCTCCATGACCTCGTCTCCGCCGAGTTCAAGGCTCTGGTCGAAAAAACCGGCCTGATCGGCGCCTACTTCAAACCGGTCGGCGAGTAACGCCCGCACTCACGCCCCTCCCGCGAAGCAGATTACTTGTCGGGGTAGCCGCCGGCCAGCTGCTCCAGCGTGAGGTTCTTGGCGGCCTCGCCGAAGAGGGCGTCTTCGTCGTCGAAGAAGAAGCCGCCGGCCGAGTCGCTCTCGCCTTCGGCGAAGTCGCCGCCCTGGATGTCGGGCGGCGGCGCCTTGCCTTGCTTGGGCGGCGCCTTGGCGACGACGGGCTCGCCCTTGAGCTTGTCGTGCAGCCACAGCATGAAGGTGATCGGGTGGTAGCTCCAGACGAGCTTGTCGGGCGGCAGCCCGGCGTGCTGCCCGACCTCGTCCGTCCACCAGAACATGGACTCGATCTGGTCGGCGTAGACCTGGCGGATGCGGGAGGGGGAGCCGGGGATGAGGGCGCGGATCTCACGCGAGCGGGTGAGCTCGCGGAGGAAGTCGCCCCCGTTGTCCGCCCACTCCGACAGGTGCCGCACCGCCAGGCGACGGAAGGTCTCACGCGCCTTCTTCGACTGCGGCGAGGGATCGCGGAAGAACCCCACCAGTTCCCTGGGCTGGAGGATCCCGTTGCGGTTGAAGTCCATGTACGCGGTGATGCTCTCTTCGGCACAGAAGCGCCCGCCGCGCACGCCGTCGACCCGCGCCCAGAAGCTCGGGTCCACCTGGGCGTGGATCTCGTCGGCGGCGAAGATGGCGAAGTGGATCTGCCCGGTGCGCGCCGAGCGCGGGCCGGCCTCGCCGAAGTGTCCGACGACCTCGCCGGCGTTCACCGGCTCGTCGAGGAGCGCCACCTCGCCGCCCTTGAGCGCGTTCCACCAGGGCCGGCCGCGGCCGTTGCGCAGCCACCCGGGGGCCTCGGCGTTGTCCTCGCTCTCGGCGTCGAGGTGGTGGAGCAGGGTCCAGAACCGGATCTGCGCGGCGCCCACGGCGACGTCGTGGCGCAGGAGCACCATGTTGTTCGAGCCGATGGCCGGCCAGTCGTCCTCGGCCTTCATGCGCGCGGCCACGATCCGACCGCCGAGGGGCGCCACCACGGACCGCCCGCGATCGG
This sequence comes from Polyangia bacterium, assembly GCA_036263495.1. Taxonomy (GTDB): domain Bacteria; phylum Myxococcota_A; class Polyangia; order Palsa-1104; family SHYY01; genus DATAGU01. The sequence goes on along the minus strand of DATAGU010000224.1, from coordinate 57,278 downwards.
CGCGCAGGTGGACGCCGCCGTGCCAAAGCTTGCTCGCGCCGAGCGGGCCGACGGGGTAGTAGCCGCCGTCGCCCCCCTTCTCGTTGTTGTCGTAGAGCGCCTGGGCCTCGCTCTCGGCCGCGGCCTTGTCGTCGGGCACCTCGGCCTGGTCCTGGCCGGGGACGAGGGGGAAGTACAGCCGGCCGCGGATCTGGGAGACGAACTTCTGGAAGTCGAAGGGGCCCGGATCCCACTTGCGCGCGGTGGTGTGGTAGTGGCCGAGGTAGCCGGCGAAGTCGCGCGGGTCGCCGTTGATGGTGTCCCAGAGCTGCCCGCCCCCGGGGTCGCGCGGATACTCCTGGGGCAGGCCGGGCAGGACGCGCGCCAGGCAGCGGCCGAGGTTCACCATGGCCTGCATCTGCGCCTCGGTGAACGCGTAGGACAGGTACTGGTAGCCGTTGATGACGCAGTTCACCTTGTCGCGTTTGCCGTGATAGACGTCCCGCGTGTCCTTTTTCGCGTCGCCGCGGTTGCAGATCTCGACGCCGATCGAGATCTCGTTGACGCCCGAGGCGTGAAAGCCGCAGTCGCGCAGGTCGAGCGTCTGGTAGATGTCGCCGTTGTTGTCGATGAGGAAGTGCACCGACAGGCCGCGCTCGTCGTGCAGGACCTTGAAGGTGTCGCGCGAGTTGGTGAGGCCGTCGAGATGGAGGACGAACTGCTTCAAGATCTGCTGCAGGCGGCCGAGGGAGCGGTCGGCGCCGAGCAGGCGGCGCTCGCGGTAGCGCAGGGTGTTGCCGCCGGGGATGGCCGGGTTGTCGGGTCCCACCTGATTGGGATTGAACACGCAGTGCGGCGTGTAGGCGCTGTACATGGGGTCTTCTTGCCAGGTGATGACCCGCTGCCCGACGTCGAAGCGCTGGTCGCAGATGATGATGCTGGAGTTCTCGCTCATGGCTCCGCCTACTCGACCCGGAACTTGAACTGCGTGTTCTCGCCGACGCGCACGAGGTCGTTGTCGGCGAGGCGGTGCGGCGCGGCGAGGCGCCGACCGTTGACCCAGGTGCCCGCGCTCGAACCGAGGTCCTGGACCACGAGGACGCCGCCCTCGCGGCGCACCTCGCAGTGCTGGCGCGAGACCGAGGGATCCTCGCCGGTGTCGATGGTGTTCTGGGCACCTCGGCCGATGGTGAGCCGCTCGAGCGCGGGGTAGCGCCGCCCCGCCAGCGGGCCGGTGACGGCGACGAGGACGCCGCTCGCCGCGCCCGGGGCATGCGCCGCTGGTGCCGCGGCGGGGGCCCTCTGCGAGACGGCGGCGGCCAAGGGGGCCGAGGGGCGCGCGGCCGCCGCTGCGCGCCCGACGGGCACGCTCTGGCCGCCGGCCGCCGCGGTCACCGGCATCGCGCCGGGTTGCGCCACGCGCCCGCGACGCATGAGGAGGAGACCCACGAGGTAGAGCGTGACGAGGCCGCCGCCCACGCCGATGAGGACCCACCAGTACCAGCGGAGCCCGCCGCCCTCGGGCCCGTGCAGGACGCGGACGCCCGTGCCGGTCAGGACGTTCGAGCGCAGCTCGCCGCACTGCAGGGCGAAGTGGAATTTTTCGAGGGACGGCGCGTCGATGTCGGTCTTGAAGGTGAGCACATACTGGCGCCGCACCTCGTCGGCGAGGGTGCCGAACTCGTGCTTGATGTCGGCCAGGTTCTCGGCCCAGCGGAAGGTCCCGCCCGAACGCTTGGACAGGTCGCCGAGGTTGAGGAGGGGGCCGCGGGAGTCGATGGGCGAGAAGGCGATGGTGTGGATGGGGATGCGCAGGCGCGCCGCGTCCTCGCCGAGCTTGATGAAGGTCTGGCGATCCATGCGCTCGTTGAGACCGTCGGAGATGAGGATGATGAGCTGGCGCGGCGGCACGGCCGGGCCAGCGGCCCCCTTGCCGCCGGCGCGCGCGGGATCGGGCTTTTGCAGCTGGCCCATGGCGTTGCGCACGGTCTGGACCATCTGCAGGTCGCCCGAGTCGACGTCGAGGTCGAGGTCGTCCACGGCGTCGGCGATCTGCTCGGCCGGGAGGAAGAAGGGCCGCAGGGGCTGGCCGACGTCGGAGCCGAAGGGGAACAGGTTGATCTTGATCGAGCGCGGCTGGTCCTCGAGGAACTCCTTGAGCGCCGCCTTCACGCCCGGGAGCGCCTGCTTGTACTGCACGCCGACCTCGACGAGGACGGCGATCTTGACGACCTCGCTCGCGTCGCTGAAGCGCACCACCTTCTCGGGTTTGCCGCGCGCCTTGCCGTTGATGAGCAGGGTGAAGGCCGGGGGCGCGAGGTCGTCGATGATGTCGCCCTCGAGCTCGAGCGCGCTCGCGTAGAGGCGCAGGCGCCCCTCGCCGACGAGCGATGGATCGATGCGTTCGAGCTTGCAGCGCGGCTTGGAGGCGAGGGCGTCCGGCAGGGCGGCGCAGAGGAGGAGCAGGGTGGCGGCGGCGGCTTGGCGGTACCACATCGACGGAGTTGGCACACAGTATCCCAGACGGGGGCGAGCGGCAATTTGATCACGGCTTCCGCGCTCGCCCCCGGTGGCCTGCTCCTGGGGGTGGGTCAGAGAGGGACTTCGTACGGCTTGGCTTAGTGCGGGGCGCCGACGTTGATGGCGGCGAAGGCGTTCTGGACCGCGGCGTACTCGGCGCTGGCCGTGCCGTAGAGGTCGGCGGCGGCGTTGAGGTACGCGGTGCGGGCGCCGGCGTAGTTGGTGCCGGAGGTCTCGTAGACGGACAGGGCGCGGTAGCCGATGCGCGCCGCCGCGTCGTTGCCGATGCCGGTCATGCCGCCCGGCAGGTAGGGGCTGTAGAAGTCGCTCGTCGAGACGCTGCTCGAGCCCTGGCTGAGGAAGTAGAACATGCGGTTGTGCGGGCCGCTCGAGTAGTGCACATCGAGGCCGCCGACGCTGCTCGACCAGGCGTCGGGGCTCCGGCCGTCCTTGCTCGGCTTGTACATGTAGCGGAGCGGGGTGGACGAGAGCTGCTCGCCGATGAGCCAGTTGCCGCCGGTGTTGCCGATGGTCGAGCCCGAGCCGCCGCGGGCGTAGAACTCGACCATGGTGCCGCCGATGTCGGAGGTCGACTCGTTGAGGCCGCCCGACTCGCCCGAGTAGGTGAGGTTGGCGGTGCGCGCGGTCACGCCGTGGGTCATCTCGTGGCCGCCGACGTCGATGCTGGTGAGGACTTTGAAGGCCGAGCCGTCGCCGTAGGTCATGCAGAAGCAGCTGTCGGACCAGAAGGCGTTGTCATAGTTGCGGCTGTAGTGGACGCGGTTGTAGGTGGCGCGGCCGGCGCCGTCGATGCCATTGCGGCCGTGGACGTTGCGGTAGTAGTCGAAGGTGCGGCCGATGCTGTAGTGGGCGTCGACGCCGGCGGTCTGGCCGTTGGCGCTGGTGGTGGAGCCGCCCGAGACGTAGTTCGTGCCGTCGCCCCAGGTGTTGTCGGTGTCGGTGAAGATGGTGCCGGTGCCGCTCGTCTTGTGGTTGAGGTTGTAGGTGGCGTAGTTCATGGAGCGCGCCACGTCGCGCAGCTCCCAGCCGCCGGTGACGGTGTTGGTGTTGATGGCCACGGTGCCGCTGTACTCGGAGTTGCCGGTGCCGGTGGCGGCGGCGGTCTGGAGCGTGCTCCACTGCTGGAGGACGACGCCGGTGTGGGCGTTGATGAGGTAGTCGGTGTGCGCGGTCTCGGTGGCGCCGTTCTCGACCTCGGTGTGCACGTGGTAGGCGAGGGTGTAGCCGGTGACGACGCGCTCGAGGTCCACGGCGTTGAGCTCGCCGCCCGGCCCGCGGAGGGTGCTCGGCTTCACGCGCTCGGTGACGTTCGGGTACACGACGAGCTCGGCGGTGGGGGCGCTGGCATACGATCCCCGGGGGCTGAGGGAGCGGTGCGCGAGGGACAAGGCGTCGGCCTTGCTGAGCGACGGCACGGTGGCGAGGTCGATGTTGGCCTTGAGGTCGCCGGTGACGGACCTGAGGCTGCCGTCGGCCGCGAGGTGGACGACGGTGTCGCCGCCCCACACCTTCACGCCGCGGTAGGTCTGGCCGTAGTGCACGTGGGTCTGGAGGAGCTCGTCGGAGAAGATGCTGCGCGCCTGGAAGCCGTGGTCGGCGTCGAGGCCGAGGCTGCTGCGGGCCGCGAGGAGGTGGTTGCTGCTCGTCTGGAGCGCGGCGCCGAGGCGCGGGTTGACGCGGATCGCCTCTTCGACGGCGGGGTGGAGGGCGGCCTCACCCGTGGTCTCCTCGGGTGGGGCGCAGCCCGGGGCCAGCCACAGCGTGGCGGCGGCGACCATGCCGGGGAAGGTGAAGCGATGGAGGAGTCCGTGCCTGCGGTTGATCGTCATGCGCTCTGTTCCTTTCGTCCCTCCCGGCGTGGGAGGGTTCGGTGGGAGGATCTCCAAGCGAGCCCTCCCCCCCTCTGAAAGCAATTTGTGGGCCCAGGTCTATGGAGAGGAAATCGCGGCGCGTCAGACGATCGAGCGGTGGGTCGGGGATGAACGGGTGGGGGAACCCCCCCCATCTGGGTCCCCGTGGCGCGTGAACAGGAGCGGTGGCGGGGGGGGCGGCGCCCGCGCAGGGCTATCGCCGCGCGAGGAGCTCGCAGAGGATCGCAGCCGCGCGCTCGCAGGCGGCCGGCTCCACGTCGAGGTGGGTGACGGCGCGCAGCCGGCGCGCACCCATGCTGGCCAGGAGCAGGCCGCGCTCGCGCGCCCGCGCCACCAGGGTGTCGGCGTCGGGGCCATCGGCGGGGAGCTCGATCATGAGGATGTTGGTCTCGGGCGGGACGACGCGCACGCCCACCACCGACGCCAGCGCCTCGGCCATGCGCCGCGCCTTGGCGTGATCCTCGGCGAGCCGGGTCACGTGGTGTTCGAGGGCGTAGAGCGCGCCGGCGGCGATGATGCCGGCCTGGCGCATGCCGCCGCCGAGCATCTTGCGGTAGCGCCGCGCGTTGCGCATGAGCGCCCGGCTGCCCGCCAGCACCGAGCCGACCGGGGCGCCGAGCCCCTTGGAGAAGCACAGGGAGACGGTGTCGAAGGGGGCGGCGCGCTCGGCCGCGCTCATGCCGCTGGCGGTGGCGGCGTTGAGGAGGCGGGCGCCGTCGAGGTGGAGGGCGAGGCCGAAGCGGCGCGCGGTGTCGACGATGGCGCGCACCTCGGCGACCGGCCAGACGCGCCCGCCCGAGCGGTTGTGCGTGTCCTCGATCGACACGAGGCGCGTCGGGGGGTAGTGCACGTTGTCGGGGCTCACGGCCGCGGCCACCTCGGGCGCGGTGAAGAAGCCGTTCTGGCCGAGGACGGTGAACTGCACGCCGGCGAGCGCGCCGCCGCCGCCCGCCTCGTAACACATCTGGTGCGCGCCGTCGCCGAGGAGGACGCCGTCGCCGGGCCGGCAGTGCACGAGGAGCGCGATCTGGTTGGCCGCGGTGCCCGAGGGCACGTAGACCGCCTCCTCCTTGCCGAGGAGCGCCGCCGCCCGCTCCTCGAGCAGGTTGACGGTGGGGTCGTCGCCGAAGACGTCGTCGCCCACCGGGGCGCGCGACATGGCCTCGCGCATGCCGGCGGTGGGACGGGTGACGGTGTCGCTGCGGAGGTCGATGACGGGCCCAGGCCCGGAGAGGTTCGTCGTTGTGCTCATCGGGTCGCGTTTGTACCACGCCGCGTCCCCGCGGCGCTCGCTGCCGCGCTCGCTGGGCCCGCGCGCGTCTGTGATACAACAGTCCCCATGCGACTCACGACGCTCCTACTGATCGTGCCCCTGACCGCAGCGGTGGTCGGGGGCTGCGGCAAGTCCAAACCCGCGGAGAACGCCGCCATCGAGGATGCGACCGGACGGCTGACGTCGGCGGGGCTCAAGGTCGAGGGCCTGACCGCCGCGGACCCCGGGCGTTACGCGGCGCAGCGCTGCCAGGCCGGCAGGGTCGAGAACTTCGACGCGCTCCTGTGCGAGTACGGGGACGTGGCGGCGCTCGAGGCGGCGCGCAAGAAGATGGAGGGCTGGATCGCCAACGCCGTGACCGGGGTGACGCTCAAGCACGGCCGCGTGCTCGTGGGGGTGGCCGATCGCGGGCGCGTCGATCCCAACGGCAAGAACCTGCGCCGCATCATCCAGGCGCTCAACGGCAAGTGACCCACGGGGAGTCGTCGCTGACGACTCCGTGAATGCGTCGGGAGGGGGGGCGCCGGCGGAAGGGGAGGCGAGGCGGAGGGGGCGGGCTCGTCTAGAACCAGAGCAGGCCGGAGATGGTGCCCTGGTAGCCGAAGGAGCGCGGGTTGACCGGCGCGCCGTCGACGCCCGCGTAATAGGAGGCCGGGGCGCCGCGGTTGTTGCGCAGCATGCCGATGGCGCGCACGTTGGCGTCGATGGCGAACCAGCGGAACTTGAGCTCCATGCCCACGCCCACGTGGCCCTCGTACTCGCCGAAGTTCTGCCGGACCCGCCGCCCGTACTGATTGTCGAGGGCCAGGGTCGAGGAGATGTACCCGCCGCCGGCGAGGAAGTAGAGGTTGAAGATGCGCGACCGGGTGTTGCGCAGGAGGTAGGCCATGAGCGAGGCGGAGATGACCCGGCTCTGGCGTCCCACGTCGCCCACGTGGAAGTAGGGGCCGTCCTGGCTCGGGCCGGGGCGGCCGGTCGTGGTGCCATCCGGGTTCGCAGGGCCCGCCGCGGTGCCGCCGCCGCCATTGGCCACGGGCTGCGCGCCGGCCGGGAAGTTGCCGCCGAGGAAATCGAGGCTGAGCTCGAACGCCAGGTGGTTCCGGCCGCGCAGCCGCAGCACCGCGCCCCAGCCCTTCAAGGCGACGTTGCGGCCATTGATCTGCTGGCGCACGCCGAGGGCGGAGTAGCGCACGCCGAGCCCGAGGACCGGTCCGCGGCGCTCGGGTCTACGGCAGAGCTGGCAGGTCAGGGCGCCTTGATGCGCCGGCCGAGCGTATTGATAGGGCGGCACGGAATAGCCAAGGCGCGGATAGCCGTAGCCTGGCCGTGCATAAGCACCCGGGCCGGGGTACGCAGGGTACGTCGGGTAGGAGGGGTACGAGTAATTGCCCCCCGCCTGGTACCGATTGGGGTACCAGGGACGGGTCGCGGGCGGCGCCGCCCGACGCGCCGGATACGCCCCATAGACGCGCCGCTGCACCTGGACTCTCTGCGCAGGGGGCGGGGCGTACACCTGAGGGGGCGGAGGCGCGGGCACATACGCGCTCGGCGGCACATCCGGCGGGGGGACCTCATCAATGGCCTCGGCCTGCGCATACGCCAGACCGCTCGTCCCCATGACACCGAAGAACAGTGATAGTAGAGCCAACCGCATGATGACCGCCTCCTCTGCGAGCGGCGCTTCCGTGTAAGGGCCAATATGCCAGCTGTGGGGGGGGTTATCAAGGTGGTCTCCCTGCATCTCCTTGTGCCCCTGGCGATCGGAGGCTCCGATCCTGCGGGTTCTTCAGGCTGTCCATTGACACCTCGGGAGGCCCTGTATAGAACCGCCTCATGGCCCGGTATTTGATCACCGGAGGTGCTGGTTTCATTGGCTCGAACCTCGCGTGGGCGCTGGTGGCCCGGGGGGACGAGGTGCGCGTGCTCGACAACTTCTCGACCGGGCGCGAGGCCAACTTGCGCGGTCTGGAGGGGCGGATCGGCCTGTTCCGCGGCGACATCACGGACGCCGCGGTGCTCGAGTCGGCGATGGACGGGGTGGACTTCGTGCTGCACGAGGCCGCCCTGCCCTCGGTCCCGCGCTCGATCGAACGGCCGCTCGATTGCGACCGCGTGAACGTGCACGGCACCGTGATGGTGCTGGATGCGGCGCGTCGGAAGGGGGTGCGGCGCGTGGTGTTCGCGGCGTCGTCCTCGGCGTATGGCGAGACGCCGACCCTGCCCAAGGTCGAGACGATGGGGCCCGCGCCCCTGTCGCCCTATGCCGCCTCCAAGCTGGCGGGGGAGCACTACTGTCAGGTGTTCCACAAGTGCTACGGGCTCGAGACCGTGGCGCTGCGGTACTTCAACGTGTTCGGGCCGCGCCAGGACCCCACGTCGCAGTACGCGGCGGTGATCCCGAACTTCGTGCGCGCCGCGCTGACCGGCGGGGAGCCGCTCATTTATGGAGACGGCCAGCAGTCGCGCGACTTCTGCTACATCGAGAACTGCGTGGAGGCCAACCTCCTGGCCTGCACCGCGCCCGGGGCGGCGGGGCAGGTGTTCAACGTGGCGTGCGCCGAGCGCACCACGCTGCTCGACGTGGTGAACGGGTTGTCGGAGATCGTGGGCCGGCCGCTCAAGCCGCAGCATGCGCCGGCGCGCGCCGGCGACATCAAGCACTCGCTCGCCGACATCACCCGCGCCCGCGAGATCCTGGGCTACACCGGCAAGATCCGTTTCGCCGAGGGGCTGCGCCGCACCGTAGATTGGTACCGCGCGCAGCATGGCTAACGCGATCCGGAGCATGACCGGCTTTGGCCGGGGTCGCTGCGAGGTGGGTGGGCGGCGGATGACGGTGGAGATCCGTTCGGTCAACCATCGTTTCTTCGAGCTCAAGCTGCGGCTGCCGTGGGCCGAGCCGGCCCTGGAGCAGCATCTTGGGCAAGCGCTCCGGCGGCGGCTCGACCGCGGCTCGATCACGGTCACGGTGCGCGACGAAGGCGGGAGCGAGGCGCTGCCCATGGTGAGCGCCGATCTGGCGCTCGGTCGCGCGTATGTCCGGGCGCTCGAGGAGCTGCGCCAGGCGTGCGGCATGACCGAGCCCGTGACGCTCGCGCTCGTGGCCGCGCAGCCCGGCGTCCTGCTCGTGGGCGGGGCGGCGCTGGATCCAGATGCGCTGTGGACGCAGCTCGAACCGGGCGTGACCCTAGCCCTCGATGCCCTGGTCGCTTCGCGGCAGCGCGAGGGGCAGGCGCTGGCCGCCGATCTACGCGCGCGGGGCGCGGAGCTGCGCCGTCTGGCGAGCGAGATCGCAAGCTATGCGCGCGAGACCCCGGAGGACCTCCGGCGGCGCCTGGAGGAGCGTTTGACGCGGCTCGCGTCGTCGGTGAGCGTGGATCCCCAGCGCCTGGCGCAGGAGGTGGCGCTCTTGGCGGATCGGGCGGACATCGCCGAGGAGGTGGCGCGGCTCGGCAGCCATCTCGACGAGTTCGAGCGGCAGCTCGTGCAGGGCGGCGCGATCGGCCGCCGTCTCGAGTTCCTCGCCCAGGAGCTGCATCGCGAGGTCAACACCATCGGCTCGAAGTCGCAGCGGCTCGAGATCAGCCAGCGCATGATCGCCGCCAAGGTCGAGGTGGAGCGCATCCGGGAGCAGGTCCAGAACGTGGAGTGAGCCGAGGCAGGGGGGCAGGCTTAGAAGGGCTTAGAAGGACGGCGAGGGCTTAGAAGGCGCCCGCGCCGTTGGGCGTGCCCAGGCCGGTCGGTCCGTCGAAGCCGGCGCCGGCGGTGCACAGGTAGCTGCCGCTGCAGCTGCCGTTGCTGCCCGAGGCCACGTCATACAGCGATGAGGTGTGGCTGTAGGGATAGGACGGGGCCGCGGCGTTGCCGGCGAGCGCATACACGCTGGCGACGATCGGGGCGGCGACGCTGGTGCCACCGAAGACCAGCCACCCGGTCGAGACCGGAGAGCCATAGCTGTCGTAGACGGCCACGCCGGTGTTCGGATCGGCCACCGCCGACACGTCAGCCACGGTGCGGCGCGAGCAGCCGGTATCGGTCTGCCACGAGGGCTTGGGCGAGTAAGCGCTGCAGCCGCTGCCGGCGCCGCTCCAGACGGTCTCGGTCCAGCCGCGGGAGGTCGACGAGCGCACGAGGTGGGTGCCGCCGACGGCGGTCACGGTGTTCGCGGCGGCCGGGAACTCGACGCCGTAGCCGCTGTCGCCCGAGCTGACGGTGATCGGGATGCCAGGGTGGTTGAAGTAGGTATTCGCGTCGGTGATCTCGCTCGAGTACTCGCCGCCGCCGTAGCTGTTGCTGATCACGCTCGCGCCGAGGGCGGCCGCGGTGTTCACCGCCGCGCCCAGGTTGGCGAGAGAGTTGGAGTCTGCCTCGACGAGGAGGATCTTGCAGTTCGGGCAGATCGCGCTGGCCATCTCGATGTCGAGGTCGATCTCCTGGCCCCAGCCGGTGTTGCCGCGCGGATAGCTGCCCTGGACGCCGCGCTGGTTGACCTTGCGGAAGCAGCCGTTCGCCGTCGTGCAGGGCGGCAGGCCGAACTGCTGCCGATAGACGGCGAGGTCGGACTCGGCGTTCGGATTGTCGTAGGCGTCGACGATGGCGATGGTCCGGCCCGATCCGGCGGTGGCCGACGGCAGGTTATAGGCGGCCTGGAGGTCCGCCGGGCCAAAGCCGGCAGGCGTGGTGGCGGCTGCCGCGGTGCCGTCGGGGTTGATGCGCACGCGGGCGTGGCAGCGGGCCTCGCCCGCGGCGACCGGGCCTGCACAAACGGCGGCATGGCCATTGATGAAATCAACCGAGCGATAGTTTTCATTGAAGTTGAAATTGTCTGTCCCACCGCATGCCGAGAGTAAAACCCCTACAACAACATAGCGAGTCCTCATGGGGCACCTCCTTGTGGTGTAGGGTTTATCATAGGGACCTATCGCTTAACCGTCAGTCTCCTCCATTACAATTGGTCGAATCATGATCGCTTGCTCATTTTGTTGGCAAATGATCTCCATGCAAGCCGTCTCTCCGTCGAGAACCAGCGATGGCACTCGATGTTTGTGGGCCTGTGGGGGAGTCTCTCCCTCACCATACGCATGGCAATTTTCTATGATAGAACAACTGGGAGCTCAGTTCCTGAAGCCGCCCGGGGGCAACTTGTTGCGAGGCTTTATCCGACGCGGTTGCCGGGGATCTGGCAATGCAGGTATCTGGGAAACCCACCGCGCAAAATTTGTGGGCCCACAGTGCGAGGAACGACAGCCGTGATACCCCCTGCCCAAGATAGGAGACGCTCTCGGTATCGCGCTCTGGAACTGGGTGACCACCGCGGGGCCCCGGATGTGCAGGGCCGCTCCGCGCTCCGGTCCTCGGCCCATCATGATGTCTTTGGGCTGAGCCCTGCCGCCCATGCCTGCGGAGTCGCGCTCCGGACCCTGCACATCAGGGACCCCGCACACGCTGGGCGAAAGGGCCGGGCGCTGTACTTAGTTAGTCATGGGCTCTGCTCATCGAGCCATCGGCCCCGAGCGACCTACGCCATGGTGGACGGCGAAAGCATCATGGTGGCGCGCGAAGACGCCGTGGTGGCACGCCGAATCGTCACGGTGGCACGCCGAATCGTCATGGTGGCACGCCGAATCGTCATGGTGGCACGCGAAAACGCCGTGGTGACACGCGAAAACGCCGTGGTGACACGCGAAAGCGCCGTGGTGACACGCCGAAGCGCCGTGGTGACACGCGAAAGCGTCATGGTGACACGCGGAAGCGCCGTGGTGACACGCGGAAACGTCATGGCGACACGCCGAAGCGGCATGGTGACACGCGGCTGAGCCACACCCGTTTCCACACTGAGCCATGACTCTCAATGTGGGGGCCCTCCGCAGCCGCCCGTGTGACACATCTCTCCACTCTATCGGCACCCTACGAGGGCGGCGAGGACCCAGGCCCAGCTCCACCCTCCTATCCCCCCAAGGGAGGGAGAGCGCGAGAGGGCAACCGTAGGTTCCCTCTCGCTGGGGTGGGGGCCCTCCCCCGACGTCCCCCATAGGGGGCAAGTGGGGGTTGCCAGCATCGAAAGTTCATCTTGCCCCCGCGCCCGCCTCCTCCCAGGATGTCTCGACGACTCCTCGACAAGGACACCCGCATGGCCAAGCTGACCCTCAGCGACCTTCGCCTGATCCTGGCCGACATGCTCGATCAACGCCGCCCCCTGCTCGAGCGCATGGCCACGGGTCGCGTGTATCTCCCCCTCCTCGAGAAGCGCCTCGAAGCCATCCAGGCCCTGCCAGGGGCGCTGACCGCGCGCCCGCTGGCCGATGAGCTCGAGGCCATCGACCAGAGCCACGATGGTTTCGGGGCCGCGATCTTCTTCATCTGCCGGGCGTACGAGGAGGTGCCCGGCCTCGACCCGACGGTGCGCGCGGCGGCCCAGCGTATCCGCGCCACGCTGATCCCGAGTCTCGGTGAGCTGACCCGCACCTATATGGACGAGGCCGAGGCGGCGCTCAGGCGCGAGCCCGAACTCATCCGCATGCGTGCCGACATGGACCTCATCCCCGTGCACGGCGGGACGCTCCTCGGTTGGGCGAAGTCCTTCATCGAACAGGGCAAGAGGCTGGACAGCTTCTTGAACCAACGCGGCGCGGTGCAGGCGGAGACCAGCGTATCGAGCGGCGAGCGCCGACGGAGCGCCGGTTTGCGCGCCAACACGCTCGCGCTCCTGCGGCGCATGCGCGAGGGGCTCGACGACGAGCTCTCGTCCAACGAGGCGCTCGAGCGAGGGCTGGTGCAGCAGATCTTCGGCTATTACGACAAGGTGGTGCTGATGAGCGCGGCGTCCGAGCGCCTGAAGGAAGGCTCACCCGAGCCGGAGGGGACGCCCACGGCGCAGGACGCAGACGACGAAGCAGACACCAAGACGATGGATTGACCCAGATCGGCGGGGAAGAGGCCCCAGGAGGGAGCGCCGCGTGATCCGGCGCTCCCTTTCTTTTTAGGGTTTCAGGGACATAGGTCACTGCTTTCGTTAGAAGGCGAGAAAAAAGCGCTGAACTGCTAGTATGCCCCTGCTGCTGATCCCGCGCCGCGACGCGGGGTGGGGATCTGAGAGTTCGTTTCAGAGGGGGATGGCCGTATGGTGCATTTGCGGGAGCCGGGCTGGGAGGTGCTCGCGGCGGTGATGGCGCGGGCGAGCGAGGCGGTGGCGATCTTCGATCGGGAGGAGCGGTGTCTTTACGTGAACCCGGCCGCCGAGCGGTTTGTGGGGCGGACGCGCGCGGAGCTGCTCGGGGGGCCCTTGCGGGGACGATGGCCCGAGTCGGTGATGGTGCACCTGGAGCGGGCGTTCGGGCAGATCCTCGCGGGCGGCACGCACGAGGTGCCGGTGGATCCTTCGGGGCTCCCCGAGGCGGCGGGGGGAGATGGCCCCTGGATCCGGCCCGAGGTGTTCGCGGTCGGCGATGCGGTGGGGGTGCTGTGGCGCGATGTCACGGCCAAGCGTTGGCGGGGCGCGTGCGAGGAGGCGCGCGCGCAGCGGGTGGCGGCGGAGCGGCAGGCGGTGCTGAAGGAGACGGAGCTGCGCGAGTACGAGCGCATCCTCGAGCAGATGCCGGTGGGGGTGATGCTGGTGCGGGTGTCGGGGGAGGTCGCGCTCGTCAATCGGCACGCGCGCGTCCTCTTGCGCGGAGGGGAGGAGGGGGCGTGGCGCCTCGACGGGTGGGGGCCATGGGGTCAATGGGGACCGTCGGACGCGTCGGGCTCATCGGCGAACCGCGGCGCCATGCACCCGGACGGACAGCCGTATGCGGCGGAGGAGATGCCGGCGGCCCGCGTGCTCCGCGAGGGGCTGGAGCTGGTGGAGGAGGAGCTCCTGTGCTTCCGCGACAGCGACGAGGCGCTCTTGTGGCTGCGCGCGAGCGCGGCGCCGCTGCGCGATGCGGCCGGTGGCACGACGGGGGCGCTCGTGGTGCTGCAGGAGATCACGGCGCAGAAGCTGGCCGAAAAAGGGCTGCGGCGCAGCGAGAGGAAGTTCCGCCGCCTCTACGAGTCGGGCCTCCTGGGCATCTTCTTTGGCGATCCGGACGGGCAGGTGGTGGAGGCCAATGATGCCTTCCTGGGGCTCATCGGGTATGGCCGCGAGGACCTGGTGGCCGGGCAGGTGAACTGGCGTGCGATGACGCCGCCCGAGTACGCGGCGCGCGATGAACGGGCGGTGGAGGAGCTGTGCCGGCAGGGGATGTTCACGCCTTATGAGAAGGAGTACGTGCGCAAGGATGGGGCGCGCATCCCGGTGGTCCTCGGTGGGACGCTGTCCGAGCAGCGGGACACCGCGATGGCGTTCGTCCTCGATGTCACGGATCGCAAGCAGGCCGAGGTGGCGCGCGAGGCGCTGGTCGAGCAGCTCCAGCGCAGCGTGCGTTTCAGCGAGCTGTTCGTGGCGGTCCTCGGTCATGATCTGCGCAATCCCCTGAACGCGATCCTGGCGGCGGGGTGGCACCTCACGCACGGCGCGTGGGACGAGCGCGTGACGCGGTTCGCGTCGACGATCGTGGCGAGCGGGCGGCGCATGGAGCGGATGATCGAGCATCTGCTCGATTTCACCCGCATCCGCCTCGGCCGGGGGCTGGGGATCGAGCCGCGGACGACGGATCTCGGGGCGGTGGCGCGCTCGATCCTCGACGAGCTGGAGAGCGCGTATCTCGGGCGGACGATGGTGCTGCGCTGCGATGGGGACGTGATCGGCCAGTGGGACGGCGACCGTCTCGGGCAGGTGATCTCGAACCTGGTGGGCAACGCCCTGCAGTACAGCTTTCCGGAGCGGCCGGTGGGCGTCACGCTCGACGGTACGCAGGACGAAGAGGTGTCGCTCGAGGTGCATAGCGTCGGGCCGCCGATCCCGGCGGAGCGCTTGGCCACGTTGTTCGAGCCCTCCTTGGGCGCGCCCCGGCGTCCCGGGGGCCAGAACCGGGGGCTCGGGCTCGGGCTGTACATCACGCAGCAGATCGTGCTCGCCCACGCGGGCTCGATCGCGGCGCAGTCTTCGGCCACGGAGGGCACGACGTTCCGTGTGCGGCTGCCGCGCGTCTCGCAGGCCGCGAAAGATTCGTGAGGTCGCGGGGCATGGCCCTGAAGGGCCCTCGGCGAGGGAGCTACTTGGCGGACATCACAAAGCCGTTGCCTTCGGAGTCCTTGAAGAGGGCCCTCATCCCCCAAGGCTCACGGCGCGGCGGGGCGACGAACTCGACGCCGCGCTCCTTGAGCTCGGCATAGGTCTTCTCGACGTCGTCTCGTGCGCGCGCATCGCGCTTCGCCGACGGCCACGCCGGAGTATTTCCTGCACCGGCCGTGGGCCGCGGGTGATGGATGGCGCAGCGGATGAATCATGGTTCTTGGGTGGTTTTCCTGGTTCTGGGATCCGCAGCCGTAAGCGGTGGGGCGTAGGGCCCGGGGTGACATGTGCGACCCTTTCAGCGACGGGATGCACCGCGGGCGATGCGGTGTGGAGCGCCTTGCAAGAGACCCCTTGCTCCGTCGTAAACCGGTTGACGGATGAGTCGAGGGCAGACACACTGATAACGCTGTGTGTCCGGTCTGCGGCAAATCGGTCGACCCCCTGCGCGGACGCGTCGTCAGCGTCGTGGGGACTCGAGTTATCGTTTTTTGCTCGGAGGTCTGCAAGACACAGGCGCAGGAGCCTGCGCCGATGCAGTCAGACGCTCCTTCGGGCGCGCGGGCCCCGACGGGGCGCTGGCGTCCCCTGGCGCTCGCCTCGGGAATGGCGGTGCTGATCGGGGGGCTCCTCGGGGTGCGCGTGAGCTTCCATGGCCCCGAAGCCACGGCGGCCCGCATGACGCCGGCGGTGGCGCCGGTGCTGCCACCGCCGCCACCGGCCGAGCCGGATCCTTCGACGAAACCCTTTGGCCCTGAGTTGCCGCCGCCCGATTTCTTCCGTGAGGGCGAGGTCTGGTTCCATCCGCTCCCGGGCCCGCTGCGTCGCATGCCCGAGCGACCGACGCGCCGCTTCGGTGTCGAGCGCGACCATGACAGCCCCGAGTCCTGCCGTCAGGGGCATTGCGGCTGCGACATCGGCGAGGTGCGCGGCGAGCCGGTGCTGGCGGTGCACGATGGGGTGGTGGAGCGGGTGGTGCGAGAATCGGAGGGGCGGTCGGGGCGCTATGTGCGGCTGCTCCATCGCAACGGCACCATCGTCACCCAGTACATGCACCTCGACGATGTGGCCGACCTCAAGCCGGGGATGCGGGTGCGCGCGGGCGACAAGCTCGGCACCGTGGGCGGGACGGGCGTGCTCCACTCCGAGCCGCACCTGCACTTCACCGTGGCCATCCGCGCGAAAGAGGACGCGCCCGAGGTGTACCTCGATCCCGAGCCGCTGCTCGCGCTCTGGCCGATGTTCCAGATGTAGGCGCCCCCTGTAGCTCCCCCGATGAGAGCGTAGGGCTAGGTGCGTAGCGCAGGTCGGTGATACACATCACCGCTGTGGACGCCCCTGCCGGCTTTTCTTCCCTTCATCTCAGCGAGCCCTTGCTCGCATCGCTGGCGGCGCTCGGCTACGAGGAGCCGACGCCGATCCAGCGCTCCGCCATTCCGCCGCTCCTCGAAGGACGCGACATCCTCGGGCAGGCGGCGACCGGGACCGGGAAGACCGCGGCCTTCGCGCTGCCGCTCCTCGAGCGGGTGACACGCGACGGCGTGACCCGGTCGCTCGTGCTGGTGCCGACGCGTGAGCTGGCCATGCAGGTAGCGGAGGCCATCCACAAGTACGGCAAGGCGCTCGGGACGAGCGTGCTCGCGATCTACGGCGGGGCGCCGATGGAGCCGCAGATCAGGGCGCTCCAACGCGGGGTGACGGTCGTCGTGGCGACGCCGGGTCGGGCGCTCGATCACTTGCGGCGAAAGACGCTGCGACTCGAGGGGATCGAGGTGCTGGTCCTCGACGAGGCGGACGAGATGCTCGACATGGGCTTTGCCGAGGATCTGGAGGCCCTCCTCACCGCGACCCCGGAGACGCGCCAGACGGCGCTCTTTTCGGCGACGCTGCCGCCGCGGATCGTGGCCATCGCCGGGCGTCACCTGCGCGATCCGGTCCGCATCGCCATCGCGCGTGAGGCGCTCCCTCCGGGGACGCTGCCGCGGGTGCGGCAGGTGGCCTACATCGTCGCGCGGGCGCACAAGCCGGCGGCCCTCGGGCGGGTGCTGGACATGGAGAGCCCCTCGTCGGCCATCGTGTTCTGTCGCACGCGCAACGAGGTGGACGAGCTGACGGAGACGCTGGCGGGCCGAGGCTATCGCGCCGAGGCGCTTCACGGCGGGCTCTCGCAGGAGCAGCGGGACCGGGTCATGAAGCACTTCCGCACCGGCACGCTAGAGCTCCTCGTGGCCACGGACGTCGCCGCCCGGGGGCTCGACATCGAGCACGTGTCGCACGTGGTCAACTATGACGTACCCGCCGCCCCCGAGGCGTATGTGCACCGCATCGGGCGCACGGGGCGGGCCGGGCGCGAAGGGGTGGCGATCACGCTCACCGAGCCGCGCGAGCATCGGCTGCTGCGCAACATCGAGGCGTTCACCAAGCAGCGCATCGAGGTGGCGGCGGTGCCGACGATCGCGGACCTGCGCTCTCGCCGTCTCGAGCTGACGCGGGCGTCGCTGCGCGAGGCGATCCTGGCCGGCCACCTCGACGAGGTGCGGGGGGTGGTGGAGTCGCTCGCCGCCGAGTTCGATGTCATGGACGTGGCCGCCGCGGCGGTGAAGCTGGCGCACGAGGCGGAGGGGGGGGACAAGGACGAGGACGAGATCCCGACCGTGCGCCCGTTCACGGAGCCGGCCTCGGGACGGGCCATGGCCAGGCCGGCGGGGGCCAAGCCGGCGGGGGCCAAGCCGGCGGGAGCCAAGCCGGCGGGGTCCAAACCGACGGGAGCCAAGCCGGGGTCCAAGCCGGCGGGAGCCAAGTTCAAGGGTGAGAAGCCGGCGCGGGAGAAGCCGGCACGGGCAGGGGCCGCAGCACAGGCGGCCCAAGGCCCAGGGGGCAAGGCCGCCCCCCGGCGCGACAAGCGCACGCCCGATTGGGAGACGGTGCGCCTCTACATCGGTGCGGGCCGCCAAGCGGGGATCCGGCCGGCAGACCTGGTGGGAGCGATCACCAACGAGGCGGGCGTCGAGGCGTGGGCCATCGGTGCGATTCAGATCGACGAGCGCTACTCGCTCGTCGAGGTGCCCGAGGAGATCGCGAGCGAGCTCATGGCCGTCCTGCGTGCGACCAAGATCAAGGGCCACAAGGTGACCGTGCGGCGTGAGCGATAGTATTCGTGGCCCGAGCCGGTCACGGGGCGCCACCGGCGCGGCGTACCTACGCGGTATTCAGGATCCCCGGTGGATAGGGCCTCCAAAGGGGGACACGCGAGGGGCGGGCGCGGAGCGGTCTTGTCCGACGGAGATGAGCCGCGCGGCGCCCCTGCGGGAGACGAAATTGCTTGCGTCACGGGGCGCGGACCTCAAAACTTCCTTGCACGCGCGAGCCATCCGCCATGGTTTGCACACCCGCGAGACCATGCCGGCCGCATGTCTAGCCCAGGGAAATTCAACCAATGCGGCCGGAAAAGAGTGTGTGCGTGGCTAGAGATGATCTCGTAGACATGGAAGGTAAGGTCGCCGAAGTCCTCATCGGCGGAAATTTCCGCGTCGAGGTGCAAGGCGGCCACACGGTGCTCGCGCACCTTGCTGGCCGGATGCGGCGGAACCGCATCCGCGTGGTGCTCGGCGATCAGGTCACGGTCTCGGTGTCTCCCTACGACCCGACCCGCGGCCTCATCACCTATCGGGCGAAGTAGCCCGGCTCTTCGCTGCGAGCAGGCGCCGGGAGGCCGGCCCTACCGGTGAAGAAAGTATTGACTTCGGAGTGTTTTGCAGCAAGCTAGCGGGGTCGTTGGGTCTGGCGAGTTGGTCTCGACCAGCCGATCTGTAGAAAGGCCGCGAACGACGGCGGCCCAGAAAGCAAAGAAGGTTCCAGTGGAAAAAGGCACGGTGAAGTGGTTCAACGATGCGAAGGGCTTTGGTTTCATCACTCGCGAGAATGGTCCGGACGTGTTTGTCCACCACACTGCGATCGTCTCGGAGGGTTTCCGCTCGTTGAACGAGAACGATCAGGTGGAGTTCGAGGTCACCAAGGGGCCCAAGGGACTCCAGGCGTCCAACGTTCGTAAGATCTGAGCGTCGGCGCTCCCGACTCAAGATCGACTAGAAGGGCAGGTCCTCGGACCTGCCCTTTTTTTTTGCCCTCCTGGTACTTCGTGCGGGCGAGCCGCTGCAGTATCTTCCCCTCTGTCACCGATGAACCGCGAACACCACAGCTGGCATAGCCATGCCCTCGGGCGCTCGATGGAGCTGCTCGTCTTTGGCCACGCGGGCGAGCCGGTCGTCGCCTTCCCCACGTCCCGCGGCCGCTTCTACGACTGGGAGAACTTCGGCATGGTGGAGGCGGTCCGCGATCGCCTCGAGCAGGGGCTGCTGCAGCTCTTCTGCGTCGATTCGGTCGATGCCGATAGCTGGTACAACCGGCAAGCATCTCCCGCGGATCGGTTGGCCCGCGACGACCAATACGACGCCTACCTGCTCCAGGAGGTCGTGCCTTTCGTACGGGCCCGCAACCCCCGGCCGATCGCCCTCGCGGGCGCCAGCTTCGGGGGCTTCCACGTCATCGACAAGGGTCTGCGCCATCCCGATGTCTACGCCAAGCTGCTGCCCATGAGCGGGGCCTACACGGCGCACTGGTTCCTCGATGGGCATCAGTCGCTGGGCGCTTATCTGCACGAGCCGCTCAGCTATCTGATCGACCTGGCGGATCCCTGGTTCCTCGAGCGGATGCGGCAGCAGCACATCCTCATCTGCGTGCCCCAGCACGACTTCCTCTTCGAGCAGAACGACCGGCTCCGCGGTCTCCTCGTGCAGCGGGGCGTGAACCCGCACTTCGATGTCTGGGCCGGGCACCGGCACGACTGGCCCGCCTGGCGCGGCATGCTGCGCAAACACGTGGGCTGGTAGGCGCCGTCCCGCCTGGCGGCGGCCGCCTTTTCACCGCCAGGCCACGCCCAGCTCCCGCGCCAGCTCTTGCAGCTGCTTGTGATCGGCGACCTCGTCGAAGAACCAGGGGCGCGCGGGCTCAGGGAGCCCCTCGCTGATGACGAGCATCCGCTGCGCGCCCGCCGCCACCGCCGCCCGCGCGCCTTCCCGGTCGCCGCCGGCGAGGAGCGCCAGCGCGATCGACAAGCGCACGGTGGGCTCGCCCTCCTCGACGTTGCCGCCGAGCACCTCGAACTCCCGCGTCGTCTCGCGCGCCGCCGCCACCGCCTCCTCGACGCGGCCGAGCGCGACCAATGCCCGGGTCCAGGCGGCCAGGGCGGCGCAATGGTGCGGGGTCATGCTCTCGACCAGCTGGACCGCCAGGCGGCCCTCGCGCTCCGCTTCCTCGAGCCGGCCCATGCGCAAGAGGATCATGGCCAGGCGGCTCCGCACCTTGCACTGGAAGCTGCGGTTGCTCGTGGGCGACATCCCTTCGAGCACGCCCTGGAGCAGGGCGCACGCCTCGTCGAGCGCCCCGCGGAGCATGAGCGCGAAGCTGAGGCCGTACTTGGCGAGTCCCACCAGGCTGAAGAGCCCGAGGCGGGTGGCGAGCGGCAGGCACTCGCGCAGCTCCGCCTCGCCCTTGGCCAGGGCGCCGATGCGGATGGCCGTCATGGCCGCGTGAAGGCGCGAGGGCAGCGCGTTGCGGTCGTCGCCGGCGCGCTGGAACTCGGTCAGCGAGACGTTGAACTCATTGTGGGCGAGGACCGGAGTGCAGAAGGTGATGGCCCGCAGCCCGAGCGCCGCATGGACGTGTCCGGCCACGAGCGGATCACGCTCCACCTCGGTCTGCGTGGAGAGGAGCCGCTGGAAGAGCGGCTCGGCCTCGGCCGTCTTGCCAACGCGCACGAGGTTCTTGGCCGCGGTCGCGAGCAAGATGAGCTGGGACGAGCGCGCGTCGGGCTCGGGCACGGCCGGCTCGGCCCCGCTGGCCAGGGACAGGATGCGCTCGTGATCGCCGCGCACGAACGCCATCTCCGTGGCCAGCGACGCGGCGCGGAACCACAGCGGGTGATCGCGCGGCAAGAGCCGCATGGCCTCCTCGTTGCACTTCTCCGCCGCCGCGTACTCGCCACGCCAGGCGTACGCCTCGGCCTGGCTGCGCCGCACGGCGCCGAGCAGCTCGCCCTCGGCCCCACAGGCCACGGCCCGATCCGCGCGCTCGATGGCGGTGGCGAGGTCGTTGGCCTCGATCGCCTGCCGCGCCGCCTGCTCGTAAAAGGCCACGGCCCGCGGCATGGCCCCGCCACGCTCGAAGTGGCGGGCGAGCGCCACCGCCTCCTGCTCGCCGTGCTTCTCGAGCCAGGCCCCGGCCAGGCGGTGCCCGAGGGCACGGTCGTTGTCGGTCAGCATGGCGTAGGCCGCCTCGCGCACGAAGCTGTGGCGGAAGGCGTACTCCTCCACCCCTGGGAAACGGCTCTCGAGCCGCCGCACGATGAACTCGCGGTTGACGAGGTTGTCGAGGCAGCTGCGCAGCCCGGGGCTGGCGCGCGTCTCGCCGAGCAGCGTGCACAGGCCTTCGCCCCAGAACGTCTCGCCGAAGACGCTGGCCGCCCGGATGGCCCGCCGCGCCTCGGCGTCGAGCGTCTCGAGGCGCACCTGCACCATGGCCAGCACGGTCTCCGGTAGCTCGCTGTCTTGCCCCTCGGCCACGGCTCGGATGAGCTCCTCGAGGAAGAAGGCGTTCCCCTCGGCCTGCCGTACCACGCGGTCGACGATCTCCTGGGCCACCTCCTTGCCGAGAACCGCACGCACCAGGCGCTCAGAGGCCTTGCGGGACAGCTCGCCGAGCCGCAGCTCTTGCACGTTGCGCTCGACCCAGAGCCGGGGGAAGCGCTGGTGCACCTCGGTGCGCGCGAGCGCCAGCACGAAGAAGGGCTGTTCGCGCAGGCTCCGCAGCGCGAGATCGATCCATTGCACCGAGGGCAGATCGCCTGACTCCAGATTCTCGAGGACCAGGATGACCGGGTGCGCGGCGCACGCGCCCGCGAGGAAGTCGAGCCAGGCGTGACGCATCTGGTCGCCCATGAGCTTGGGGTCACGGCGGGCAGCGCGGAGCTGCACGCTCTCTTCCTCCGGGAACGGGACGCTCGCCAGCTCGCCGATGAACTCGAGGACTCGCCTCTCGCCGTCGCCGAGCCCGCAGCGGTGGACCCGCTCCTGCAGCTTGCGTCGGCGTTCGGCGAGCGGCTCCCCGTCGTGCACCCCGGCCGCGCGCCGGACGAGCTGACCGAGGAGGTTGAACGGCGAGCCGGCGGCCATCGGATCGCTGCGCGCGAGCCACACCTCGACATCCACGTCCGGCACGTGCTGGCGCGCGCTGCCGAGGAACTCCTGCCGCAGGCGGGTCTTGCCTACGCCCGTCTCGCCCGTGACCAGGATGGCACGCGCCACCGGCTCCTCCACGCTCTCGCGGAGGTAACCGGCCAGGAGCATGAGCTCACGCTCGCGCCCTACGCATGGGGTCAGCCGCCCGGCCAGCCGCCGGCCCTGTTCATTGCCGGACTCACGCTCGCCGAGCAGGATGAACCGCCCCTCGGCATCCACGGCGATCTCGAAGCGGCCCCCATCGAGGAGGCCACGCGTCACGGCGTCGATGCGCACCGGCCCGGCCGGCGCCGCTGGGGCCGCTTCGGCCTCCGGTTCGTCCGCCTCGCCCCTCTCGAGGAGCGCGATGGCACGGTCGATGACCTCGCCTACCGGCAACCGCGTCGCCACCGAGCCACGCCCCGTGGCCAGACCGATCACCGAGTCGAGGGCCGCGGCCCGCATGGCCAGCGCGCAGCGCGCGCCCTGCAACGCCTGATCGGTGGCATTGCCGCTGCCGGCCAGGGCGGCCACCATCGATCCCTCGGGCAGACGCTCGAGCTGGGCCCCGAACGGGGCGACCGCGGCCTCGAGTCGTTCGAGCAGCGCGCGCCCTTCCCCGATGCTCATCGTCGGTTCCGCGGCGGGTGGCGTGTCCACCGCCGCGGACGCTGGCGCCGGCGGTGCCATCACGATCACGCTCACCAGGCGCAGCTCGCTCTCGGTCAAGGCCGGCGACCAGGTGCTCGGCGGCAGCGTCCTCCGTCCGCCCGATTGCTGCTGGATGTGCGCAAGCTCCGCCGCCACCTGCGCCGCATCCTCAGGGCGCCGCGCCGGATCCTTGGCCATCATGCGCGCCACCAGTTGATCGAGCGCCGGTGGGATGTCCCGCTGTAGATCGCTCACCCGCGGCGCCTCTTCGAACAGCACCTTGACCAGCACCGCCATCGCCTGTTCGCCAGTGAACGCACGCCGCCCGGTGAGGCACTCGAAGAGCACGCAGCCGAGGGAGAAGACGTCGGTGCGCGCGTCCAGGTTCTTGACGCCGCGCGCCTGCTCGGGGGCGATGTAGCCGAGCGTGCCGATGAGGACCCCTGTGCGTGTCACGCTCCCCGAGGCGCCGCCGCGGCGGGCGATGCCGAAGTCGAGCACGCGGATCCGGTCGACCGCGCCGCCGAGGAGGAACACGTTGGCGGGCTTGACGTCGCGGTGCAGCACCCCGTGCGCGTGCGCCACGCCGAGCGCCTCGGCGGCGAGGCGCATGACCACGAGGCTCTCCTCGACCGACATGGCGGTCCGCGCGAGCCGCTGCTCGAGGCTCTCGCCTTCGAGCCATTCCATGACCAGGAACGGCTCCCCTTGCTCTGTCAGCCCGTGGCTGCGGTAGCCGACGATCGAGGGGTGATCGAGCTCGGAGAGCACGTGCGCCTCGCGTTCGAGGCGCTGCGCGTCCTCACGGCCGCCCCCGCGCAGGAGCTTGAGCGCCACGGCGTGGCCGGTCGCGAGGTCCTGCGCGCGGTAGACGGCCCCCATCCCGCCCGTGCCCGCGAGCCGTTCTATCTCGAACCGCCCCGCGATGACGTCTCCCGGCCGCATGAAACGTTCGTGTCCTCGGTCGGGGGGGCGCGGCGTACACCGCCATCCACGTCGGCGCCGCCGGCGCTGCCCGTGTTCGTGTCCCGCTGCCGACGCCGCCGGTCACGGCGACGGTCGCAACGGGCAGCAGGATAGACGAAGAGTATCTGGGTTCAAAGCCTCTTTGGCGGGGGAGCTCGGGCGACTCGATGATGGTCCGGTGATGGTGTAAAAAACCGATTCTCAACCTGTTTTGTGCGAGCGCGGGGTGCTTTTTCGGCCTACATGACGGCCCTTTACCTCGGCCGTGCCGGGACCGCTCGGGGGCCAGGCGGATCCTTGTTAAGTTGCTGGATCGGCAAAAGAACTCCTTGATGGAGGCAACCCTGTCGTGCTACCACTTGAGCGTTGCTGGGCCCCTGAATCCGCCTGAAAATTAGCTCATTTTCGCCTTTTATGACGATCTATCCACAGATCGCTTCCGTTTTGGGGCACCGCGGCACCGAATAACCTCACAGGAGCGGGATGATGCTGTTTGACTGGGTCTATGGATTGTTCTCCAACGACCTGGCCATCGATCTGGGTACGGCGACGACGCTGACCTTCGTCAAGGGCAAGGGGATTGTTTCGAACGAGCCGTCGGTCGTGGCGGTGCAGCGGGCGGGCAACGGGACCAAGAAGGTGCTCGCCGTGGGTAAGGAGGCCAAGGAGATGCTCGGGCGCACGCCCGGGAACATCGTCGCGGTCCGGCCCATGAAAGATGGTGTCATCGCCGACTTCGAGGTCACCGAGGCGATGCTCCGCTACTTCATCACCCGGGCGCACAACCGTCGCACGCTCGTCCGCCCGCGCATCATCATCTGCGTGCCCTCGGGCATCACCGAGGTCGAGAAGCGCGCGGTGCGCGACTCGGCCCTGGCGGCTGGAGCGCGCGAGGTCTATCTCATCGAGGAGCCGATGGCCGCGGCCATCGGCGCCGGCCTGCCCATCACCGAGCCCTCGGGCAACATGATCGTCGACATCGGCGGCGGCACGACCGAGGTGGCGGTCATCTCGCTGGCGGGCATCGTCATGTCGAAGTCGATCCGCGTGGGCGGCGACAAGATGGACGAGGCCATCGTCCAGCACATCAAGCGCAAGTACAACCTCCTCATCGGCGAGCGCACGGCCGAGGACATCAAGAAACAGATCGGTTCGGCCTACCCGCTCGACGAGGTCCTCACGGTGGAGGTCAAAGGCCGCGACCTCGTGGCCGGCGTGCCCAAGACCCTCACCATCAACTCCGACGAGATCCGGGACGCGCTCGCCGAGCCGGTCAACGCCATCGTCGAGGCCGTGCGCATCGTGCTCGAGCGCACGCCGCCCGAGCTGTCGGCGGACATCGTGGACAAGGGCATCGTGCTCTCGGGCGGCGGCTCGCAGCTCAAGAACCTCGACGTGCTCCTGCGCGAGGAGACCGGCCTGCCGGTGATGCTCTCGGAGAATCCGCAGCTGGCCGTGGTGCTCGGCACGGGCAAGGCGCTCGACGAGCTGCGGCTCCTCAAAGAGGTCGCGATCCACTAGGGCGGCACGCCGTTGCTCAAGGAGTCGGACGGCCGCCGCCGAAGTCGTAGGAGAGACCGAGGCCCCTCCCGTAGAGGCAGGACCCGCGGGGGGCGCCGGTGATCCTGTCGCGCCGCATCCGGCAGCTGATCATCGCGGTCCTCGTGCTGGGGCTGCCGGCGCTCGTCTTGCGCGCCCATGCGCGTGCCCCCGACGAGCTCAACTTCGTCGATCGCGCGGTGCTGCGCGCCTCGGCGCCGATCCAGCACGGGCTGAGCTGGCTGTTCCAGTCAGTGGCGCACGTCTGGTCGCGGTACATCTATCTGGTGGACCTCCGGCAGGAGAATCAGCGCCTCAAGACCGAAACCGCGCAGCTGCGCGCGGATCTCGGACGCGCTCGGCTCGAGGCGGCGCGCACCACCCGGCTCGAGCAGCTCCTCGGCCTGCGGACCGAGGTCCCCTCGGAGACCCTGACCGCGCGGATCATCGGCATCGAGACCTCCTCCATGTTCCGCGTCATCCGGGTGCGGCTCGACCGCGGCGAGGGGGAGGTCAAGCCGGGCATGCCCGTGCTCACGCCCGCGGGCGTGGTGGGCCGGGTGAGCCGCGTCTTTGGCCGCTACTGCGACGTGCTGCTCACGGTGGATCCCAAGTCGTCCATCGACGTGGTCTTGCCGCGCACCGGCGGCCGCGGGGTGCTCAAGGGCATGGCCGCGAGCAATGGCTATCGGGCCCGCATCGACTACCTCCTGCGCTCGGATGAGGTGAAGGAGGGCGACGAGGTGGTGACCTCGGGCGTCGGCGGGGTCTTCCCGCGGGGGCTCCCGGTCGGCAAGGTGAGCCAGGTGGGACGGCGCGACTTCGGGCTCTACCAGGAGGCCCAGGTGATGCCTTCGGTGGACTTCTCGCGCCTCGAAGAGGTGCTGGTGGTCCTGGCGCCGCCACCGCCGCCAGACCCGGATACGCAGGGGGCGCAGGGGACGCGGCATGCGTCCGATCCCAATTATGGCCTCGGGGCCCCGCGGTGACCCGCGCGCTCACCTACATCGGCTTTGGCTGGCTGTGCCTGCTCGTGGTGGCCGCATTCCAGGGCGCGGTGCCGCTCGGCTGGGGCACGTACCTGGCGGCGCCGGATATCCTCCTCGTGGTGACACTCTTCTTCGGCCTGCAGGGGCGCGACGAGGTGGGCACCACCTGCGCGGTGGGCGCGGCCATGGGCTACCTCGGCGATCTGTTTCACGGCTCACCCAAGGGGCTGCACATGCTCGCCTATGCCCTGGCGGCGCTCGGGGCACGCCTGGCGGCGAGCCGGCTCCTCGTGCGCGGTTGGCCGGCGACGATGCTGGTCACGCTCATGGCCACGCTCGGCTTTGGCGCGCTCGTGACCGTGCTGCGCGCGAGCTTCGAGCCCGGGGTGGGATGGGAGCCGGTGCGCATGGTGCCGATGGCGGCCTTCGCCACCGCGCTCGGGGCGCCCTGGCTCTTCCGCATCCTCGAGCGCATCGAACGCCGCTTCGTCCGCGACGCCCGCGCGATCAGGCCGATCTGAGCTGAGGATCCGGCCCATCTCTCTCCCTCTCTCCCCGGCCCGCCGTGAATCCGCCTCGTCCGACTGTGCTATAGCCCTGGTGATGCACGCGAGCCACACGAGCGCGGAGGTGGAGGAGAGATGACAGGACCCCTGCGCAGCGGCGCCGCCGCCACGAGCGACGTGCGGCTCTACAAGCGCTTGGCGCTCGTGATCATCGCCGTGTTCCTGCTCCTCGGCACGCGGCTCTGGCAGCTGCAGGTCATCAAGGGGGACCGCTACTACCGCCGCACCGCCGACAACTTCGTCAAGGAGATCGAGCTCCCGGCCACGCGCGGCCAGATCCTCGACCGCACGGGCCGCATCCTCGTCGACAATCGGCCGAGCTACGGCGTCTACCTCAAGCCCACGCAGATGAACGACGCCATCCTCGGCCGGCTCGACCGCTACCTCGGGCTCCACGACGAGCAGTCCGCCGCGCTGCGCGCCAAGATCGCGGCGGCGCGGACGCGCAAGGGCGCAGAGCGCTTCCAGGAGATCCTGGCCTTCGAGGACATCACCCGCGACCAGATGGGCGCGCTCGAGAGCGACGCCGCCGAGCTGTCGGGCGTGACCGTCAAGGCCGTCGCGCACCGCGCCTACCCCCACGGCAAGCTGGCCGCGCACGCGCTCGGCTACATGAACCAGATCACCGCCGAGGAGCTCAGCCAGCTGCGCGATCAGGGCTACGGGCCGGGCGACTACATCGGCCGCGCCGGCATCGAGCGCCAGTGGGAGTCCTACCTGCGCGGCAAGGACGGCGTGGATCGCGCCATCCAGGACGCGCGCGGCCACATCAAGACCGATCTCGACGAGCGCGAGGTCGAAGATCTCATCGGCGGACCGCGCCGTCGCGACCCGGAGCCGGGCTCGAACGTCGTCCTCACCCTCGACCTCGATCTCGAACGCATCACCGAGCAGGCACTCTCGCGCCATCATTCGGGCGCGGCCGTGGTCGTCGACGTCGCGAGCGGCAAGGTGCTGGCGCTCGCGTCCTACCCCGCCTTCGATCCCAACGTGCTCACCGGCCACCTCACGCGCGACGAGGCCGAGCGGCTGCAGGACGATCCCTTCCGCCCGCTCATCGACAAGGCCGTGCAGGAGAACTTCTTCCCCGCCTCGACCTTCAAGATCATCCCGGCCCTGGTCGGTCTCGAGGAGCACTTCATCGACGCCTACGAGAAGAGCAGCTGCCGCGGCGCCTACGAGCTGCCCGGTCACGCCTTCCACTGCATGAAGTCGCACGGGCCGGTGAACCTCTACTCGGCCCTGGTCGAGTCCTGCAACGTGTACTTCTACCGGCTCGGCGAGAAGGTGGGCATGGATCGCATGGCGCGCATGGCGCAGGACTTCGGCTTCGGCGCGCCCACCGGCATCGGGCTCCCGGGCGAGGCCCCGGGCTTCGTGCCCACGCAGGACTTCTATCGCAAGCACGGCGGCTTCCGCATCGGCTACTCGCTCAACACCGCCATTGGCCAGGGCTCGACCAAGGTGACCGTGATCCAGGAGGCGCTCGCCTACGCCGCGCTGGCCAACGGCGGCAAGCTCTACGTGCCGCAGCTGGTCGAGCGCATCGAGAGCCCCACGGGCCAGGTGGTGCAGCGCTTCGAGCCGCGCCTCAGGCGGCAACTCGACATCCGCCCCGAGGATCTGGCCGAGGTGCGCCGCGGGCTATGCGGCGTGGTGAACGATCCCAAGGGCACCTCCCACAGCGCCTACGATCCCTCGGTGGCCGCGGAGGTGTGCGGCAAGAGCGGCACGGCGCAGATCGGCAAGAATCGCAAGGGCGAGGCCGCCGGCTGGGACAAGGCCAACGATCATGCCTGGTTCGTCGGCTTTGCCCCGGCCCGCAATCCCGAGGTCGCGATCGCCGTCCTGGCCGAGCACGGCGGCCTTGGCGGCCACGTGGCCGCGCCCACGGCCATGGCCATCCTCAAGGGCTACTTCAACAAGGTGAAGAAACCGGCCCAGGCGGCGCTCCCCGCAGGGGGCGGCACCGGCGCGAGTCCCGGCAGTGGCTCTGGCCGCAGAAACGATGCGCTGCCGACCGGCTCCACCTCTTCCATGATCCCGTGACCAGCCCCTTCACCAAGTTACGCTCGCAGTTCGACTGGCCGCTCGCGGGCATCATGCTGATCATCATCGCGATCGGCCTCGTCAACCTCTACTCGGCCACACGCGTGGCGCCCAAGGGCCTGTACCAGAACCAGATCATGTGGCTCTGCGTGGGCAGCGTGCTGTTCGTCGTGGTGGCGGCGATCGACTACCGCATCTACGAGCGCATCGCGCCCATCGTCTATGTTCTCTGCCTCGGGTTGCTCGTGGCCGTGCTGGTGGCGGGCAAGGGGGTCAAGGGCTCGCGGCGCTGGTTCGGCTTCGGCAGCTTCGGCATCCAGCCCTCGGAGGTCATGAAGATCGGCCTCATCCTGATGCTCGCCAAGCTCCTCTCGGCCGACGCCCAGGAGCTGCGCGCCTCGGGGCTGCGCATGGTCGCCTGGACCCTCGGCATCATCCTCGTGCCCGCGTTCCTCATCTATCGCCAGCCCGATCTCGGCACCGCGGGCCTGCTCTACATCATCGGCATGTCGATGGTCCTCTTCTCGCAGATGGGCGGCGCGGCCAAGGCCGTAGAGCTCGGCCTCGCGCCGGTGCTGGTGCTGGTGCGCCTCGCCTTTGGCCTCAAGGACTATCAGAAGAAGCGCCTGGCCGTGTTCCTCGATCCCCAGACCGACCCGTCGGGCGCCGGCTACCACGCGCGCCAGTCGGTCTACGCCATCGGCTCGGGGCGCTGGAGCGGCAAGGGGTATCTCCACGGCACGCAGAACCGGCTCAAGTTCTTGCCCGAGCACTGGACCGACTTTCCCTTCGCGGTGTGGGCGGAGGAGTGGGGCCTGGCGGGCTCGCTCGTGCTGCTCGGGTGCTACCTGTTTCTCATCCTGTGGGCGCTCGGCGTGTCGGCCACGGCGCGCGATCGTTTCGGCCAGGTGCTGGCGCTCGGCGTGGCCGCGCTCCTGTTCTGGCACGTGGTGGTCAACATCGGCATGGTGACCGGCGTCTTGCCGGTGGTGGGCGTGACCCTGCCCCTGTTCTCCTACGGCGGCTCATCGCTTCTCACGGTGATGATCGCGCTCGGCCTCCTGATGAACGTCTCCATCCGGCGCTACTCGTACTGACCGGCGCGGGCTCGGCTCAGTCGATCGGCTCGAAGTCACTCTTGAACGCTCCGCAGTCCGGACAGACCCAGGTGTCAGGCAGGGACTCGAACGGCGTGCCCGGCGGGATCCCGGCCGCCGGATCGCCTTCGGCCGGGTCGTAGATGTGCCCGCAGACCAAACAGCGATACTTCTTCATCTCCATGTCTCCTGGTCCTGGTGAAGGAAAGACGCGCCACTCGATGGGCTACATCCACCGGCCTGGCGCCACGATATTGATCTGTGCATCCCGCGCACGTCTGCCAACCTGCGTTCGCATGCGGGGCGACGGGTTCGGTGAGGTAGGGCTGGCGCGTGTCGCCTGAACTCTAGAGATCGAGGACCGTCCAGGGGCTCTCAGAGCCCGTCTTCGGGATCTTGGAGCCCGTCCATGAGATCTCGTGTCTCGTCCGCCAGCTCTTGCATCTCGTCCACGGGGTCCAAGAGCTCGTGGACGCGGTCTTGAATCCCGTCCACGGGATTGGACCCCGTCCACGGGCTCTTGGACCCCGTCTACGGGTTCTTGGACCCCGTCTACGGGCTCTTGGACCCCGTCTACGGGCTCTTGGGCCCCGTCCACGGGTTCCCATGCCTCGTCGACGGGCTCCCATTCTCGTCCACGAGGTCTCGTACCCCGTCCACAAGGCTGATCCATCCCGTAGACGAGGTCATGGACCCCGTCCACGAGACCGATCCATCTCGTCATCGACTCTTTAGCGGAGGGCTTGGTGGGAGTGTCTTGCCCGGGCTGCCGCGGTCGACAAGGCCGGGCGGGCCGTATTACCGTGCCGTGAGCGGTCGGGGTTGGAACCGGCCGCGAGAACTTTTGCTGCTCGCGGAGGTGCCATGCGAATGACCGTCTTCGGGGCCACGGGCCCCACCGGCCGGCAGATCCTCGCGGCCGGACTCGCCGAAGGACACACGATACGGGCGTTTGCTCGCCAGCCCGAGAAGATCGCCGACTTCTCCGGCCGGGTCGAGATCGTGGAGGGCGACGTGCTCGACCGCGAGGTGGTGGCGCGGGCCGTGGCCGGCGCGGACGCGGTCCTGTCGGCGCTCGGGACGGGCACGGAGCTCGGCGAGACCACGGTCATGTCCGAGGGGACCAAGAACATCGTCCTCGCCATGCAGGCCGCCGGGGTGCGGCGCCTGGTGGTCATCACGTCGGGCCTGGTCAAGCTCACGGGCAAAGAGCCGTTCTTCGTGCGCACGGTGGTGAAGCACCTGCTCCGTCATGTCATCGAGGATCATCGGCGTCTCGAGGCGGTGGTGGAGGCGAGCGAGCTCGACTGGACCATCGTGCGCCCGCCGCGGCTCATCGACGACCCGGCGCGCGGCACCTACCGCCTGGCCCGCAACGACCGGGTCGAGGGCGGCACCGAGATCACGCGCGCCGATCTCGCCCACTTCATCGTCAAAGAGGCGGTCGCCCGCGAGTATCTCCACACCCCGGTCATGATCGGGCACTGACCCGACGGCTTACCCGGCCGAGGCGGCGGTCAGGCGGGGCTTGGTCTGGAGGTCGACGTAGGCGACGGCGCGGTTCCGGCCGCTGCGCTTGGCGTGGTAGAGGGCCTGATCGGCGTGCGCGATGAGCGCCTTGGCGTCGCGGCCGTCGTCGGGGTAGGCGGCAATGCCGAGCGACAGGGTGCAGCGGAAGGGGCCCTTGTCCGAGGTGAACTGCTGCTTCTCCACCTCGGTGCGGATGCGCTCGGCCAGCTGCCGCGCTCCGGCCAGGTCGGTGCCATCGAGGATGATGGCGAACTCCTCGCCGCCGTAGCGCGCGGCCACGTCGATCTTGCGCACCTGCTGGCGGCACACGGCGGCCACGCGCTTGAGCACCTGGTCGCCGGTGGGGTGACCGTAGGTGTCGTTCACCTTCTTGAAGTGATCGACGTCGGTGAGGAGCAGCGCCAGGCGGCCCGCCTGCCGCTCGGCCCGCCCGAGGAGGTCGCTCATGCGCTCCTGGAAGGTGCGGTGGTTGACGAGGCCGGTGAGGCCGTCGGTCGTGGCCATGGTCTCCATGGCCCGATACATCTCGGCGTTCTTGACCGATACGGCGACCTGGTTGGCGATGACGCCCAGCATCTCGCGCTTGTCTTTGCCGAAGTAGCGGGGGCGCGACGAGGCCACGGTGAAGGTGCCGATGGCCTCGTCGGCACAGATGAGGGGCAGGACGAGGATGGACTCGATGCCCTTGAGCTTGATCTGGCGGGTGAAGACGGGGATGTCCTTGTCGCGGAGCTCGCCGCCGGCCGGCAGGTAGTGGCGGTTCTTGATCACCATGGCGACGAGGCTCGCGTTGTCGGCGAACTCGGTACCGGCCACGTCGCCGGCCGCGTCGCCGCTCGTGGCCGCGATCTGGTGCCGCCCGGCGTCCTTGTCGAAGCGGGTGATGGCGGCGAAGTGGAACTCACCGATCTCGCGCGCGGCGCTGAAGGCCATGGCGAAGACTTCGTCGGGAGTGAGGGCGCGGTTGAGGAGGGACGAGGAGTTGTAGAAGCGCTCGAGCTCGTACTTGGAGCGCTCCACGGCGGTGAAGACGCGCTCGGCCTGGATGAGGCGCACGATCTGGCGCGCGGTGCCTTCGAGCAGCGCCTGATCGCGTTGATCGAAGCGGCGGGCGCTAGCCCCGGTCTGGCGGTCGGCGCTGCGATCGACGCACAGCACGCCGCGCACGTGCTCACTCTCGAGCACGGGCACGGCCAGGAGCTCGGCGATGTTCACGGGGGCGCCTGCGACGTAGTAGGGGAGGTGGCCGGGCTTGGGCTCGATGAGGCTCACGGCGGAGCGGTGCTTGACCACGGGCGCGATCACGCCGGCGTCGAGCGCCAGGGTGCCCTCGGCCACGCCCTCGGCGTCGCTCACGAGCTCCTTGATGCGCAGCCGCTCGCCGGCTTCGTCGAGCCACAGGAGGACGCAGGTGTGGAGGTCGAGCGCCTTCTTGACGAGCTCGAGGTGGTAGTAGAGCGCCTGGTGGATGGTCTCGACCGCGCCCTGAGCCAGTTTTTCTTCTTCCTCGGCTCGCGTCCGGGTGCGCGAGTCCGGGCCGAGCTGCGAGGAGATGAGGCGGAAGTCGCGCGCTTCCTCGCGCATGCGCTGGACCTCCGACGCGAGCTCGGCGCGGTGCGCGCGCCGCTGCCGGAGGAGCTCGGCCTGCAGGAAGAGCGTGTGGATGACGGCGAAGAAGAGGATGTAGAGGCCGTGTGTGAGGAGGAGGCGGCTCTCGTTCGCGAGGGCGAGGCCCGGGGCCATGGCCGGTGCGCGCCAGAGGAGCAGCTCGAAGAGGAGCGCGAGGATGACGAGCGGCAGGCCGATGGAGAGCCGATGGAAGGTGACGAGGAACGCCACGAGGACGTAGGCGAGGGGGTAGAGCGGCGAGGACAGGCCGCCCGTGGCCTGGAGCGCGGCCCAGCAAGCGCCGATGAGCACCGCGCCCATCTCGAGGTCGGCGCGGATCTCGACGGCCGTGGTGCGCGCGCGCCGTCGCAGGGCGCTCGTCGCCACGTAGCTCGCGAGCTGCACCACCACCACCACCACCATGCCGAGCGCGGCCAAGACCTCGCCGACGTCGCGCGACACCTCCCAGAGGTGGCTGAAGTGACCGCGGGCGATGAGCGCGCCGAGCATGACCACCGCGGCCGTCACCCAGGCCTCGCGGGCCACGACGCGCGCGCGATAGAGCAGCCGCGCCGCGGCGCGGCGCAGGGGCGGATGGCGTGGGCTCATCGAGCGTCCTCGACGATGCGGAACACGAGCTCACCGGGCTTGACCAAGCCGAGGTCCTCGCGCGCCACCCGCTCGACCGCGGCGAGCGGATCCTCGTCGTGGAGCTGGATCTCGGCGCGCAGCCGCTGGTTCTTCTCACGGAGCGCCCGGTTGCCCTGGCGCAGCGCGGCCAGCTCGGCGCGCAGCTTGGCGAGGCGCGCCAGGCTCGAGTAGCCGTAGAGTTGGTAGGGGACCCAGCCGAGACCGAGCGCCAGCACGGTCGCCAAGAGGAGCCGCCGAGGCCAGCGGCGGTCCGAGGGGAGCGACAGGAAGCGAGCGCCGCGCATTGGCGCCCATCCTACGGAGGGGACGCGCCGAGAGCAAAAAACTGACTCGCGGGGCCCTCGGATCAGAGGATCTGCGCCACGATCGCGACCTCGGTGATGGTGTCGAGGCGGGAGGCGAGGGGAATGAAGCCGGTCTGGTAGGGGATGCTCAAGGCGGGCAGCGGCGCGGGGGAGTTGTCGTAGCGGGCGGTGAAGGAGACGCGCAGGCTGAGGAGCTTCCACAGCTTGGTGGTGATGGCCGCGCGGCCGTTGATGCGGGTGTCCTGGATGGGGGCGATGCGGCCGAGGGGGCCGTTCTCGGGGTTGAGGTTGAGGAGGGCCTCGACCGAGGCGCTGAAGGCGGTGGTCTCGCTGATCTTGAGACCGTAGCCGAGGTAGAGGCGCAGCGAGTGGATGAACAGGTCGGGCACGTTGCCGATGTCGCGTTCGAAGGTGAAGTCGTAACCGCCCTCGCCGGAGAGCTCGTTGCGCTTGCCCTGGTAGATGAGCCGGCTGTAACCCACCTGGCCGGCGGCCACGATGACCTTGCCCGCCGGGCGGTTGCCGAGGACGCCGCCGGTCAAATAGAAGCTGTTGCGCGGGGTGAAGAAGCGGTCGTAGCGACCCTTGACGGACCAGAGCGCGGTGGTGGTGACCTGCCGGTCGGCGATCTCCCCCGGGCCGATGGCGCCGTTGCCGTCGATGTCGTTGGCGACGCGCTGGGTGGTGCGCACGTAGGCGCCGTTGCCGGTGAAGGTGAAGCGGTTCTTGCCGTCGTCGCGCGAGAGGTCGACGCCGCCCGAGACGCTGACGTTGCGCGAGTTGCCGGTGGAGTAGATGAGGCCGGCCTGGGTCGAGAGCTTCCACTGCACCTTCTTGGTGTCGGCTTGCTTGCCGAATTCGAACTTCGGCTCGGTCTGGGCCGCGGCGGTGCCGGCGAGGCTGGCCAGGGTGGATAGACCAGCGAGCGCGAGCAGGACGGGCGGTACGAGTTTCATCAGGGAACCTCCGGGATGGCAGGGGGTGGCAGTCCGCCCGGCTTCTTACCATCTCTGCATCCCCTCTGTATGCTTGGATGAACGCGGTAGCGGATGACGTGAGGCACGAGCCCCACGGGGGCATCAAAGAGGCTACACTCGGGACAGAGGCACCCTCACCCGAGCCCGACAGAAGACCCCTCATGTCCATGACGCCCACGACGCCCGGCCCCAAGGAGCCCAAAGAGATTGTCCATGCCGACGGACGCGTCGAGCTCGACCCGGCGGTAGAGGCTGAGCTCGAGAAGAGCCCTCTTTACAACCACGACCTCGCGCCGGTGCGCGTCGCGGACCGCACCTGGAGCACGTACAACTTCGCGGCGCTGTGGATCTCCATGGCGCACTGCATCCCGACCTACTTCATCACGGCCAAGCTGCTGGAAGACGGCATGTCGTGGGCGCAGGCGCTGTTCACGGTGGCCCTCGGCAACATCATCGTGCTCTTCCCGATCCTCGCGAACTCGCACCCGGGCACGAAGTACGGCATCCCGTTTCCGGTCTATGCCCGCGCCGCGTACGGCACGGGGGGGGCGAACCTGCCGGCGATCATGCGCGCGCTCGTGGCCTGCGGCTGGTTCGGCATCCAGTGCTGGATCGGCGGCGAGGCGCTCGATACGTTCCTGCGTTCGCTGTGGCCGGGCTGGGCGACGGCGCTCGGCGGCGCGGTGGGCGGGCATCGCCCGGGGGAGTGGATCTCGTTCCTCGCCTTCTGGGGGCTGAACATCCTCATCGTCTACCGAGGGATGGATCTCTTGCGGCGGGTCGAGAACTGGGCCGCGCCGTTCGTCCTCGTGATGACCGCGATCCTGCTCGGCTGGGCGATCTGGAGGGCCCAGGGGCTCGGACCGATCCTGGCGCAGAAGGGGCGCTTCGGCTCGGCGGGCGAATTCCTGGGCGTGTTCGTCTACCACCTGACGGCGATGATCGGGTACTGGGCCACGCTGTCGCTCAACATGCCGGACTTCACCCGGTATGGGCGCTCGCAGCGGGAGCAGATGGTCGGGCAGGTGGTGGCGCTGCCCACGACCATGACCGTGTTCGCGGGCATGGGGGTGTTCATCACCTCGGCGACGGCGATCATTTATGGCCGCCAGATCTGGGATCCGGTGGAGCTCGTGGGGCAGTTCAAGGAGCCGTGGATCGTGGCGATCGCGATGTTCACGATCGTGGTGGCGACGCTGAGCGTGAACATCGCGGCCAACGTGGTCTCGCCGGCCAACGACTTTGCGAACGCGTTTCCGCGGCACATCACGTTTGCGCGCGGCGGGCTCATCACGGGCGTGGTGGGGATCCTCATGTGCCCGTGGAAGCTGCTCGAAGGGAGCGCGATCTATGGCTGGCTGGTGGGCTACTCGGGGGGCTTGGCGGCCATCGCCGGGGTGCTCATCACCGATTACTTCCTGGTGCGCAAGAAGGCGCTGGTGCTGGCGGATCTGTACCGGGATCGCGGCGTCTATTACTACCGGGGGGGCTGGAACGGGGTGGCGGTGGTGGCCACGCTGGTGGGGTGTCTGGTGGCGTGGATGGGGCCGATCATGAGTTTTATCGGCACGCACGTCCCCGCGCTCGCGCCGCCCCCGGCGCTCGGGCGCTTCTTCAATGGGCTCTTTGATTACGCCTGGTTCGTGGGGTTCGGCATCTCCGCGGGGATCTATCGCGCGGGGATGAAGGGCAAGGCGTAGCCGGCGGCGCCCGCGGCGGTCCAGGCAGTGGCCAAGGCAGCGATCCTGAAGACAAATCAGTTCCGACTCGATATCTTTGCACCATGAGTGAGGCCGCCGCGAAGCCGAGGCCCAAGAGCCCCTGGGTCGTGATTCCCCGCCCGGTGATTCGTCCCCGCCTGTCGCTGTTCTGTCTCCCGTATGCCGGCGGGGGCGCGAACATCTTCCAGAGCTGGCCCACGCAGCTGCCGCCCGACATCGAGGTGGCGGCGATCCAGCTCCCGGGGCGGGGGATGCGCTTTCGCGAGCCGGTGTTCCGGCAGATCGGCCCGCTCTGCGACGCGCTGGAGGCGGCGCTCGAGCCGTTCCTCAGCCCGGCGCCCTTTGCGCTGTTCGGGCACAGCATGGGGGCGACGATCGCCTTCGAGCTGTGCCGGCGGCTGCGGCGGCGACGGGGGCCGATGCCGGTGCACCTCATCGTCTCGGGCCGCGGCGCGCCGCAGTTCGTGGACGAAGGGCCACCGATCTACAAGCTGCCGGAGGCGGAGTTCATCCGGAAGATCAGCAGCCAGGGCGGGACGCCTCGGGAGGTGCTCGACAACGCGGAGCTGATGTCGTTGCTCCTGCCCATCCTGCGCGCCGACTTCGAGGTGGTCGAGACGTGGCAGCACACGCCCGAGCCGCCTCTCGATGTCCCGATCACGGTCCTGGGCGGCCATCAGGATGAGCTGGCGCCGCCGCATGAGCTCGCGGGCTGGCGGGAGCACACGACCCGGGAGTTTGCGACCCATCTGTTCCCGGGGGGCCATTTCTTCCTTCACAGCGCGGCGGTCCCGGTCCTCACGGTGGTCGCCCGCACCCTGACACAGGCCCATCCGGCCGGGTGATGATCGATTCAACAGCCAAGGAGACAGCATGCAGCGCGACGAAGAAGAGGACACGACGGTCTACCGGGTCGTGGTCAACCATGAGGAGCAGTACTCGATCTGGCCGGTGTACAAAGAGATCCCGCTCGGCTGGCGCGATGTCGGCAAGCAAGGGCCCAAGGCGGAGTGCCTGAGCTACATCAAGGAAGTGTGGACCGATATGCGGCCCCTCAGCTTGCGTAAGAAGATGGAAGAAGACGCCAAGAAGAACCAGGGCGGTAACTGAGACGGCTCTATCTCCCCTCTCTCCCTCCGTAGCCTCCGTAGATGGGTAGCGCTGCGGAGTACCTGATGTGCAGGGCCGCTCCGCGCTCCAGGTCCTCGGCCTACGCTGATGGCAGCGGGCTGAGCCACTCTGTCGATGCCTGCGGAGTCGCGTTCAGATGGGATGAAGCGGCCAGTGTGAACGCAACCGGGCCCTGCACATCAGGTACCCCGCACACACTGGTTCGATGTTGGCTCTTCGCCGGACTGCTTAACCACCCTGTACCTCCCATTCAGGCGCCGAGCAGGCCTGTTCAGGCACCGGCAAAAGTAATTGTCGTCGATCACACCGGCTCTCCCCCTTCCACGGCCACTCCCTCACGCGCGCATCGGCGTGTGGCATCATCGCGCCGGCTTCGATTGCCGGAGGCACCCCATGAATGGCAGACCGAACTTTCGCTGGACCGCGCCCTGGAGCGCGGCCCTGACGTGGCTCCTGGGCGGAGTCCTGGCCGGCTGCGGTGGACAGGAGCTGGCGGAGGGCTCGGGCGAGGCGCATGGCGTGTTGGCCTCGGCGCTCACCTACCCGAATGGGAGCGGCCGGACGGTGACGTCCCGGCGCGTCGTGTACAAGGACTCCTCTGGAAGCTACCGGGCAGCGGTGGGGCTCGAGGCCTTCCGGGCGGCGGGAGCGCCAGACAGCGATCTCTATGCCATTCGCATCGCCGAGGTGGATGCGCCGTCCGTGCGCAGCGCCCTGGTGGTGATGTCGGCTGGGCAGAAGATCTCGAGCAGCGGTCACTCGAGCGGGCTGACGGGACAGGCGGCGGACTGGGATGCGTCCTGTGGAGACGCCACCTGCCCCAACGTCGCGCTCGACGGGCGCTCCCTGGCGATGAAGCTGCGCAGCCTGGGGTGGCTGCCTCCGGCCACGACGTGGATGGCCGTTGTGAATGACAACAACTTCGACCACCTCTTCGACAGCACCAAGAAGGAACAGATCGTCAACGGCTTCGTGCACTGGCTCGAGGGGCAGGTCCGCCCGGAGACGAGCGCCATCTACCTGGCAGGGAGCTCGCGGGGTGGCTGCCTGGTGATGCGCATGGCGCAGGCCTTGCGCAACAACCTGAGCCTCGACGGGATCGAGCTCTACGTGTCCTCCTTCGACGGGGTGTGCAAGTACTCCCAGGGCGAGCTCGGCACCTTCGGGGAGAAGATCAACAACCCGGTGAGGCCAGCGTTCACGTCCTACGGCGGCTGGGCCACGAACCTGTCGGCGCAGTTCCCGCGCCGCTCGCGGCTCCACATCTTCCACGTCGTGGGAGGCGATGAGGTGGCGCCGCTGACGGGGATCCGAGCCTTCTCGGCGTACTCTGGCAGCTCGCCGCCGAACACGGGCTCCAACCTCGACTGGGGCTGGTACAAGCAGAACTGGGTGCAATGGAAGCACAAGGAGATCGGCAACCCGTACACGGAGCCTTCCTCTTCTGATCAGCCCAGAGCGATCGCGGAGACGGTGGACGCGCAGCTCACGTGGCTCGACGCCTTCTTCTAACCCAGGGGCCGCGGAGAGCCCGCTGCCCGTGATCCCCCCCGGAGGCGCGGCAGGCAGGATGAGCGCTCACCGCAGGAGCGCGGCGAACTGCGCATATTCAGGTACCTTCTCGCAGAAGCGCCGGCGCGCCGCCTCATCCGGGATCCGCTGCACGCGCCGCTCGAGCAACCGCTGGCCCTGCTCGAGCGCCCGGCGTGCCCCCGCCTCGTCCCCCGCGGCACGACGGATCTCGACGGCGGTGAGGTACAGCCGCGTATCCATGAAGCAGGTCCCACCGAGGGCCCCCTCGAGCACCCGCATCCCATTCTCGACGGCCTGCCGCGCCTCTTCGATGCGCCCCATCTCGAACAGCACCCGTCCCTCGATGGCGTAGCCGAGCGGTTGCACGGGCGGCGCGTACGCCAACATCTCCATGGCCCTCCGGATCC
This sequence comes from Polyangia bacterium, assembly GCA_036263495.1. Classification (GTDB taxonomy): domain Bacteria; phylum Myxococcota_A; class Polyangia; order Palsa-1104; family SHYY01; genus DATAGU01. The sequence goes on along the minus strand of DATAGU010000224.1, from coordinate 17,466 downwards.
GGGCTTCGGCCTCAGCCAGGTGGCCGCGGCCCCGCGCCACCAGGGCCCGCGCCAGGTGGGCCAATCCGCCCCAGGCCGTGGGCACGGGATAGAACTCCAGCCCCTCCTGGGCCCGACGCTCGGCCTCGTCGAAGTATCTCGGCTCTCCTGCATCGGCCAGGATGAATACGAAGTGGGCATGGACTGGCCACGCCGCCATCGGCTCGCGGAGCTCCTCGGCGAGGGCCACTGCGAATCGATAGTCCTCCTCCGCCCGAGCCAGGTCACCCAGCAAGGCCCGCCCGACGCCGGCGAGCCCGCGCATGGTGCAGAGGAGACGCCGATCGCCGGCCCGGGCAAAGGCCTCCACTGCGGCCTGTGCCGCCGTCCACGTCCCCCAGGGATCGCCTTCGAGCAGCAGGCGATACCAGACCTCTCCGACACCGAGCAGGCCACGGGAGCGCATCTCGCCGCTGGCGAGCCGGGCGCAGATGGCTCTCATCCGCTCGAGGAAGGAGGTCGCCATCTCCCGGAGTCCGGCAGAGCTGGCGATCGCCATCATGCACATCGCCGGCTCGAGGAAGGCGCTCTCTGCGCCCGGCTGCGGCCGGGTCTCGGTCAGCCGGGACGCGATGTCGAAGATCACGTCGGGTCGCGAGACATTGGCCACCACCGGCACCAATCCTGCCGCCCAATACCAGTCGGCGCTCCCGGCCGGCAGGAGTTCCACCGCCGCGAGGGCCGCGGCCCGGGTGTGCTCGATGTCCGTGCTCCCTCCCCAGAAGGAGGACCAGGCCTCGAGCGCACGCAGCTGCCCCAGGGTCTCGCCCGCGGCGCCGCTGGCCACGCCCCGGGCGCAATAATCGAGCGCCCCTGCCACATCCGAACTCTCGAGCGCGCGCCGTGCCGCCCGCACGTAGCATCGCGCCGCCCGGACCCGCTCACCCCCGAGCTGGAAGTGCTCCGCCAGCAGCACCGGATCGCTCTCGCCCATGCCCTCCAGGTACTCCCCGGCCAGCCGGTGCCCCACCTGCCGATCCTCGTCGCCGAGGAGACCGTAGGCCGCATCGCGCAGCAGCGTGTGACGGAAACAGAACTGGACCTCCCCGGGGAATCGGCTGCGACGCTCGCGCACGATGATCTCGACGCGCTCAAGCTGCTCGAGCCAGCCCTGCACCTCGTCCGCGCTCCTCCCCGCGGCGCCGAGCAGGCGCAGGAGGCCGCCACGCCAGAACGTCTCGCCGAAGATGCTCGCCGCCCGCAGCACCCGCCGTCCGCTCGATTCGAGCCGCTGGAACCGTGTCTCGAGCATGGCCAGCACCGTCCCCGGTGAGTTCCCCTCCCCGCCCTGCCCTTCCGCCTCCGCTCGGATCAGTTCCTCGAGGAACAGTGGACTCCCGCCCGACGGTTCCACGATGCGCGCCACCACCTCCGCCGCGACCTGCCCTCCCAGCACCTCCCGCACGAGCTGCTCGCTCGCTTTGCGGCTGAGCCCCGATAGATGCACCTCCTGCAGCGCACGTTCCCGCCACAGCCCTGGAAACAGCTCCGTCACCTCCGGTCGACCGAGCGCCAGCACCAGCAAGGAGCGCTCCGAGTGCACCCGCAGCGCCGCGTCCACCATCCGTACCGTGGCCGCATCGCTCCAGTGCAGGTCCTCGAGGATCAACACCACGGGGTGGGCCTCGCACTCGGCCTGCAGGAAGTCCAACCAGGCGCCGAGCACCTGCTCGCTCATCAGACGCGGATCCTGGCGCGCCGCCGACAGGCGCGGGCTGTCCTCGTCGGGAAACGGGATGCTGCACAGCTCGCCGAGGAACTCCACCACACGCTGGCGCTCGGACGGCACGATGTGCCGCCCGAGGTTCTCGCGCAGCCTCTCGCGCCTCCAGGCCAGGTCATCTCGCGCCCCTGGTCCCCGCAGGCCCGCGGCCTCGAGCAGCGCATCGGCGAGCAGCCCATAGGTGGTCCCCGCGCGCATCAGATCGCCGCGCCCGACGAGGAGCTGCGCTTGCGCCCGATGCTCCTCGAGACCCCGCACGAATTCGTGCCGCAGCCGCGACTTGCCTCCGCCCGCGGGCGCCAGCAGCACGATCGCGCGCGCCCCCTCGCCCTGCGCGCATGCTTCGTAGCTCATCTCGAGCGTCCGCAGCTCACGGCTCCGGCCCACGCAGGGCGTCGGCCGGCCGAGCAGGAGCCGCACCTCGTCGGGCCGTTCCCTCCCCAGGGCCAACCTGCCCGCCGCTGTCCGCCGCACGCGGAAGCGGGTATCGAGCAGCCCGGCCGTGAGCTCGTCGAGCCATACCGAGCCGGCGCCACGATTCGCCGCGTCCTCCTCTGCCGTCGTGCGCGCCAGCTCCACCGCCCGCGGGATCGCCGCCGATAGCGACTCGCTCCCGGTGCTGACCGCCCGCCCCATCGTCAATGCCACCGCCGGCCCGGCGAGCTCCTCCCTGAGCGCCAGCGCCGCGCGCGCCGCCTGCGCTGCCTGGTCCGTCGCCGTCTGCCCCGCGCGCCGGAGGGTCGCCAGGAGCGATCCGTCGGCCAGCCGTTCCACGTGGGCGCCGTAAGGCCGGAGCAGCGCCTGCAACGCGGGGAGGTCGGACATCGGGGGCGACGCCTCCGGCCCACCGGGCCGGCCCGCGGCGTCCCGTTCGCGTGACCGTGGCAGCACCAGGATGAGGCTCACCAGCCGCTGCTCCGCCTCTCCCAGCACCGGCGATATTGGCGAGGCCAGGGACGCCTCGTTCGCCGGCAGCCCCGCCAGCTCCGCGAGGACGGCGCTGCCGTCGGCTGGCCGTTCTCTCTGATCCTTCGCCAGCATGCGGCCTACCAGCGCCTCCAGCGCCTCCGGCAGCTCCGGCCGCAGCCGCCGGATCGGCAGCGCCTCCTCGCACAGCACGCGCGCCAGGATCTCCGCCACGTGACGCCCTGCGAACGGAGGCCTCCCCACGAGGCACTCGTACAGCATGCAGCCCAGCGAGAAGACGTCCATGCCCGGGCCGAGCTGCCGCTCGCCACGCGCCTGTTCCGGCGCCATGTAGGGCAGCGCATTCACGATCTCACCCGCGCCACCGAGCGTTCTCTCGCCCAGCGCACCGTGCATCAGGCCAAAATCAACGAGCACCACGTGCTCGAGCGCGGCATCGCGCAGGATCAGATTGCTCGGCTTGAGGTTGCCGTGAACCAGGCCGTGCCGGTGGCTCTCCGCCAGCGCCGTCGCTGCGGCCTTCATGAGGATCAGGCTCTCGGCAACGGTCGGTGGTTGCCGTGCCAGCCGGGCTCCGAGATCCTCTCCCTCCAGCCAGGCCCTGATCACGAACGTCTGTCCCTGGAGGGTCTGTCCGTGATCCGTGTAGAGCGCGATCGACGCCGGGTGCAGTGCTGCGAGTGTCCGGCCCGCCTCGATGAGCAGCCCGAGACCCTGCGCCGTCAGTCCCTGGGGGAGCAGCTTGAGCGCCACCTGCGCCCCGGTCTGCCGCTCGCGCGCGCGGAAAGTTCGCGCGCCGCCGCGACCCACCTGCTCGTCGATCTCGAAGCGCTCCATCCCTTGTCCTGGCCCTGGCCCTGGCGAATCGGCGCTCATAGAAGGGAAGCTCCTGCCGGCTTCCTGCCCATCATCCCGGCCTCCGGTGACGCCACGCAGGCTCTGATGGATGAACAACGGTCAGCGGCCCTCGTTCATGTCGCCTGCGCCGTCTGATGATAGAGCAGCCGTGTCCCGAAGGCACACTGGAACGTATGGAACGACACGAGGGAGCCCGCCTGTCAGTTACGCCGGCCCGAGCCGGTCGAGCTCCCCGCACGCGGGCGTGCTCTTTGACCTGACCAAGGAAGCGCTCGCGCGTTCCGGCCTAGGTGCTTTCCTGGAGCGCGAGAAGCAGGGTAGGCCCCGGGTGCCCCACGGTCCGACGGAGTGTCTGATGGAACGCCCCCTCCGTCGCTATTGTTCCGGCTCCTTCCCCATGCTCCACCTTGATGACCCCGCGACCGTGCCGGAGAGAGTTGCTGTTGATGCCGTTGACGGGGTTTGCCCTGTTCGGGGAGTATCGGCTCTGCGTTGGATGCAAGAGGGGAGGCCAGTTCATTCCAGGACCACGCCACGAAAGGACCGCACCCATGGCAACGAAAGATCTCTTCCGCCTCGATGGCAAGACCGCGATCGTCACCGGGGCCAGCCGCGGCATCGGCGAGGCCATCGCCCTCGGCTTTGCGCGTGCCGGCGCGCGCGTGGTCCTCGCCGCGCGCAAGCTCGAGTCCCTCAAGGCCGTCGAGGACCGCGTCCGGAGCGAGGGCGGCGAGGCGCTGGCCGTGGCCTGCCACACCGGGCAGGAGGCGCAGGTGGAGGCGCTCGTCCAGGCGGCGGTGGAGCGCTTCGGCGCCGTCGACGTGCTCGTCAACAACGCCGCCACCAACCCGTACTTCGGGCCGCTCGTCGACACCGGCGTGTCGGCGCTCGACAAGACGTTCGAGGTGAACGTGAAGGGGTATTTCTTTGCCGCGCGGGCGGTGATCCGGCACTTGCAGTCGCGCCGTGCCCCGGGCTCGATCGTGAACATGGCCAGCGTGGCGGGGCTGCGCGCCGCGCCGTTCCAGGGCATCTACGGCATGACCAAGGCGGCCGTGATCTCGATGACGCAGACGCTCGCCTACGAGGTGGGCGGCCAGGGCATTCGCGTGAACGCCATCGCCCCGGGTCTCATCGAGACCAAGTTCGCCGCCACCATCGTCCAGAACGACACCCTCCGCTCGCAGGTCGTGGGCCGCACGCCGCTCGCCCGGCATGGCCAGCCGGACGAGATCGTGGGCGCCGCGCTCTACCTCGCCTCCGACGCGGCGTCCTTCTGCAACGGTCACACGCTGGTCGTCGACGGCGGCATGACCATCACCTGAGCCCCCTCGGTGCCCCCGGGCACGTCGGGCTGGCCGTCGGGTCGGCCGGGGTCGGGATCGAGCGTGCCTTCGGGGATGAGGCGGTGGAAGGCGGCGCGCGCGGCCTCGTCGAAGGCGCCGCCGTCGAGGTAGTCGCAGAGCGTCGTCACGGTGCGCTGCGACGCGCTCACGGCCGCGGCGAAGCGGTCGCCGAAGTTCACCGCGTCGAAGAGGCGGGGCCGCTCGCGGCGTTTGTCGCGCTCGGGGGCGATGGTCCTGCCGAGCGGGCTCGCGATGAGGCGCACATAGTGCCCGTAGCCGCGGCACCAGTTGCGGTAGCGCTCGAGGCCCGGGGCCTGGCCGTGGGTCTCGGCGAGCGCGTTTTGCACGGCCTGGGCGATGGGGCCGGGCCGGTAGAGGACCGAGAGGTCGATGCCGATGTATTCGCCGAGCAGGGGCCGCCCCATGAAGTCCGAGCCGAAGCGCTGCTCGTGGAAGAGGATGCTCTGGAACTTCTCGACCTCGTGGTGCTGCTCGCTGAGGGTGCGGCCGAGGCGCTGGGCGCGCTCGCGGGCCAAGGTGTTGACGAGCGGGTGGAGGGCGCGATCCACGGCCGCGTGCGAGAAGTAGCCGAGCCCGAGCGCGAGGAGGAGCTCGCCCTCGTCGCGGCGGCTCGGCTGGCGCCTGAACGCGGCCCCGGCCTCGGCGAGCGCGAGCCCGAGCCGGATGGGCGTGCGGTGATGGAAGCGCTCGCCCCACGGCGAGGGCCGCTGCGGTCGCTTGAGGAGGTAGTTGACGACCGCGCTGGCGAACGACTCGAAGTAGGCGAGATCGACGAAGATGGCGCCGATGCGGGCGGCCTCGTGCGCGGGCCCGGTGGTGGTCAGGCGCCGCCAGGCCGCGGGCAACGCGGGCAGCGTGTCGTGGAGCGCGGAGAGATGGACGGCTTCGGCCGGCATGGGTTCTTCATACCGTCACGGGCCGTGGACTTACAATGGAGTCATGTCCAAGGCGTTCACGGACGAGGAAGCGGTCGATGCCACGGTGGCCGGGCGTGCGCCGGCGCGGGCGGCGCGCGGGCAGGAGCGCCCCATCACGCCCGAGGGACATCGGGCGCTGCGGGAGGGGTTGCGGCGCCTGGTCGAGGAGGAGCGGCCCGCGGCGCTCGCGCTCACCGATGCCATCGTGCGCGAGGCGCGGCTGCGCGACGTGGATCACCGCATCGCGCTCGCCACGGCCGCGCTCGAGAGCGTCCGCGTGGTGACCCCGGCCGAGGCGTCCCAAGGCAGCACCGCGGTGGTCTTTGGCTGCCGGGTCACGCTCGAGTGGGAGGACGGGCGGCGCCAGGAGGTGCGGCTCGTCGGGCCCGATGAGGTCGACGCTCGCGCGGGCCATATCTCGGTCGAGTCACCGCTCGGCCGGGCGCTGCTCGGTCAGGAGCCGGGCGATACCGTCGAGGTGGCACGCCCGCGCGGCCGCGAGGAGGCAATGATCGTGTCGGTGAAGCGGTGACGGTGTGAAAGAACCCAGGTCTCTCCTGGGGGATTCCGGCACCGGAGAAACTTGGGGTATTTAATACCGTCACTCGATCCGGTCGTGGAGAGACGCCCATGCCCTCCAAGCCCCGCAGGCCGCTCAAGCTGGTTCGCGACCAATACACCCTCATCTATGGTCTGCACCTGTTCACAGGTCGTGCGGCCGAGGGCGGTCCCCACACCCACGTCCAGATCGCCGGGCCCGACGGCTCGCAGCACGAGATGGCGCTCCACGTCATCACCGGCTCGCGCGAGGAGATCCGGGAGCAGCTCCTGGAGTCGATCGACGCCTTCTTCGAATTGATCGAGCCGACCCCGGCGGGCGAGACGTGACGTCGGCCTGACGCCTGTGCCTCCCGCCACGTCTTGCCACCGAGCCCGCGCGGCTTTTTTGGATCGGCGCCGGGACCGTGATACCGAGGTGGGGTGCGGCCCATCGTCGCCGAGCTGCTCTCCGGCCGGGACCTCTATCACGAGGTGGTGTTGGCGCATCTCGCCCAGGCGCGCGAGTCGATCTGGATCAGCACCGCCAACGTCAAGGAGATGTACATCGAGCAGGCGGATGGAACGTACGAGTCCATCCTCGAGCTCCTGGCCCGACTGGCGGCGCGCGGCGTGGCCCTGCGCCTCCTCCATGCCGAGCTGCCGTCGCGCCCCTTCCGTGCCGCCTTCGACCAGAAGCGGGACCTCGTGCGCGGCGGCCTCGAGCTCAAGATCTGCCCGCGCGTCCACTTCAAGGCCGTGATCGTCGACGGCGCCTGGCTCTACCTCGGCAGCGCCAACTTCACCGGCGCGGGCCTCGGCGCCAAGGCCGAGGAGCGCCGCAACTTCGAGCTCGGCTTCGTCACCGAGGACTTCGACCTCATCGATCGGGTGACGGCCCTCTACGAGTCGATCTGGAGCGGCGCGGAGTGCGGGCCCTGCAAGGTGCGCGACCTGTGCCCGGACCCCATCGGCCCCGCCGCATCTCCCTCCGGCCTGGTTCGTCTCGGCCAGTCCCGCCGCCTGCGCCGCGGCCGTGCCCGTTGAGCCCATGAAACCAAGGGGAATGGGGAGGACCTGGGGAAAGACGCTCCTCTCCTTCCCCGGGGGGCTTGTGCGCAGCGCACTCTCCGCTGGATACTCATGGCGTTCTGGCATGAGCAAGCCGCCTGAAAGTTTATTGCGGAGCCTGGAGCGAGTGCCGGCGAGTCGGCCGGCCACCCTGCTCGTTCGTCATGCGGCTCGCGGACCGATCCCGGCCGGGAGCATGGGCATCGAGGTCGACCTGACCGAGGAAGGGGTGCGGAGCGCCGAGGTCCTGGGCACGGTCCTGACGCAGCGCCGCCCGGGTCGGCTCCTCGCCAGCCCGGCCCCTCGCTGCATCAACACCGGGCGGGCGATCGCGCGCGGTGCGGGTTGGATGGCCGACGTGGACACCGATGCGCGGCTGAGCGGGATGGGGTGTTTCTTCGTCGATGGCCCGTCGGCCTGGGCCAGCTTTGCGGCCCATGGCGTGCGCGGTACGGTGCGGCGGCAGCTGAGCGAGGATGCGCCGCTGCCGGGCCTGCATCCGACGGCCACCGGGGTCACGGCGTTCATGGAGCTCATCGTAAGTTCCAGGGCCCCCGCCAAGGCCGAGGCTGAGGCCGCCGGGCCGACGCTCGATGTGCTGGTGACGCACGACGTGATCCTGGCCGTGCTGGTCGGGCACTTCCTCAAGATCCCGCCGGACAAGGCGAACTGGCCTGAGTTCCTCGAGGGGCTCGTGATCTGGCCGAGCACCGCGGGGGTCGTCCTGGTGTGGCGCGGCGAGGCGATCGAGATCCCCTGGGACGCGGTGGGCAGCGCCGCGCGCTAGCGCCGGGACCGGCGAGGGTCACTCGGGCGGCAGGGGCGGGGCGTCGGCGTCGAGCGCGGCGAGGCGCGCGTCGAGCGCTTCGAGGCGCAGATCGCCGGGGGCTCCGGGCGACACGCGCGCCCGCAGGCTCTCCTCGGGCGTGCGCGTGGCCAGCTGCGCGAGCTCGGCGGCGGTCTGGCGATAGGCGTCGCGGAAGGGCACGCCGGCCACGGCCAGCTCGACGGCGCGATCCGTGGCGTACATCTCGCCGTCGATGGCGGCGCGCATGCGCGGGCGATCGAATTCGAGGTGGGCGACCAGATCCGCGAGCAGGGCCAGGGCCCCGAGGCCATGCTCGATGGCGCGGAGGACCGGCCCCTTGGTGGCCTGCAGGTCGCGGTGGTAGCCGCTCGGCAGCGACAGCACGGACCCCACCTCGGCGGTGGCGCCGGCGACCACGGACCAGGCCGCGCGCAGGAGCTCGACGACGTCCGGGTTGCGCTTGTTGGGCATGAGCGAGGAGCCCGTGGTGTAACGCCCGGGCAGGCGCACGAAGCCGAATTCGGCGGTGGTGTAGAGGCTCAGGTCCCAGGCCAGGCGGCGCACGTCGAGGAGGGCCTGGCCCAGGGCGGCGAGTACCTGCAGCTCGAACTTGCCGCGGCTGTTCTGGGCGTAGAGCGAGTTCTCCTGCACGGCGCCAAAGCCGAGCGCGGCGGCCACGCCGGCGCGGTCGAGCGGCAGGTTGACGCCGTAGCCGGCGGCGCTGCCGAGGGGGGAGCGATCGATCCATTGCGCGGTGAGGCGCCCGAGCACGAGGTCGTCGATGAACGCTTCGGCGAAGGCGCCGAGCCAGAGACCGACCGAGGAGGGCATGGCGCGCTGGAGGTGGGTGTAGCCGGGCAGGGGCGTCGTGGCCTCGGCGCGTGCCCGCTCCAGGCAAGCGTGCGCGGCGGCGCGCAGGTGGGCATCGAGCAGGGCGAGGCTCTCCCGCAGGTACAGGCGCAGCGCCACGAGCACCTGGTCGTTGCGGCTGCGCCCGGTGTGGATCTTCTTGCCGAGGTCGCCGAGCTCGCCAATGAGCCAGGCTTCGATGGCCGAGTGCCCGTCCTCGTAACGCTGGTCGAGGACGAAGCGGCCGTCACGGAAGGCGGCGCCGAGCGCGTCGAGCGAGCGCACGAGGGTCACGGTCTCGTCGGCGGTGAGCAGGCCGATACGCTGCAGACCCTCGGCGTGGGCGGCCGAGGCGCGCAGGTCGTGACGAAAGAGCACGCGGTCGAGGAGGACATCGTCCGCGGCCAGGAAGCGCTGCACCCGCGCGTCGGGGTCGGCGCCGCCCTTGTCCCAGAGGAGGTGGCTCATGGGGCGCCATCATGGCGACTCATGAGGCACACGAGAAGAGGGGTTCGCCGCGCGAGACAGCGGCCGGGCAGGCTCACCCGGCTCGGCCGCGTGAGGAGGAACGGGAAGGCTCGCCCCGGAACAGGAAAAACCGCCGGATCTCGCCGGCCGCGGGCTTGTTGCGCGGCGTATAGCCGCCGCTCGTCGGGCCGCCCCAGCCGTACCAGTTCCAGAAGTACACGCCCGCCGGGGGCGCGTCTTGCCAGGTGCGCCGGAAGGCCTCGTAACAGCGACGCTGCTCCTCGAGGTCCACGGGCTCGGTGGCGCCTTCTTCCCAGGGCCAGGCCGCGGCGCCCCGCTGGCTGAGGTATCCCACCTCGGCCAGGACGAGCGGCCTCGCGATCCGCGCCGAGAAGGCCACGAGCTTCTCGCGCAGGGCCTGCCAGCGCTTGCGCAGCGTCTCGTCGTCGGCGGCCTGCCCGCGCTCGCCGAGCGGGAAGTAGACGCACAGGCCGGCATAGTCGACGAGGTCGTAGATGGCCACGCGCTCGTAGTGGTCCCAGTTGCCGGAGTACATGAGGCGCCCGCGGTAGACCTTGCGCACGGCGGCGATGATCGGCGCCCAGGCGTCGTGATCCACGTCGAGGGTCGACAGCTCGCTCCCGACCGAGAGCAGGGCCACGTGCTCGCGGGCGGCCAGCTCGGCCAGACCGACCAGGGCGCGCCGGTAGCTCGACAGGAGCGCCGGCCGGTCGTGGGGCGCGAGCGTGCCGCGCCACTCGTCGGAGTTCTTCTGCACCTCGAGGCGCACGATGGGAAAGAGGAGCACCTGCAGACCGCGCGCGTGGGCCTCGCGGATGGTGCGCACGATGGCGGCGCGCGGCGGCGTCAACCGCGGGTGGTCGTGGATCTCGCTCGCGTGGACGTCATGGAGGTACCAGGGCACGACCAGCTCGACATGGTCCGCGCCGAGCGTCGCGATCTCGTCGAGCAGACCGCCGTAGGACCAGCCGGCATCTTCGCTGAAGAGCCCCAGCGACACGCCCCGCTGCCAGCGGGACGGCGGCGCCGCCCCCGCAGGCGGCGCGAGGAGCCCGAGTCCGAGCAAGAGGATCCCGATGATCGGGGCAACGCGAGCGGCGGCCATCGTGTCGATGATCTTAGCTTATTCACCAGGGGGGCGAGCTGGCGCAGCCCCTGGCGGGAATTGTTCCATCCAGATCCCTATGTTATAGGACACCGCTCGACGAGGAAGAACATGCCCAGCCTGCGCCGCATCGCCCTCTCCCTGCTTCTCGCCACGCTCCCTGCCCTCACCGCTTGCAAAGAAGGGATCAACGAGCGCTGCCAGGTCGACTCCGACTGCCGGAGCGATCTGCAATGCGTCCTGCCCGCCGGCGGTAACGTCCAGGAGGGGGGCACCTGTCAGCCACGCGGCACGGTGGACGCCACCGTGCCCCGAGACGCGAGCGCAGGGGACGGCGGCGCCACCGACCAGGGGACCGAGGGCGGCGTAGGCTGAACCGATCGCCTGCGCCACCCGCCCGGCAGCCCGTACTGCGTCGGCTGCCGGCGGGGTCCTCCATCCTTAATGATCTGAAGTTCCGAGCGCTGCGTGGGGGCGGCTCGCGCCCCCCTCGACTCAGTCCTGCCCCTCGAAGCGAACGGCGAGGATCTCGTACTCGCGGGCGCCCTTGGGCGTGCGCACCTGCACCGTGTCGCCCGGGGTGCGGCCGATGAGCGCGCGGGCCACCGGGGCGGTGATGGAGATTCGACCCTGCTTGATGTCGGCCTCGTGCTCGCCGACGATCGTGTAGACCACATCCTCGCCCGACTCGGCGTCCGACAGCTCCACGGTGGCGCCGAACACCACCTTCTCACCCGACAGCTTGCTCGGGTCGATCACGTTGGCCAGCGCGATCGTCCCTTCCAGCTCCTTGATCCGGCCCTCGTTGAAGGACTGCGCCTCCTTGGCGGCGGAGTACTCGGCGTTCTCCGACAGATCGCCATGGGCGCGCGCCTCCTCGATGTCCCGGACGATCTTCGGGCGCTCGACTTCCTTACGCCGCTTGAGCTCCTCCTTGAGGAGGATCAAACCACGGGGGGTCATGGGAATCTTCGTGTCAGCCATGGGTCCTTGTCGTCGTCAGCGGGGGTTGCGTCAAACCGACGCATGATACTCTTGGAGCGAAAGCACGTCGAGGCCGGCATCGCGCTCGCCCCGGGCGGCGATGACCGAGATCGCGGCGACCACGGCCCGCGCGGCCGGCAGGGTGGTGAAGTACGGCAGGTCGCGCATGAGGGTGGTGCGGCGGATGAGGAAGGAGTCGGCGATCGAGCCGGGGTCGGCGCTGGTGGTGTTGAGCACCATGGCCACCTCGCCGCGGGCGATGGCGTCCACGCAGTGGGGAGCGCCCTCCTTCACCTTCTTCACCACGCGGCAGGGCAGGCCGTTGGCCTGGAGGTAGCGGGCCGTGCCGCCCGTGGCCATGAGCTCCATGCCGAGCGCCACGAGGCGCGCCGCCACCTCGACGAAGCCCGCCTTGTCCGCGTCGCGCACCGAGAGGAACACCGTGCCGCGCTCAGGCAGGCGCGTACCCGCGCCCCGCTGCGCCTTGGCAAACGCGCTCGGAAAGTCGCGGGCGATGCCCATCACCTCGCCGGTCGAGCGCATCTCCGGCCCGAGCACGGTGTCGACGCCCGGGAACTTGACGAAGGGGAACACCGCCTCCTTCACGGAGACGTAGCGCGGCACCACCTCGCGTAGGCCGAGCTCCGCGAGGCGCCGCCCGGCCATCACGCGCGCCGCCACCTTGGCGAGCGGGACGCCCGTGGCCTTGGACACGAACGGCACCGTGCGCGAGGCCCGCGGGTTCACCTCGAGGATATAGAGATCCTCGTCCCGGAAGGGCGCCTGCACCGCGAACTGCACGTTCATGAGGCCGATCACGCCGAGCTCGCGCGCGAGCGCCCGCGTCTGCTCCGAGATGAGCTCGACCAGGCGCGGCGACAGCGTGAACGGCGGCAGCACGCACGCCGCATCGCCCGAGTGCACGCCGGCCTCTTCGATGTGCTCCATCACCCCGCCGATGAGCACGTCCTCGCCGTCGCTCACCGCGTCCACGTCGATCTCGATCGCGTCCGACAGGAACTGGTCGACGAGGATCGTGTACTCGCCGAGCTCCGCCTGCGCCGCCGCCATCCGCTCGAGCCAGCCGGCGAGCTGGCGACCATCGTGCACGGCCTGCATGGCCCGGCCGCCGAGCACGTAGGACGGACGCACCATCACCGGATAGCCGATGCGCTCGGCCAGGGCCGGCACCTCGCTCGCGCTCTTCGCCGTGCCCCAGCGCGGCACGCGCAGCCCGAGTTTCTCCACGAGGGCGCCGAAGCGCTGACGGTCCTCGGCGCGGTCGATGGCGTCGGCCGGGGTGCCGAGGAGGGTCACGCCCGCCTGGGCGAGGCCCACGGCCAGGCGAAGCGGCGTCTGCCCCCCGAACTGGACGATCACCCCCACCGACGCCCCGCCCGTTTCCGAAGACCGCTCCACGTCGATGATGTCGAGCACGTTCTCCATCGTGAGCGGCTCGAAGTAGAGACGGTCCGCGGTGTCGTAGTCGGTCGACACCGTCTCCGGGTTGCAGTTGACCATGAGGGTCTCGAAGCCCTCCTCGCGCAGGGCCTGGACCGCGTGGACGCAGCAGTAGTCGAACTCGATGCCCTGGCCGATGCGGTTCGGCCCGCCGCCGAGGATGAGGATCTTGCGCCGCGCCGTGGGCCGCGCCTCGCACTCGCCGCCCGGCTCGTAGGTCGAGTAGAGGTAGGGCGTGTGCGCCTCGAACTCCGCGGCGCAGGTGTCGACCCGCTTGTACACGGCGCGGATCCCGCGGGCGAGGCGCTCCGTGCGCACCGCCGTCTCCGCCGCGCCGCGCAGCTGCGCGATGCGCCGGTCCGAGAAGCCCATGCGCTTCCAGCCGAGCAGCGCCTCGTCGGGCACCCGGCCCAGGACGCCGCCCGGGAGGCCCTGAGGGCCGCCGCGCTCGCCGGTGGCGGCGATGGCCTTCTCGGTCTCGATGACGAGGTGCAGCTGCTCGAGGAACCACGGGTCGATGTGCGTGAGCCGGTTGGCCTCCTCGACGGTCATCCCCAGGCGCAGCGCGCGCCCGAGCTGGTAGAGCCGCTCGGCCGTGGGCACCGCGAGCTGGGGCCGCAGCTCATCGAGGCTCATGCGATCGAGCGGCGCGGTCTCGTCGAGGCCGTGATGTCCGGTCTCGAGCGACCGCAGCGCCTTCTGTAGCGCCTCCCGGAAGCTGCGGCCGATGGCCATCACCTCGCCCACCGACTTCATCTGCGGCCCGAGCACGGGCTCGGTGTCGGGGAACTTTTCGAAAGCGAAGCGCGGCACCTTCACCACCACGTAGTCGATGGTGGGCTCGAACGCCGCGGGCAAGAACTGCCCCGGCCGCCGGTCACTCACCTTCCGGTCGGGGTTCGTGATGTCGTTCGGGATCTCGTCGAGCGTGTAGCCGATGGCCAGCTTGGCGGCGATCTTGGCGATGGGGAAGCCCGTGGCCTTGGAGGCGAGCGCCGAGGAGCGCGAAACGCGCGGGTTCATCTCGATGACCACCATGCGCCCGTCCTTGGGATCGAGCGCGAACTGGATGTTCGAGCCGCCCGTGGCCACGCCGATCTCGCGGATGACGGCCATGGCCGCGTCGCGCATGCGCTGGTACTCCTTGTCGGTCAGCGTCATGGCCGGCGCCACCGTGATGGAGTCGCCCGTGTGCACGCCCATCGGGTCGAAGTTCTCGATCGAGCAGATGATGACGACGTTGTCCTTGGCGTCGCGCATCACCTCGAGCTCGTACTCCTTCCACCCGAGCACGCTCTCCTCGATCAGGATCTCGCCGCGCGGCGACAGCTGCAGGCCCCAGGCCACGCGCTCGGCCAGCTCCGCGGCGGTCCACACGATGGAGCCGCCGCTCCCGCCGAGCGTGAACGAGGGCCGCACGATGACCGGGAAGCTGCCGATGAGCTCGCGCTGGATGCGCTCGGCCTCGGCCACCGAGCGCGCGTAGCCCGAGCGCGGCACGTAGAGGCCGATGCGCTGCATGGCCGCCTTGAACCGCTCGCGGTCCTCGGCCTTCTCGATCGCCTCGACCGACGCGCCGATGAGCTCGACCCCGTGGCGCGCGAGCACGCCCCGCTCCGCCAGCGCCAGCGCCAGGTTGAGCGCGGTCTGCCCGCCGAGCGTGGGGAGGAGCGCGTCGGGCCGTTCGCGCTCGATGATGCGCTCCAGGACCTCGACCGTGAGCGGCTCCACGTAGGTGCGATCCGCCAGCTCCGGGTCGGTCATGATGGTCGCCGGGTTGGAGTTGACCAGGATGACCCGCAACCCCTCCTCACGCAGCGCCTTGGCGCCCTGGGTGCCCGAGTAGTCGAATTCGCAGGCCTGCCCGATGACGATCGGGCCGGAGCCAATGAGGAGCACGGAGCGGAGATCAGGGCGGCGCGGCATGGCGACGGAGGATTACGCTACGCCGGGGCCCTGATCAAGCGGGGGCGTGCGCAGCCGCCTTCACTGCATCAAGAGGGGCGGCCACATGCTCGAAAGCTGACGTCACTTTTCTGCGGGCAGACTTTGCGCCGGCGCAGGCCGTGCCGAGAACGACCCTGGCGGCGATCGCATGTGCCAAGGTGATGATCTCGTTTGCCAAGGTGGGGATCGGACGTGCCGAGACAGCGATCCGGCCTGCCCAGGCGACGCCTGCGCTTGCCGAGGTGACGATCGGACGTGCCGAGGTGGCGATCGGACGTGCCGAGGTGGCGATCGGACGTGCCGAGGTGGCGATTGGACGTGCCGAGGTGGCGATCGGACGTGCCGAGGTGGCGATCCGATGTGCCCAGGCAGCGATCGGGCCTGCCCAGGCGATGCGCTGGCTTGCCAAGGTAGCGATCGGGCGTGCCCAGGTGATGATTTGGCCTGCCCAGGTCCGGATCCGGCTTGCCCAGATGGCGATCGGCGGGCCAGCGAGCGGGCGCGCCGAGGAGGTGCGGACACTTGGAGATCGCCTACGGAGCCGGCCAGATCCGCAGCCGGGAGCGGAAAAATGGCCTCGAAGACTTGTGGGACTATATGGTCCAAGGTATTACTTCAGAGAAGGATGTCGGGGGATGGACCCATGAGTCGGGGAAAGGAGGGCGGGCTCAAGGGTTCCATTCAGCGCTCGTGAAGGCGGCCAGGATCGAGGCTTGGAGGTCCCATGAAGAAGATGCGGCGACCCGGGGGAAGCACTCATAGACGTCAACGTAGGGGAACAAAGGCCATGTTTGCTAACTACTTAGCCATCGCCCCGGCGGCGCCCGGGGATTCGTTCATCGCTTCTGACGAGGACCTGGAGCGCTGGTTCAGAGAAGAACAGTCGCTCCGCTGGACGCGGTGGTGGAGGGAGTGACCGCGGCGCGAACGTAACGTCCTGCGCCTGCACAGAATCCTGCCCTTCCCACCGCTCTAGAGCACCGTCCCATCGGCATCACCCCACCCGCAGGTCCCACCCGGAGAAACATGTCTTCCAACCAAGGCGTTCGTCCTCCCGTGCCGCCATTCACCCGCGAGACGGCCCTCCAGAAAGTCCGCTTGGCCGAAGACGCCTGGAACACGCGCGATCCCGAGCGAGTGTCCCTGGCGTACACGGTCGACACCGAGTGGCGCAACCGGGCCGAGTTCATCCACGGCCGCGAGGAGGCGCGCCAGTTCCTCGCGCGCAAATGGGCCAAGGAGCTGGAGTATCGACTGATCAAGGAGCTGTGGGCGTTCGACGGCCACCGGATCGCGGTGCGCTACGCGTACGAGTGGCACGATGACTCCGGCAACTGGTTCCGCTCGTATGGCAACGAGAACTGGGAGTTCGACGACAACGGCCTGATGCGCAGGCGCTACGCCTCCATCAACGATTTGCCGATCCAGGCGTCGGAGCGGAAGTACCGCTGGCCGCTCGGCCGGCGTCCCGACGACCATCCGGGGTTGAGCGACCTCGGATTGTGAGTCGGCCTGGCCTCGTTCAGAGGCCCATCTCCACCAGACTATGAACCCGCGATGGATTCGCCTTCAGGTGGTGAAGGGGGCTCCTCGTGCTTCGTCTCCGCGGGCACGTCCGCACTTCCGGTCTTCTTGGGGTGTCGGCGGTCCCATCGCAGAAACCGACTCACTAGGGCTCATGCGACTCGCGCTCACTTATAACGACATCAAAAAAATCCACAAAAACCGCTCGCCGGCCCCTTGACCGCTCGTACAGCATAGTTACAGAAGTGCGCATGACACAGACCACACTGAACCTCGACACCATCCCTGCTGCAGTTCGTGAAAAACAGATCCGCGTCGGCCGCGGCTTCCCCTCCAGCAACACGCTGGAGCAGGCCGACGAGACCCTACGGGCGCTCGGCCTGTTTGGCGCGCACCTGACCCCCGAGGGGTTCACCGCGGCCGATGGCGCGCGCCTGGCCGCGGCGCGCGACCTGCTCGTCGCGGCCGGCGTCACCCGCGAGGCGGCGCGGGGGAGTCGCAAGACGACTCGCAAGGCGGTGGCGAACAGCCTGCGCGAGGCCAAGGGCAAACGGCTCCGCGCCCGCACGATCCTCGAAAACACGCGCGCGGACCTCGAGCAACGGTCCGAGCCGGCCGCGGCCGAGGCGGTGCAGTTGATCGACGGCGCGCTCCTCCAGACGCAGTCGGCCGGCGCCGATCCGGAGCCGCTGGCGGCGCAACTCGACGTGCTCCAGCGTGTGCTCGGGCATGGCCTGATCCGTCAGGAGGCCGAGGGACGCGGCGGGGTGCAGGCCATGGCCGATCTCACGGCCGCGGCGGCGATGCTGCGGGGGGCGACGCGCAACAACTCCAAGCGTCGCGGGACCGTGGCGGAGACC
>DATAGU010000223.1:0-8045 GCA_036263495.1 Polyangia bacterium | reverse complement strand
CTGACGTGTCCGGTCCCTGTGCAGGCGGTGTCAGTCCCTGCGCAGGCGGTGTCAGTCCCTGTGCAGGCGGTGTCAGTACCCGATGATGGCGGTATTGGTCCCTGTGCAGGCGGTGTTAGGGACCGATGGTGGCGGTGTCAGTCCCTGTGCAGGCGGTGTCAGTACCCGATGATGGCGGTATTGGTCCCTGTGCAGGCGGTGTCAGTACCCGATGATGGCGGTATTGGTCCCTGTGCAGGCGGTGTTGGTCCCTGTGCAGGCGGTGTTGGTCCCTGTGCAGGCGGTGTTGGTCTCTGTGCAGGCGTGCCTGGTCCCTGCGCAGATGTGCCCGGTCCCTGTGCAGACGTGCACGGTCCCTGGGAGGGTATGCCCGGTCTGTGGAGGACGATCTCCCGACGTGAACCCTTCGGGCCGTCCGTCAGAGCGCCTTGCGCAGGCGCTCCACTTCGGCCATGAAGCGGTCGCACTCCTCGTCGGTGTTGTAGAAGTGGGGGGCCATGCGGATGCCGGCGCCGGGGCGGTGGTCGCAGAGGAAGTTGCCCTTGTTGAGCGCCGCGGCGACCCGCTCGGAGCCGGGGAAGTCGAAGCACACGGAGCCGCCCCGCTGGGACGGGGCGCGGGGCGAGCGCAGGGTGTAGCCGGCGGCGTCCACGGCGGCGATCACTCGCTCGGTCTGGCGCTGCGACTTCTTGCGGATGCGCTCGACGCCGATCTGGGCCACGATCTCGGCCCCGGCCCGCGCCTGGTAGAGGGCCGAGATGGCCGGGGTGCCGCCGGCGTAGCGCCAGACGTTGTCGGCGTACTGCTGCTCGGGCATGGTGAAGGCAAAGGGCGCGCGGTGGCCAAACCAGCCGGTCACGCGCGGGGCGAACTCGGGGATGCGGTCGCGCCGTACGTAGAGGTAGGCGGCGCCGGGGCCGCCGCACAGCCACTTGACCGAGCCGCCGCAGGCAAAGTCGACCCCCAGCGTCTCCACGGAGAAGGGGACCACGCCGGTCGACTGGTAGCAGTCGAGCAGGACCATCGCGCCGACTTCGTGGGCGCGCCGCACGATGGCCGCCACGTCCTGGATCGCGGCGGAGCGGAAGATGACGTGCGAGATGGGCACGATGAGCGTGCGCTCGTCGATGGCCTCGAGGATGCGGGCGGTGTCGACGGTCATGCCGTCGTCCGAGGGGACGACGTGGACCTCGGCGCCGCGCCGCTCCTCCGCCTTCCATACGTAGCTCACCGAGGGGAAGTTGAGCTCGGTGTAGACCACCTTGGGGCGCTCGGGGCGGTAGTCGAGGCAGCTCGCGACCACGGCCTGCACGGTCGAGACGTTGGTGGCCATCATGACCGTGCCCGTGGGGGCGCCGATGATGCGGCCGATGCGCTCGGCGGCGCGCTCGACCTCGGGCAGCCACTCGGACCAGGCGTTGATGCCGCGCTCGACCCACAGGCGGGCGAACTCGGCCAGGTCGTCGGCGGCGCGGCGCGGCATGGCGCCGAGCGAGTGCGACACCATGTAGACGGACGTTTCGAGCGCGGGGAACTCGGCGCGCCAGGAGAGGAGATCGTCGTGAGCGGTCATGATCCGGCCTTTATGAAGCCTTGCGGCTCGGTCCGAGGTTTCACTCAAGGGACTTCGCCCGAGGGCTCAACCCAGAATTCACCCGAGAATTTTCACCCATGATAGCCCTGGTCGGCGCCGTGGGGATGGCTGCGCGACCATTCTTCGAACAGCTCGTCGCGCACGGCCCACAGGGCGGGAAAGAAGCGGTGCTTCATGCCCTCGGCCAGGAGCTCGGAGGGCTTGCCTTTGAGCGAGGGGGTGCCGGCGCCGATGATGCGGTAGACCAGCATGAGGTGGCGCTGGCGCCAGGCCTGCAGCCCCTGGTCGAAGTCGACCAGACCCTCGGCCACATTATAGAGGTCGGCGTGGGCCTCGGGCTTCTCGTAGATGGCGCGCAGGGTGACGCGGCGCCGTTCGAGCAGCCGTTCGAAGGACGGCCAGACCTCGGCGGGCAGCGCCAGCATGTGACGAAAGCCCGGCGATTCCTGGCCCGAGCCGCGCCCGAGCACGTTGCGGATGGTCATGTAGTCGCGCGGGCTCATGGTGTCGAGCAGGGCCAGCTGGTCGTGCAGGAGGTGGAGGAGCAGGCGGGCCCGGCCGAGGAGCCGCGTGGCGTGGTCGCACTCGCCCTCGTCCATCAGGCGGCTGACGAAGCGCATCTCGTGCAGGAGCAGCTTCATCCAGAGTTCGGCGACCTGATGCACGGTCTGGAACTGCAGCTCGTCGTGGCAGCTCTGCCGCTCCACGGGCTTTTGAAGCGCGAGCAGTTCTTCTGTACGGATGTATTTTTCGTAATCAGTAAGTGGTCGGTCGCTCATCGCGTACCCCCATTTGTTCTGTCTCTATCATGGGGCGCGCTGGGCGAACAGCACCCGGGGACCCTGCGTCTGCTTCGACCGTGGATGCGCAACCGCCCGGTCTCTCTGCAGTTTCGACAAAAAATTAGCACTCTCCTTCGCCGCTTGACAAGCGAGGAGGAGTGATTAGGGTATGAGCCGACCCCGCCGCTGGGAGGTTAAGAAGATGCCCACGTACGAGTACGGTTGCAGCGCCTGCGGTCATCGCTTCGAGGAGTGGCAGAAGATGAGCGACGCCCCGCTGCAGGTTTGTCCGCAATGCAGCAAGAGCACCCTGGAGCGTTTGATCAACGCCACGGCCTTCGTCCTCAAGGGTGGCGGCTGGTACAAGGACGGCTACGGCAGTCAGAAGAGCACCCGTACCGAGAACGATCGCGCGGATAGCCTGCAGAAGGCGATCGACAACGACAAGAAGAGTACGTCGTCGGACTCGACGACGTCTGATGCGACGAAGCTGTCGGCCTAGCTTTCGCTGGGCCCCAGGCCCTGGGCACCGGCCGGTCCGTCGACCGATCGACGCTCCGAGGGCTTGAACCGCTCAACCCCAACTGAAGGCAGCACAACCGAAGTGGAGGAAACGAACATGACGATTCGTCCGCTACACGACCGCATTCTCGTCAAGCGTCTGGCCGAGCCGGATCGTACCGCCGGCGGGCTCTACATCC
The DNA here is from genome assembly GCA_036263495.1 of Polyangia bacterium. Classification (GTDB taxonomy): domain Bacteria; phylum Myxococcota_A; class Polyangia; order Palsa-1104; family SHYY01; genus DATAGU01. The sequence goes on along the minus strand of DATAGU010000223.1, from coordinate 4,968 downwards.
CCGACACCGCCAAGGAGAAGCCGATCGAGGCCGAGGTGATCGCGGTGGGCAACGGCAAGGTCATGGAGGACGGCTCGGTGCGCAAGCTCGAGGTCAAGGCCGGCGACAAGGTCCTCTTCGGCAAGTACTCGGGCTCCGAGGTCAAGATCGCCGGTGAGGATCACCTCATCTTGCGCGAGGACGACATCCTCGCCGTCATCGAGAAGTAACCCCGGCCGTACGGGATTTTCAGAGGAATAGGAGAAGGACACCATGGCTGCGAAGGACATCGCATTCAACCATCATGCGCGTGCGCAAATCGCGCACGGCCTCAACACCCTGGCCAATGCGGTCAAGGTCACCCTGGGACCGCGGGGCCGCAACGTGGTCATCGAGAAGTCGTGGGGCTCGCCGACCATCACCAAGGACGGTGTGACGGTCGCCAAGGAGATCGAGCTCGAGGACAAGATGGCCAACATGGGCGCGCAGATGGTCAAGGAGGTTGCCTCCAAGACCTCTGACGTCGCCGGCGACGGCACCACCACCGCCACGGTGCTGGCCCAGGCCATCTACACCGAGGGCGCCAAGCTCGTGACCGCGGGCGTGAACCCGATGGATCTCAAGCGCGGCATCGACGAGGCGGTCGAGGCCGTGATCAAGGAGCTCAAGGCCCAGTCCAAGCCCACCAAGGGCAAGAAGGACATCGCCCAGGTCGGCACCATCTCGGCCAACGGCGAGGCGACGATCGGCAACATGATCGCCGAGGCCATGGAGAAGGTGGGCAAGGAGGGCGTGATCACGGTCGAGGAGGCCAAGTCGATGGAGACGACCCTCGACGTGGTCGAGGGGATGCAGTTCGACCGCGGCTACCTCTCGCCCTACTTCGTGACCGACTCCGAGCGCATGGAGGCGGTGCTCGATGACTGCTACGTGCTCATCCACGAGAAGAAGATCTCGTCGATGAAGGACCTCCTGCCGGTGCTCGAGCAGATCGCCAAGCAGGGCCGGCCGCTGCTCATCGTCGCCGAGGACGTGGACGGCGAGGCGCTGGCCACCCTGGTGGTGAACAAGCTCCGCGGCACGCTCCATGTCTGCGCGGTCAAGGCCCCGGGCTTCGGCGACCGCCGCAAGGAGATGCTGAAGGACCTCGCGGTGCTCACCTCCGGTCAGGCGATCACCGAGGACCTCGGGCTCAAGCTCGAGAACGTGACGGTGAAGGATCTCGGCCGCGCCAAGCGGATCAAGGTGGACAAGGACAACACCACCGTGGTCGAGGGTGCGGGCAAGAAGGCCGACATCGACGCGCGCGTCAAGCAGATCCGGGCGCAGATCGAGGAGACCTCCTCGGACTACGACCGCGAGAAGCTGCAGGAGCGGCTGGCCAAGCTCGTCGGCGGCGTGGCGGTGATCAAGGTCGGCGCGGCCACCGAGACCGAGATGAAGGAGAAGAAGGCCCGCGTCGAGGACGCGCTCCACGCGACCCGCGCGGCCGTGGAGGAGGGCATCGTCCCGGGCGGCGGTGTGGCGCTCCTGCGCTGCCTGCCGGTGCTCAGCAGCCTCAAGCCCGAGGGCGATCGCCGCTTCGGCGTGAACATCATCAAGCGCGCGATCGAGGAGCCGCTCCGCTGGATCGCCCAGAACGGCGGCGTGGACGGCTCGATCGTGGTCGAGAAGGTGAAGAACGGTCAGGGCTCCTTCGGCTACAACGCGGCCTCCGCCGAGTACGGTGACCTCGTCGAGCAGGGCGTCATCGACCCGACCAAGGTGGTGCGCTGCGCGCTGCAGAATGCGGCGTCGGTGTCGGCGCTGATGCTGACCACCGAGGCGCTCATCGCCGAGCGGCCGAAGAAGGAGAAGGCGGCGTCCGCGGGCGGCGGTGGCGGCGGCGGCATGGGCGGTATGGGCGGCATGGGCGGCATGGGCGGCATGGGCGACGACTTCTAGTCGCGCGTCCGGACCCAGCGCCAAGCGGTACTTGAAGTAGAGGCGGGGCGACCCCATCGGGTGGTCGCCCCGCCTTTTTTTTGGGCTCCTGCTGGGGGTGCAGCGCTCGCCCGAGGGGAACTCGCGTGCTACGGACCATAGCGACCGCCGTGTCTTACGAGGCGTGAGGAGATGAACGACCGATGACGACGACAATGAAGACGATGGGGAAGAGCCGTCTGCGTGCGCATCTTTCTGCGGGTGGGTTCGTGTTCCTGCTCGGGGCCGTGGCCGGGTGCGGGGCGTCGAGCGAGAACGACAACGTGAGCGCCGCGCTCGATTCGCTGGAGAGCGCCAACAGCGAGGGGACGCTGCTCGCGGTGGCGCTGGATGGGGCCACTTCGGCGATGAGCGCCGATGAGGTGGCGCAGAATGCCGCGGCCAACGCGGGGCGCTATCTCGTGCCGGCGGGCTGCGTGTCGGCCCAGGCGACCGGGGCGTCGGTTGCATACACGCTCAATCGCTGCAGCGGGCCCTATGGGCTGTTCGACCTCACGGGCCGGGTGACGGCCAGCTTCTCGATCCAGACGAGTGGGGTGCAGGTGAGCCTCGCGAGCACGGGGCTGCGCATCAACGGGGCGATGGTCGATTTCCAGTCCACGGCCGTCTATTCCACGAGTGGCAGCGGGCGCAGCCTCAGCCTGAACAGCACGAGCACCGGCGCCGGGGCGCGCGGCTCGCAGTTCCGCCGCGTCGGCGATTACACGGCGTCCTGGGACGGCTCCTGTTTGGATCTGGACGGTGTCTGGACGACGTCGGCCTTTGGCCGGACCTGGAGCACCACGGTGGCGAATTACCGCCACTGCACCGGCCGCTGCCCCGAGGTCGGCGGCACCATCACCTTGAGCGGCGACATCCTCGGGGGGCCGATCACGCTGAGCTATGACGGCGACAGCACGGCGCGGTGGGCCACGGCCAATGGACGGAGCGGCGTGACGCCGGTGGCCTGCGGTCTGTGAGCTGACCCTGACGGCAGCGCTCACGCTCACGTCCAGGCTCACGCTTACGTAATCCTTTCCGGGGCCGCGCTCGGTGGAGCGCTTGGCCGGCTTGCGCCGTCCGTCTGTGACGTGCGACAAACCCTGCGGGCAAACTCCAGGAGGTGCAACGTGAAGGCAGCGATCCGGGTGCGGATGGCGACGCGCGATGGTCACTACGGCGGCGGTCTCGTGGACGGCGCGAAGATCCTGGAGCTGTTCGGCGACGTGGCGACCGAGCTGTGCATCCGCGCGGACGGCGACGAGGGTCTGTTCCGGGCCTATGAATCGGTCGAGTTCCTCCGGCCGGTGCGCGCGGGCGATTACATCGAGGCCGAGGGGGAGATCATCGGCTGGGGGCGCACGTCGCTGAAGATGCGCTTCGAGGCGCGCAAGGTGATCGCGCCGGCCCCTGCGGTGAGCGCCTCGGCCGCGGATATTTTGAAGGAGCCGGAGGTGGTGGTGCGCGCGGTGGGGACGTGCGTGGTGCCGGCCGAGTATCGTCGGTCCGCGCCCGCGGGGGTGCGTGAGGTCGGCCGCCCGGGGCCGTGCATCCTCACCGCCGCCATCGTCGGCGCCGAGGCCACCCGGGAGCAGAACCCGCATCTCCCCCTCACGGCCGAGGAGCTCGGCGCGGAGGCGGCGCGCTGCGCGGCGGCCGGGGCCACGGTCATCCACCTGCACGTGCGGCACGACGATGGCCGGCCCTCGCAGGACACGGAGCTCTTTCGCAAGGCGATCCGCGCGATCCGCGCGCGCTGCGACGTGGTGATCCAGACGTCGACGGGCGGGGCGATCGGGATGTCGGTGGACGAGCGCTGTGGGGCGCTGCGCCTCGAGGGCGCGGACGCGCCGGAGATGGCGACGCTCAACGTCGGGACGATGAACTTCGGGGACGAGATCTTCGAGAACCCGTTGCCGATGGTGATGGAGGTGGCGCGCCGCATCCGGGCCCGCGGCTGCGTGCCCGAGGTGGAGGTCTATGACGCGGGGCACCTCGACATCGCGGCCGAGCTGGTCAAAAAGGAGCTGCTCGCGGAGCCGCTGCACGTGCAGTTCGTGCTCGGGATTCGCGGCGGCATGGCGGCGAATGCCCGGAACCTCGACTTTCTGGTCGAGGGGCTGCAGCCCGGCTACAGCTGGGGCGTGGCGGGGGTGGGACGTCACGAGCTGCCGCTCGCGGAGCTGGCGATCGTGCGCGGCGGGAACGTGCGGGTCGGCCTCGAGGACAACATTTACCTCGAGAAGGGCGTGCTCGCGGAGGGGTCGGCGCCGCTCGTGGCCAAGGCCGCGGAGATGATCCGTGCGCGCGGGCGTATGGTGGCGACGATCGAGGAGACGCGGCGCATCCTCGGGACTCCGCGACGGCACTGACCACGAGTTGCGGCTCACGTCCGTAACCAGCCATCTGTCCGCCAACGCTCCCGAATCCATCTAATCCTTACTACTGTGGTGCTAGGCTGCGCTGATGGCGATCGGCAAGCTCGAGGTGACCAACTTCACCGTCTTCCGCGGGCAGAGGCGTTTCGAGTTCGCGCGCGGCATCAACGTGTTCATAGGGGAGAATGCGACCGGAAAGTCGCATTTGCTGAAGCTCCTCTATGCGGTCGAGTCGGCCATCTGGGACCAGCAGCCCTCTGGGAAGCAGGCCCGGCATGTGAAGTTTGGACCTTTAGAAGCACATTTGAAGGGCCTGTTTCGCGTGGAGTCCGTGGATGCGCTCGTCAGTCGCGGGTGCACGACGGCGGATGCGCAAGTCGACTGGGACCATGGCGGGTGGGTGGCGTTCAGACTGGGTGTCGAGGATGTATCGCCGGCCTGGGCGATCAGCGCGCTCGCCCAGCGCCCGGTGTTCTTGCCGACGCGAGAGATGCTCTCGGTCTTTCCCGGATTTGCGGAGACCATCCAGAACCGCGAGCTGGAGTTCGATGAGACCTATACCCACCTCGCCGACGCGCTCAACTTGCCAAATCTGAAGGGGGATGCCCTAACGAAAGCAAAACCCCTCCTCGCTCAGGTCGAGGGCGCG
>DATAGU010000222.1:0-38046 GCA_036263495.1 Polyangia bacterium | reverse complement strand
GGCGGAGGAGCTGCCCGGGACCGTGCTGGCCATGCTGCAGGCGCGTCTCCTGCGGCTCGATCCCCGGGCCCGCCGGGTGCTCGCCGCGGCCAGCGTGTTCGGCGAGCGGTTCTGGCGCGGCGGCCTCCTGGCGCTGCTCGGACCGGGGCCTGCGGCCTGGCCCGAGACGGCGCCCGTGCCCGTGGAAGACGGGCGGATGGAGGTGGAGCGCGGCCTCCTCCTGCTGGTGGCCGCGGAGACGATCGCGCGGCAAGCCGAGAGCCGGTTCCCGGGGGAGCCGCAGTACACCTTCCGGCACGCCCTCGTGCGCGAGGCCGCCTACGGCCTCCTCAGCGAAGAGGAGCGGCGCGCGGGCCACCGCGCCGCCGGGCAGTACCTGGAGACCCTGGGGGAGCGAGAGCCGATGGTGCTGGCCGAGCACTACCTGCGCGGCCAGGAGCTCAAGCGAGCGGCCCAGTACTTCGCCCGCGCCGCCGTCGAGCTGGCCGAAGGCAGCGATCTCGCCGGCGCGTTGCGCTGCGTGGAGCGAGGGCTGGGCTGCGGGGCTACGGGCGAGGTCCTCGGGACGCTGCACGCCGTGGCCGCCTGGGCCCACTTCTGGAGCTGGAACTTCGCGGCGGCGCACGAGGCGGCGCACGCGGCGCTGCCCCTCCTCGAGGCCGGCAGCGCCGCGTGGTGCCGCGCGCTCGGGATGGTGCTCTCGATGGCCGTCCCGCTCGGGCGGCGCGACATCGTGCAGGCCCATATCGGCACGCTGGTCCAGGCCGAGCCGGCGCCGGGCGCGGAGGGCGTCTACCTCGAACAGCTCTGGGTGCTCGTGGTCGGCCTCGTGCTCATGGTGCTGCGCGACGAGCTGCGTGCGGTGCTCGGGCGGATGCAGGCGATCCTGTCCCGGCTCGGCGAGAACGAGCTGCGGGCCCGGGGCCTCTTGCATGTGTCGCGCAGCGTCTGCGGCCTCGGAGAGGGCGACTTCTGGACATACCGCAGCGAGGCCGAGGCGGCGATGGCCTGCTTCGTCGCGGTGGGGGACCGGCGCTATCAGATCGTCGCCGAGACGCACGCGGGCTTGGGCCAGGCGCTCCTCGGGGACGAGGAGGCCGCGGCGGCCCGGCTGCGCGCGGCGCTCGAGCTCGGCCGCAGGCTCGGCGAGAGCATGATGGAAGGCGTGCTCCAGACCCACATCGCCCACGCGCTGCTCGAGAGCGGTCGGCCCGAGCACCTGGGAGAAGCCGAGGCCCTGGCCCAGGCCATGATCGCGAACAGTGGGGCGCTCACCTTCTGGAGCGCGCTCGGCTATTGCGTCCTGGCCGGCGTGCACCTCGAGCGCGGGGAGTTCGCGGCCGCGGAGCACGCGGCCCGCCAGGCGCATCCCGTGGTCGAGGCCATCGGCCCTCTGTCCTCCGCCCTCCTCGGTCGCGCCCTCCTCGCGCAGGGGACGGCCGAGGCGGCGCGCGCCGTGGTCGACGCCGAGCTGGCGACGCTCGCGCGTCGAGGGGGGAGCGGCTTCATGGACATCAAGCTCCACCTCGTCGCCGCCGAGGTGCGGCGCGCCCAGGGCGAGCCGGAGGCGGCCCGCGAGTCCCTCGATCGCGCGGCCGAGCTCCTCGAGCAGCGCGCCGCCCGCATCCCCGACCCGACGGTGCGCGAGAACTACCTCGGCCGCGTGCGCGACCATGTCCGGGTGGCCGAGCTACGCCGGCGCTGGTAGCGGAGCGCTCGTCACCATCTTTCTTCCTTCGCCCCTAAGCCGCTGGTTTACAGCGACACGAATATCTATCATCACGGTGGACCGAAACGCTGGCCCTCGCTGGTGGCGCCATGGGACGGACGCCCAGCGAGTTGCGAATTGTGAATCCATCCTTCGGTAGGCAAACCCGCGGACGGCATCCCACCCGCCGGCCATGAAGAGGGCGTGACACATGGATCCGTGGAAGCTCGGCGCCGGCTTGCTCGTGGCCGGGCGATTCGAGGTTGAAAGCCTGGTCCGTAGTGGAGGCATGGGGAAGCTGTTCCGCGCCCGCGATCGCGAGACCGGCGGGCAGGTGGCGCTCAAGCTGCTCCGCCTGCCCGCGTCGAGTGACTGGATGCTGCCGCGCTTCGCCGAGGAAATGGCGCGGCTCGCCGGGTTGCGCCACCCCGGGATCGCCCTCCCCGTGGCCCACGGGCAGACGGAGCAGGGAGAGCTGTACGTGGCCACGGCGTGGCTGGACGGTGAGGACCTGGCGCGGCGGCTCGGGCAAAGGCCGCTGCGTGTGGGCGAGACGCTGGTGCTGGCGCGCAAGGTGGCTGATGCGCTGGCCCGCGCCCACGCCCACGGCCTCGTGCACGGGGATCTCAGGCCGAGCCGATTGTTCCTGCGCGCCATCCCCGGCGCCGCGCCCGGCACCCTGGCCGCCGGGCGGATGGAGGCCGCGGTGGAGGGTGTCACCCTGCTCGGGCTCGGGCTGCCGCGCAGTCAGATGTCGGCGCGGACCGTGACCGGAGCCGGGGAGCTCCTGGGCCACCTGCGCTACGTGGCGCCCGAACAGGTGCAGAGCGCCGATCCGCCCGGCCCGCAGGCGGACATCTTCGCGCTCGGCTGCGTGCTCTTCGAATGCCTGGTGGGAGCGCCGCCGTTCGCGGGGGAGCACGCCGGGCTCGTGCTGGCGCAGCGGCTCTCGGGCGAAGTGCCGCCGCTGCGGCAGATGCGGCCGGAGCTGCCCGTACCGCTCGAGCAATTGCTCGGCGCCATGATGAAACCGTCGCCCGCAGAGCGGATGGCGCATGGGGGCGAGCTGGTGGCGGCGCTGGCGCGATTGAAGCTCGAGCCGCGGTACCTCGAGCTGCAGCCGATCGCGATCACGAGCCGTCCGCTGGCGACCAAGCCGTCCGGCCCCGAGGAGAGCTCCACAGGCGGCTCCCCGGAGGCATCCAGGGAGCGGCGGATGGTGAGCTTGATCCTGGCGCTCCCGCCCGCGGCCGGTGCGGGGGCAGAACCGGCCGCGGCGGCGGACGCCGGGGAGCCGTGGGGCACCGAGCTCAACCGCCTGATGGCGACCTTCGGCGCCAAGGTCGACGGCCTGGCCGATGGCTCGGTGCTGGCCACGCTGGTGGCCGCGGACGCGGCGCGGCAGACGGCCACGGATCAGGTGGTGCAGGCGGCGCGGGCGGCCTGGCAGCTGCAGCGGCTCCTCCCCGAGTGGCAGGTGGCGGTGGCGACCGGCAATGGCCTCGTGTCGGGGCCGCTGGCCCTGGGGGAGGCGCTGCGCCAGGCGGCCACGCTCCTCGAAGACACCGCGGCGCGCCCCGGGACCGTGTGGCTCGACGAGCTGACGGCGGACCTCCTGGACACGCGCTTCCACGTGCGTCAGCTCGGGCCGCAGCGCTGGGCCCTCGGCGAGGAACGGCGCGGCGGCGACGAGGTGCGGCTCCTGCTCGGACGGCCGACACCGTGCGTGGGTCGCGAGCAGGAGCTGCGGCTCCTGTCCGGGGTGATGGCGAACTGCGTGGAGGAGCCGCGGGCCCAGGCGGTCCTCGTGCTCGGACCCTCGGGCATGGGCAAGTCGCGGCTGCGCCAGGAGCTGGTGCGACGCCTGGCGGCCCAGGGGCTCGAGTTGAAGGTGGCGGTGGGGCGAGGCGATGTCATGAGCGCCGGGACGGCTTACGGCCTCCTCGGCCAGGCCTTCCTCGAACTGTGCGGCCTCGCCCAAGCTGGAGAGGAGGAGGCGCGGCGGGGGCAGCTCGTGGAGCAGGTGCGGCGGCGGGTCGGCGCGCAGGAGGCGCTGGGGGTGGCCGAGTTCCTGGGCGAGCTGTGCGGTCTGCCCTTCCCGGACGACGACCGTCCGCAGCTGCGGGCCGCGCGGCAGGACCCGCGGCTGATGCGGGATCAGATGATGGCGGCCCTGCTCGCGTTCCTGCGCGGCGAGTGCGCGGCGCAGCCCGTGCTGCTCGTGCTGGAAGACCTGCACTGGAGCGACGAGGCCTCGGTGCGCCTCATGGAGGCGGTGCTGCGTGAGCTCGGGGAGCAGCCGCTCCTCGTGCTCGGGCTGGCGCGTCCCGAGATCAAGGAGCGGTTCCCGCGGCTGTGGGAGTCCTGCCCGGTGCAGGAGCTGCGGCTCGGCGGCTTGGGGCGCAAGGCGAGCGAGCAGCTCGTGCGGGCGGTGCTCGGCGAGAAGGCCACGGCCGAGACCGTGGACCGGATCGTCGTGCAGGCCGAGGGTCACGCCCTGTTCCTGGAGGAGCTCATCCGGGCCGTGGCCGAAGGGGCCGAAGAGCTGCCCGGGACCGTGCTGGCCATGCTGCAGGCGCGCCTCCTGCGGCTCGATCCCCGGGCCCGCCGGGTGCTCACCGCGGCCAGCGTGTTCGGCGAGCGGTTCTGGCGCGGCGGCGTCCTGGTGCTGCTCGGCTCGGGCCCCGCGGCCTGGTCCGAGACCGCCTCGGTGCCCGGCGAAGAGGCGGACATGGACGTGGAGCGCGGCCTCCTCCTGCTCGTGACCGCGGAGACGATCACGCGGCAGGCCGAGAGTCGGTTCCCGGGAGAGCCGCAGTACACCTTCCGGCACGCCCTCGTGCGCGATGCCGCCTATGGCCTCCTCAGCGAAGAGGAGCGGCGCACGGCCCATCGCGCCGCCGGGCAGTATCTGGAGGACGTGGGGGAGCAGGAGCCGATGGTGCTGGCCGAGCACTACTTGCGCGGCCGGGAGCTCAGGCGAGCGGCGCAGTTCTTCGCGCGCGCCGCGATGGATCTCGTAGAAGGGAACGATCTCGCCGGCGCCCTGCGCGCCGCGGAGCAGGGGCTTGGCTGCGGCGCCACGGGCGAGGTCCTCGGGACCCTGCATGCGGCATCGGCCCTGGCGCACTTCTGGAGCTGGAACTTCCCCGCGGCCCACGAGGCCGCCAGCCACGCCGTGCCTCTCCTCGAGGCCGGCAGCGCCACGTGGTGTCACGCGCTCGGGATGGTGCTGACCATGGCCATCCCGATGGGGCGGCGCGACGTCCTGCAGGCCCAGGTCGGCGCGCTGATCCAGGCCGAGCCGGTGCGGGGCGCAGAGGGCGTCTACCTCGAACAGCTGTGGATGATCAGCTGCGGCCTCGTCCTCATGGCGCTGCGCGACGAGCTGCGGGCCGCGCTCGGGCGCATGGAGGAGATCCTGTCTCATCTCGGCGAGAACGAGCTGCGCTCCCGGGGCATCCTGCACGTGACCCGCAGCGTCTGCGGCATCGCCGAGGGCGACTTCTGGAAGTGTCGCAGCGAGGCCGAGGCGGGGATGGCCTGCTTCGTCGCCGCCGGGGATCGGCGCTACCAGGTCATCGCCGAGACGCACGCCGGCTTTGGCCAGGCGCTCCTCGGGGACGAAGAGGGCGCCGTGATCCGCCTGTGCACGGCGATCGACCTCGGCCGCAAGCTCGGCGAGAACATGATGGAGGGCGTGCTCCAGATCTACATCGCCTACGCGCTGCTCGAGGGCGGGCGGCCCGAGGATCTGGAAGAAGTCGAGTCCCTGGTCCGGGCCATGCTCGCGAGCGGGGCGCTCACCTTCTGGAGCGCGCTCGGTCACTGCCTCCTGGCCGGCGTGCACCTCGTGCGCGGGGATCTCACGGCCGCCGAGCAAGCGGCCCGCCACGCGCATCCCATGGTGCAGGCCATCGGGCCCATGGCCGCCGCGCTCCTCGGCCGTATCCTCCTCGCGCAGGGGAAGCCCGAGGAGGCGCGCGCCGTGGTCGAAGCCGAGCGGGTGACGCTCGAGAGCCGCGGGGGCGAGTGCTTCGCGGACATCAAGCTCCACCTCGTCGCCGCCGAGGTGCGGCACGCGCTGGGCGAGCCCGCGGCGGCGCGCCAGGCGCTCGATCAGGCCGCACGGCTCATCGAGCAGCGAGCCGCCCGCATCCCCGACCCAGCGGTGCGCGAGCGCTACCTCAACCGGGTGCGCGATCACGTCCGCGTGCGCGAGCTGCGCGGCATGCTCTGAATCTCGTCCCGGCTTCAGCCGGAACACCACGTTGGAGGCCGTCGCTGGCTGCGCCGCCGCAGGCATCCAACGGCGGTGTTGCGGCTACAGCCTGTCAGGAGCGGCGATCGTTCCGGCCGTGATCGAGGTGCGGAGGGTCTGGTAGCAGGTCCACGGGCAGCAGCCGGCGCTCGAGCACGCGAAACTCCTCGGCGAGCGTGCGGGATCGGGCCGGATCGCTCAGGGCCTTCATGGTCTCGGAGAGGAGCCAGAGCGCGTCTCGCTCCGCCCAGACGTAGCCGCACCCCTTGGCCAGCGCCAGGCCCGCCTCGCCGTCCTCCTGCACCCGCTCGACATCCCTCTGCGCCGTGGCCGCGTCCCCCGGGAGCGCCTGTGCCCGTGCGAGGAAGATGCGGCCCCGGGTCAGCAGCGCGTCGGCCTGATGGAGCCGCAGCTCCCGGGGCGTCGCGATCTGCAGCGCCTCCTCCGCCTTCGCGAGCGCCGCGTCGAAGGCGCCTTGCGCCACGTGGAGCTCGGCCGCCGCCAGCAGGACGGCCGGGAGCGCCATCAGCACCTGCCCCCGCCGCAGCGTCGACTCCGCCGTGGCGAGGTGCGCCCCGGCCGATGCCAGCTGGCCCTCCGCCATGTCGAGCCGCCCCAGGATCCAGTGACACCGGCCGACATCATTCGACCATCCATGACGCTGGCAGATCTTGAGATTGGCCTCGGTCAAGCGCCGCGCCTGCGACCAGAACCCGAGCCGCAGGAGCAGGTCGGCCCACGCGATGCCCCCCGTGCTGTAGAGCTCATCGCCGTCCGGGTCGTGGGCCACCGACAGGGCGTTGGCCTGGTCAAAGGCCGAGGCCGCCTCGGAGACGCGCCCCGCCGTGACCAGCACCGTCCCGAGAGAGGCCCACGACTTCTCCTGTTCCGCCGCATCGTCCATCTCTTCGGCCAGCGACAGCGCCTCCCGGCTGGCCGCCTTGGCCTCCCCCAGCTGACCGAGGGCCCGGCACAGGTCGCTCAGGTTGCGCAGGCCGATGGAGAGATTCTTCTTGTCGCCGGCGCCCCGATAGACGGCGAGGCTGGCCTGGTAGAAGGGCAAGGCGCCTCGCGTCTCGCCGCCGAGGAGCGTGAACAGAGCGGCCTCGTTCAGATAGAAGCCGAGCTTGCGCGTCGAGAGCTGGTGCTCACACTGCGCCCGCTGCCGCGCCGTCCCCACGAACCTGAGGACACAGCGCAGCCCCTCGTGCAGCGCCGGCAGCCGCTTGAGGAGCCGACCGTTCTCGAGCCGCCAGCGATAGAGCTCGTCGGCCTTGACGAAGTCGCTCGCCTCGAGGAGCAGCTCGATGGCGGTGAGCACGGGCTCGATCTCGCGCGCGCTCTCCGGCCTCTCGGCCGCCGGCAGCCCCGCCAGCATCTCCGCCGCGGCGACGGTGATCTTCCGGCTGCGTTCGAGCAGCGCCGCCCGGAAATGATCGCGCAGCATCGGAGGGCAGCGATATCGCTCCTCCCCCGCCGGTCCGGCCTCGCGCACGAGCAGGTGACTGTCGCAGAGCCGGCGCAGCGCCTGCGCGATCGTCTTGTCGCCGACCCTCCCGAGCGGCTTGCGCACGACGGGCAGCTCGCGAGCCATCCGGCACACCGTACCGACGTCCACCGGCTCGGGGAACAGCGCCACGAGACCGAGGAGCAGCGTTTGTCGCTCGGGCAGCTTCTCCTGATAGCGGGCCAGGAGGCGCTTGAGCTTGAGCTCGAGCGGATCGTCCTCGCGCGGCGCCTCCTCGCCGAAGAGGTCGCGGCAGAGTGGCGCCGGATCGTCCTGCCCCTCGAGCGCGAGCGCCGACGCGAACACCCGGAGCGCCAGCGGGTGACCCGCGAGCCGCCGGCTGACGTCTCGCCGGACCTCTTCGCTCCCGCCCACCTTCATCTGGGCCAAGAGCCGCGCCCCCTCGTCGTCGGTCAGACCCATGAGGTCGACGCTGCGCGGTCCCGAGCCGAGATCCGGCTGGGCGTCGTTGCCCGGAGTGTCGCCTGCCATGAGGCCACTCTACTACCGCGATCCTGAACAGGAATCAGCACCTGCGCCGCGGGCCGCGCTGGATACGTCTTCGGAGAACTGGGTGGCACTGCGAGGGACCTTCTGTGCAGGTCCGCTCCGCGCTCCGGGTCCTCGGCTCACGCTGATGGCGTTGGGCTGAGCCACGCTGTAGATGCCTGCGGAGTCGCGCTCCGGGACCTGCACAGAAGGTCCCTCGCACACGCTGCGCACGTTTATGGAGCCGTGCTCAATTTCTGGGAGGTGCCTTCAAATCCCCTGGGAGCTGTGCGGCATCATCGGCGGCGCTTGGCTCGTCGTTGGGGGCGCGGAGGGTCTGGTGGCAGGTCTTCCGGCAGCAACCGGCGCTCGAGCGCACGGACCTCGTCGGCGAGCCTCTTGGATCGGGCAGGATCGCCCAAGGCCTTCGTGGTCTCGGAGAGGAGACGGAGCGCGTCTCGCTCTGCCCAGGCGTAGCCACATTCCTTGGCTAGAGCCAGGCCTGCCTCGCCGTCATCTTGTGCCTTCTCGATGTCCCTCTGGGGCGCGGCTGCGTCACCCGTGAGCGCCTGTGCTCGTATAAGGAGGACACGGCCCCGCGTCACCAGCGCATCGGCATGATGGAGCCGCAGCTCCCGGGGCGCCGCGATCCGGAGTGCTTCCTCTGCTTTCTGGAGGGCCTCATCGAAGGCGCCTTGCATCACGTGGAACTCGACGACCGCCAGCAGAACTGTTGGGAGTTCCCGCAGCATGTGACCCTGGCGCAGAGTCGATTCCGCAGTGGCGAGATGTTCCCCGGCCGATGCAAGCTGGCCCTCTGTCGTATCGAGCCGCCCCAGGATCCCGTGGCACCTAGCAACATCATTCGACTGCCGATAGCGCTTACAGTGCCCGAGATTCGCCTCGGTCAATCGCCGCGCACGAGACCCGCGACCCAGCCGCAACAACAGCTCGGCCCAGCGAACGCCACTGAGACCATAGAGCACACCGCCGTCCACGTGCCGTGCCACTGCAATCGCACGAGCCTGCTCAAAGGCCAAAACAGCCTCGGGGGTACGCCCTGCGGTGGCCAGTACGGCCCCGAGAGAGGCCCACGACCCTTCCTGGACCCGCTTATCGCCCATTATCTCGGCAAGCGAGAGCGCCTCCCGGCTGGCTACCTCGGCTTCCCCAAGGCGACCGAGGTATCGGCAAAGTTCGCTCTGGTTCCGCAAGCCGATCGGTAGGTGTGGCAGGCTGCCGGAGCCCCTGTAGATCTCCAAACTGCCTTGGTAAAAGTGCAAGGCACTTCTCACCTCTCCGGCAAGGGATGCGAACAGGCCGGCCTCGTTCAGAGAAAACGCATAATCTGCTGCGGCGAGCTGGTGCTTAGATTGTGCCCGTCGCTCCACCGTGCCAACGAACCCCAGCGCACAGCGCAGTCCTTCTTTCAGCGCCGGCAACCTTTGAAATAGCAGGCCATTCTCTAGCCTCTCCCGATACAACTGATGGGCCGGGACGAAAACCCCAGCCTCGAGCAGCAGCTCGATGGCCGTCAGCACCGGCTCGATCTGACGCACGCTCTCCGTTCTCTCGGGCGATGGTTGCCCGGCCAGCATCTCCGCCGCCTTTCCGGCGATCTCTGGGCCGCCTCTGAGCAGAACCTGCCGGAAGTGATCGCGCAGCACAGGATGGCAGCCGTAGTACTCCTCCATCGCAGGTCCCGCCTCACGCATGAGCAGGTGGCTGTTGCACAGTTGTCGCAGTGCCTGCTCGATCGCCTCATTGCCGAGTCCCCCCAGCCGCTCGCGCACGATGGGCAGCCCATGCGCTAGCCGACATACCGTACTGACATCCACCGGCGCGCGGAACAGCGCCACGATTCCGAGGAGTAGCACCTGCGGCTCGGGCAGCTTCTCCTGGTAGAAGACCAGGAGGCGCTTAAGCTTGGCCTCTAGTGGATCGTCCCCGCGCAGCGCCTGCTCATCGAACACGCTGCGATAGAGCCGCGTTGGATCGTCATGCCCCTCGAGCGCCAATGCCGCCGCGAACACCCGTAGCGCCAGTGGGTGGCCCTCGAGCCGCCGACTGACCACCCGCCTGGCCTCCTCACTCCCGCCCACATCCCTCTTGGCCAATAGCTGCGCCCCTTCGTCATCCGTCAGGCAGGCGAGGTCGAGGTTGCGCAGCCCCGTGCCGAGATACGGTCGGAGATCCGCGAAGGGAAAGCGGCTGGTCAGCACCACCAGTGCCTTCATCTGCCGGCCGCAGGCATCCAGCAGCTCCCGCAGGTCGTCCTCCAGCAGTTCGCCATAGGCAACGGACCCTGGGCGCTCCTGCAGCAGCTCCAGCCCATCCAGCACCAGCACCAACGGCACCTCACGTAGGAGCTGCCGCGCCTTCTCCACCGCCCGCGCGTTCGGCTTCGCCCGTGGTAGGCACCCCAGCTCTTTGGCGAACTCCAGCAGCGCAGCGAGGAACGCGCTCACCTCGCGGTTCGCGTAGAAGCTCCATGAGAACAGTCCCCCGCTCCGCCGCCCCGCCGCCCCGCCCCGCGCCTTGAGCCAGTGGCCGACAAGGGATGTCTTCCCCTGCCCGCCAAGCCCCGTCACACCGATGAGCCGCACCTCCGGGTCGACGGCCCAGCGTTCGAGTCGGTCGATCACCCCCGCGCGTTCGACGTAGAACTCATCGTCGGTGATCTCGTGGACCCAGCGCTCTCGCGTCTCCTCCCGCCGCGCCGGTGCCGCACTCGTCAGGTCCGGGCTACAGGCTTTTTTTTTAACCCCCACCTCAGCGACAAGCTCCTCCAGCATCCGTCCGAGCGCGCTGTGATCCTGCTGGCCATCCGGCCCACGTCTCACCGGGTAGAAGTAGACCTCAGCGCCGTACTGGTCCTGGAACGTGCGCCGCATCTCCGGGGTGTAGTCCTCTTCTTCGGCGAGCCCCACCAGCGCGATGTGCCGTGGCTCCGCCGCCCCCTGCGCGGTCTGCGTGAC
Organism: Polyangia bacterium; assembly: GCA_036263495.1. GTDB lineage: Bacteria > Myxococcota_A > Polyangia > Palsa-1104 > SHYY01 > DATAGU01. Next base: position 27,103 of record DATAGU010000222.1, on the reverse strand, counting down.
CACCTCGTCGGCGAGGAACCCGAGCCATTCGTCGTTGAAGCCAAAGCCTACGAACACCAGCCGGTCCTGCCCCCACAGCTTGTCGAAGAGGCGCCGATACGCCCCCGCCTTGTAGGCATCCCGGTACTCCTGCACGCCGAGCACGATCGTGTCGCTTCGCTCCCAGTTGCCATGGGCAAACAGGATCGGCAGCGCCTCTTCGACGAAGATCTCGCCCGTGTACCAGCGAGACACCGCATCGCCGTCCTTCCAGGTCGCGTAACCCGTGCCGCGCACCTCGGGGCGCAGCTCAAGACGTGCCTCGGTCAGCCCCGGATCATAATTCGTCGTCACCAGGCCGCGGAACGGCAGCTCCACCAACGCCGCGTGGAGCGGCGTGAACTGGCGCCCATCCGGGCCGCGCTTGGGCCGGAAGATCTCTCGCATCACCTTGCCGTAGATCGATTCCCCGAGCGCCTGCTTGATCCCGCGTACCGCCTGGATCGCCTTGTTCCCCTTGCGCAGCCAGAACTCGCGATCCGCCGGTGCGGCCAGCCCTCGCTTCACCGCCTCATCGGCCAACCGCTCAATCAGCTCACCCCAGAGCGGATACAGCCCCGCCGATGCCCCTGCGCCCACAAAGGCGATCCCAGTCCCCTCCTTGAGCAACTCCCGTAGCCGCTCCCGCACGTGCTCGTTGCCTGGAATGTCGCCGGCCATGCCAACAACTCTACTACCGCCACCATCCTGAGCTGAGATCGGCTCTCCTGCCGCCGCCCGCGAAACCATGAAGCACCGCACCCGGTCACCCAGAACGCGATCGGAACAAGAAAAATCGCGTTCTCAGTCACCCGGAACGCGACTGATCTATGATTTATCGCGTCCTCAGCCACTGAGAACGCGATCATTCTATGTTTCATCGAGCCTTTTTGGCTGAGAACGCGACTGATCTATGATTTATCGCGTTCTCAGCCACTGAGAAGGCGATGTTTCTCCCTAAAGCCGTGTCGCCGTAAGGCGATCCGGCCTCTTCCCCCAGTTCTCCGGGCCCCCACCACCCCCTACCGCCGTTCGCCTGCCAGCAGAACCCCAACCGCCCGCCCATCCCCTCCTGGTAACTGCCCACAAAGCCCCCGCACGAAGACCGCAAGAGAAACTTCCCCTGACAGACCAGCTACTTACCCACCCAGCCTGCAGTATTTCTAAAAAATTTTCGCCAACCGCTTGCCGATCGAGCGATCGCCGATCAGCCTTTTTGGACGCGAGCGCAAGCTCGCCGAAAGGAGGAGCGGAAATGGCATCGAAGTTGGTAACGGATCTACAGAAGACCACGCGCGTCATCGTCGCGGCGGCGGACACGCACGCCGTGGAGATCGCTACTGGGGTCGAAGAAGTGCTGCGGCCCTATTTGCGCGAGGGCGAGAGCATGCCCGATGTGGGCCTGCTCATGAGGTTGGTGGGGCGCTGGCAAACGGGCACCAACGAGGAGCTGCTCGTGGCCGACGAGGCGCACGAACGTGAGCTCGGCGACGACCTCGAGCCACGGCAAGCGCGCGACAAGGCCGGCGAGGCGGTGCGGCAGGTGCTCATCGACGTCCGCTCCACGGTCGAGACCACCCACGGGGAGGCGGGGCTCCGGCGGCTCGCGCTTGACGGCGCGATCCCAGTCGACCCCTCGGTCGTGGCGACCACCGCCCGGCGGGTGGCCGCAGCCCTCAGCGACCCCGCGGTAGAGATGCCGCCGCCGCGGCGCCGCTCGCTCAGACTCGACCGCGACGGTCTGGCCGCCGAGATCCGCGAGGTGTTGCCAGTGCTCGATCGCGCGCTCGCGGACGTGGCGCGCGAGAACCGTGAAGCCGAGAGCACGCTCGGCGTCAAACGGAAAGCCCTCGAGCGCAGCGATCGCGCGACCGTGCGTGGCGGCGGCTGGCTGGCGGCGACCTGCGCCCTCGCTGGTCGTGACGACCTAGCCACCAAGGTGCGTCCGACCATCGTGCGACGCTCGTCCTCGACGGACGAAGAGACGCCGCCCACCACCGGGAAGCCCAGCGAAGGCACCGGCGCCTCGACTCCCCCTCAGGGCTCGTCGCTCCAGTCCTGACCAGCACCGCCCCAGCGGCCGCTTCCCCAGCACAATCCCCTTCCCCCATCCTTCCCTCCACCGGAGCCCCCCCCTCGCCGCCAAGACGCTCGGCCCACCGCCAACCTCATACCCAGCGTGTGCGGGGTCCCTGCTCGTCAGGGGCCGCAGCGCGACTCCGCAGGCAACGACACCAGGCTCAGCCCACCGCCACCATCGTCGGCCGAGGACCCGGAGCGCGAAGGCCCCTGACGAGCAGGGACCCCGCGGCGCCACACACCCACGTCGAGCCGTCCGCGCCGCCGCCCCAGCTCAGCGCTTCCTCCCGCAGCTCAGGTGAGCCGCTGCGGCTCGATGCCGAGCGTCCTCATGGCCACCACATCCGCCTCTTCGATCGGGTCGAGCCCCGCGACATACCGCCGCGCCGGATTCTTGATCGGATTGCGGATGCTCAGGATCTCCGGCCCCGCCACGAAGATCGTGCTCTTGTAGCGCGGCGCATCGCTCATCAAGAGCTTGCTCCAGTAGTGCCGCGCCACGTTCGGCAAGCTGCCGATCGTCTTGCACAGCCGCAGGAAGTGCTCCACCACCTCCGACGGGTCGAGCCGGAGCGGCCGGTGGCACAGCGTGTAGCCGTCATAGTCGCGGCTCACCGTCCCCGGCAGGAGCCGCCCCTCGGCCTGCAGCTCGCGGAAGAACGGCGTCTCCGGATACGGACACACGATGCCGAGGAAGGTGACGGAGAAGTACTGCAGCTCCGCCAAATACTCGGGCAGACGCTCCAGATACTCGTTCGTGTCCCCGTCCGACCCCACGAGCAGCCCGAACGACAGAAGAATCCCGTTCGAGAACACGCGGCGGATGACCGCGTCCACCTCCGACAGCTTGTTCTGCCCCTTGTTCATGGCCTTGATCGACTCGGGGTTGAGCGACTCGAGGCCGGTATAGATGTAGCGGCAGCCGGCGCGCGACATGAGCCGCACGAGCGACTCGTCCTTGAGGACGTTGTAGGTGAGCGCGCAGCCCCACGTCTTCTTGAGCGGGATGAGCGCTTCGCAAAGGTCCGCCAGGTACTTCGGTGAGCCCCCGAGGTTGTTGTCGAGGAAGATGAACACGTCGTCGAGCAGCCCGAAGTAGTGCTTGTTCCAGCTCATGCGCCGGATGTCGTCGAGCACCTGGGGGATCGGACGGTACCGGTAGCGCTCGTAGCCGGTGAGCACGCAGAAGTTGCACGAGAAGGGGCAGCCGCGCGAGGCCTCGACGCCCGGCAGCTTGAACTTGTTGTAGGTGAAGTCGAGGAGGTCGTACCGGTAGGGCCGGATCGCGGCCGGGTCGGCGGGCGGCGATTCGTAGCGGCGCTGGAGCTCGCCGCGCTCGAAGTCGGCGATGAGGCGCGGCACGCTGCCCTCGGGCTCGCCGACGATGACGGCGTCGAAGTACTTCAGGCAGTCCTCGGCGAAGTGCCCGGCGTGCCGTCCCCCGGCCACGGTCACGATGCCGCGGCGCCGGAAGAGCGTCGAGAGCACCTTCGTGTGCTCGTAGTACGAGTGGAGGTACGAGAAGAAGACCAGATCCCAGGGGCGGTCGAGCGGGATGTCGACCTCCTTCTCGTTATAGATCTCCACCTCCGCGTGCTCGGGGCACAGGCCGGCGATCAGCTCGGGCACGGCCGACTGCATGATCGAGGGCTCTTTGACGCGCCGGCGGGTGGGGTGGGTGTAGGTGGCGATGATCGCGATGCGCATGGCGGACCTCGTTGCGGTGCGCCCTCAGGCCGACGACCGCGTGCGCCGAGTGGCGCGTGCGGGCTCCACGAGCTGCCAGCTGAGGCCCAGGCAGGCGAGGAGGCGGATGAACCAGTATGAGAGATCGAGCTCGTGCCACCCGAGGCCGTGACGCGCGGCGCGGGGCGAGGCGTGGTGGTTGTTGTGCCAGCCCTCGCCGAGCGCGAGCAGGCCCACCCACCACACGTTGCGGCTGTCGTCGCGGGTGGCGAAGCGGCGCGTGCCGAGGCTCGGCCAGTGACAGACCGAGTTCACGGCGTAGGTGCTGTGCATCCAGCACACGACCGGCAGGAAGAAGACGAAGGGCACGGCCCCCCACCCTGCGATGAGCGCCACGAGGAGCACGGCCACGAGCTGCGGCACCATGCGGTAGGGCACGAGCCAGTGGTAATAGCGATCGTCCGCGAGGTCCCTGCAATAGCGCTGGTAGGCGAGCGGGTCGGTCGAGCCGCTGTCGTAGATCCAGCCCACGTGGCTGTACCAGAAGCCGTGACGCGGCGAGTGGATGTCGCCCGGGCCGTCGCTGTGGCCGTGATGGATGCGGTGGTTGGCCACCCACAGGAGCGGGCTCCCCTGGCCCGTCGTCATGGCCAGGCTCACGAGCACGTATTCGAGCCAGCGCGGGCACGCGAAGGAGCGATGCGACAGGAGGCGGTGCAGTCCCACGGTGGTGCCGAGCCCGACCGAGAGATAGACGCCGAGCGCCGCCGCCACGTAGCCTGGCCGGAGGGGCAGGAAGAGCGCCATCCCGGCGAGCACGTGCACGAGGCCGAGATAGAGGACGACGAGGCGCGAGGGCAGGCGGTCCTCTCGCAGGGCTCCAAGCGCTTGCCGTGGCATCGGGCGTCAGGAGGTAACAGCCCGCGCTCTTTCTGTCCATCCTCATTCTCTTGGCATGCACCGGCCTTGAATAACGGGTATTGAAGCGGGGGCAGGGAGTGCCTTGGCCCTTTGACCTTGAGGGGAAGGCCGCGCGCCGCCCGCCGGCCGCGCCTTGACTTCTCCCGACGGTTGGCGATAGCCTCCTCCTGCCTCAAAAACTCACCGCAGCACCTTTCTTCACCACCACCCGAAGGGGACAACCGAAGGAGATTCGCCATGGCGGATGAAAACCGCGGAACATACGAAGGATCCTGCTTTTGCGGGGCGGTCCGTTACGAGGTCAAGGGACCGATTGGCCCCATGTCGAATTGCTTCTGCACCGATTGCCGCCGCAGCCACGCGGCCCCCTTCTCCACCTTCATCGACGCGCTCAAGGCCAACTTCCGCTTCGTCAAGGGCGAGGACCAGCTCAACACCTTCCTGGCCGAGTCCGGCGCCAAGCGCTCGTTCTGCCGCAACTGCGGCTCGATCCTCATCTGTTTCAATGACGCGAACGCGACGACGATGGAGATCACCGCGGCCACGTTGGTGACGCCCACGGACCTCAAGCCCGAGTTCCATATCTTCGTGCGCAGCAAGGTCCCCTGGTACGACATCCGGGACGGCAAGCCGCAACACCAGACCATGCCCTGAGGGGTTCGTCCTTCGTCGCGTCGCCGCCCGCCTGTTCGCCCACGCTCACGTTCACACTCACGACAACGACAACGCTCACGGGGTCTTCGGGGACTCGGGGGCGGCGGGGTCAACTCGCCTTGCGCTGGGGGGAAAACGTGCGCGACGCCATCGGCAGCGTCTGCGCTTCGGGATCCGGGTTCAACTGACGGCGCCGCCGCAGGGCGCCGTGCTCCATCCACCAGGCGTGGGCCTCGCGCGGTCCCCAGGCGTGCGCGTTCCGGCATTGATCGAGCAGCGCGAGGCAGGTGGCGGCGTCGCGGGGGCGATCCTTTTGCGCCTTGGCCAGGCAGGCGCGGAGCACCGCTTCGAGATCGTCTGACGGGGACTCGGGCACGGGGCGCGCGGGCCACGCCACGTTGGTGTGCAGGTGGTGGCTATAGATCTCGATGAGGGTGTTGCCATCGAAGGGCGGCTTGCCGGTGAGCAGGAAGTAACCGACGGCGCCGAGGGCATAGAGATCGGAGCGCGGGTCGAGCTCCGAGGGGGAGCGGATGGCCTCGGGGGAGATGTAATGGGGGGTGCCGATGATGGCCGTGATCTCGGTCGCGTTCCCGCGCGCGTCGCTCTCGGACTCGAGCTCCTTGACCAGGCCGAAGTCGACCACCTTGACGAAGTCGTACACCCCCCCGCGCTCGCACAGGAGGATGTTGGCCGGCTTGATGTCGCGGTGGATGATGCCGAGGCCGTGGGCCTCGGCGAGCGCGCGCAGCGCCTGGCGCAGGATGTGGATGATCCGGCCCGGGGGCTGCGGCCCGGTCAGGCGCACGAGCTCGTCCAGGCTGAAGCCGTCGAGGTACTCCATCGCGTAGTAGAACACGCCGTCGGGCGTGCGGCCGTAGTCGTAGATGGCCACGGTGTTGGGGTGGGTGAGGAGGCTGGTGAGCTGCACCTCGCGCTCGAAGCGTTCGACGTCGTTCGGCGAGGCCCGGCCCGGGGGGAGGAGCTTGACGGCCGTGGGCCTTCGCAGGAGGGCGTGCTGCGCCAGGTAGACCACCCCCATGCCGCCCTCGCCGATCTTGTCGAGCAGGGTGTACTGGCCGAGCTGCAAGGCGTGGCGCGCGGTCTCGCGCAGGCCGTAGAGCACGTGCGCGCCGACCGCCGAGAGGACGATGCCGAAGATGCACATGATCCCCATGCCCCCGAAGCCGACCCAGGCGTCTTCGGGGCTGCCGGGGGAGAGCGCCTGGAAGGGGGCGGCGTGCAGGCACGCGAGCATGGGCAGCGTGGCCGCGAGGCCGACGACCACGGTCCAGCGCACCGTGGTCGGGATGAGGACGGTGCGGAAGAAGAGGATGTTGACGAAGGCCGCGGTGGCCTGGTGGATGAGGGCGTGGGGGTCGAGGAGCAGGCCGAGCGAGGCGCAGCTCACCGAGAGCACGGTGAGGACGAGATCGCACAGGTTGAGCACGGGGAGCGACAGCCGGACGCGCGGCGAGCGGTAGACGTTCCAGAGGAGGGCGCAGAGCAGCGACAGGGCGAGGTAGACCCAGCCGCCCTGGTGGACCACCCACAGGCGCACGTTGGCCAGGGAGCGGGCATGGACCGAGCCGTAGAGGAGCATGGCCAGGGGGACGAGCACGCAGCACCATTTGCAGAACAGCGCCAGGCGCTCTTGCAGGAAGGTGCGCGCCTCGTCGTCGGTCCGGGGGACGCTGCCGAGCGCGAAGTCGTGGCGGGAACGGCTCCAGGGGGAAGCGGCGCTCATGAAATCACCGGAGGCCACTATATCTTGGCTCTCCCGCGCCTGGGGGGCCGTCCGGTTCTAAGAACTCAGCCGGCGTTCGGCTTGGGCCGCACGACGAAGTACATGTCGATCTCGCCCGCGTTCTTGACCGGGATCTTGCCGCGGTACTCGCAGTCGAACTGCTCCTGGATGGCCTCGTACGTGGAGCGCGAGATGTTGATGCGGTCGGCCTCGCCGTTCGATTCGAGGCGCGAGGCGATGTTCACGGTGTCGCCCCAGATGTCGTAGGCGAACTTCTTCTTGCCGATGACGCCGGCCATGAGCGGCCCGGTGTTGATGCCGATGCGCAGCGCCCAGGAGGTGCGCCCCGCGGCCTTGCGCGCGGTCTGGTCGCGGATCATGAACTGCTGCATCTCCCACGCGGCCCGCACCACGGCGAGCGGGTGCCCCGCGAAGGGCGTGGGCAGGCCGCCGGCGCACATATAGGCGTCGCCGATGGTCTTGAGCTTCTCGAGGCCGTGGCGCTCGATGATGGTGTCGAAGTGCGAGAAGTAATAATCGAGCTCGTCGAGGAGCCGCTTGGGCGACATGGTGCTGGCGATGCGCGTGAAGCCCTTGAAGTCGGTGAACAGCACGGTCACCGAGTCGTAGTACACGGGCGCCACCTGGCCCGTGCGCTTGAGCTCCTCGGCCACGTCGCGCGGCAGGATGTTGAGGAGGAGCTCCTCGGCCTTCCGCTTCTCCTGCGCGAGCTCCACGTTGAGCCGGATGAGCTCCTCGTTCTGCTCGATGATGCGCTGGCGGCTGCGCTCGATCTCGCCGTGGATGGTGTGGAGCAGCGTGCTGCTCTGATCGTGGCGCCGCTCGAGCATGGTGCGGAAGTACTCCGACCGCGACAGCCGGCGCTTGAGGAAGGAGATGTCCCGCGGGTCGTCGGCCGAGCGGTTCACCTCCGCGGGCGGCTGCCACACGGCCTTTGGCGCCGTGAGGTTCTTGCCGCCGTGCACCACGAGGGTGATGAGCGTCGCGTGGTGGAGGAAGCTCGAGCGCCCTTTGTCGTTGGGCGCGATCTCGCCGAAGCCGTAGAAACCGACGAGCGGTACGTTCTTGAGGTGGGTGCGCAGGGCGTCGGCCTCGCGGCCCACCTGGGAGCCGAGCGTCGGCCGGCGCGCCGAGCACGAGAACGCCAGGCCGAAGAGCGGCGTGGTCTCCACCACCTCGTGGCCGAGGCGCTTGGCGCAGCTCTGGATCTGCTCGTGCATGTAGGGCCGGATGGCCTCGGTGAGGCGCACCATCGCGCCCTCGGGCACCTTGTCGACGTAGGTCACCTGGCCGGTCTCGGTGTCGTAGGTGTCGGGCACGCGCAGGTAGTAGTAGTCGTCCGTCTCGTTCTCGAACACCGCGAGCGGGAACTCGGACAGCGGGCGCGAGTTCTTCCCGAACGAGTGACGCCCGAGGTAGTGGTAGTGGAAGTCGAGCGCGCTCATGTCGCCGATGCGGCCCACCACGCGGCCGCGCGAGCTCGTCACCCGCTGCCGCTCGCCCACCGGGCGCCAGCCGTTTTCGATGCTGTAGGAGTATTCGATCGGCCCGCCGAGGAGCAGGACGGGCAACGTGTCGCTCAAGACCTCACGGCCGAAGAACTGCCCGATGGGCATCACCTGCAGCCCCCAGGGCCGGGCCACGGCGCCGCCGAAGAGCGCGCACGACGGATCGAGCGCGCGATCGAGCGCCCCCACCACGTCGCCGTCGGCACCGCGCGTGATGTCGAGCCAGGCCACGCACAGACGCTCGGGCCCCTTGAGGCCCGCGCGCGCCTCTTCGAGCGCCTCGCGGATCGCCCGCGCCGGGTCCTGCGAGCAGTTGCGCCCGAGGCCCACCGACATCGACACCACCTCCGAGGAGAGCAGCATGAGGGTCACGCTGTCCTCGCTGAAGCCGCACAGCGACGATATGTCGCCGCGCGTGGTGCAGCCGATCAGGTTCTTGCCGAGGCCCGGGAAGCGCTCGTGCACCGCGTCGAGGATGCGGTGATGGACGAAGTCCCCGCTCGCATACAGGATCCCGAGGTGCGGCCGGACACCGGCGAGCTGCGCCTCGCACTGGGCGAGCACCTGGGCGACCACTGACTCCGTGCGGATTCCCTCGGCGTGGCCGATGGCGACGTGCATCATGATGGCGTGCCCCAAGCTCCAAGCGAATGTTTCTGTGAGGGTCTTTCCCCGTCCGCCCTCGTGGACGTGGCCGGGGCCCACCGGTCAAGACGGGCTGCGCCCGCCGGCTCACCTGCCCCCATGTTCCTTGCCCGCGACCGGCTCACGTCTTCAGGGAGGTGGGAGCCTTGCGACCCTTGGGCCCCACCACGAAGTACATGTCGATCTCGCCCGCGTTCTTGACCGGCAGCTTGCCCCGGTACTCGCACTCGAAGTGATCGCGGATGGCCTCGTGCGTCGAGCGCGAGATGTTGATGCGGTCGGCCTCGCCGTTCGATTCGAGGCGCGAGGCGATGTTGACCGTGTCGCCCCAGATGTCATAGGCGAACTTCTTCTTGCCGATGACCCCGGCCATGAGCGCGCCGGTGTTGATGCCGATGCGTAGCGCCCAGGCCGTGCGGCCCTGCGCCTTGCGCACGGCCTGGTCGCGCGCCATGAAGTCTTGCATCTCCCAGGCCGCCTGCACCACGGCGAGCGCGTTGCCCTCGAAGGGCGTGGGCAGACCGCCGGCGCACATATAGGCGTCGCCGATGGTCTTGAGCTTCTCGAGGCCGTGGCGCCCGATGATGGCGTCGAAGTTCGAGAAGTAATAGTCGAGCTCATCGAGGAGCTGCTTGGGCGTCATGGTGCTGGCGATGTGCGTGAAGCCCTTGAAGTCGGTGAACAGCACGGTCACCGACTCGAAGAAGACGGGCTCGACCACGCCCGTGCGCTTGAGCTCCTCGGCTACGCCGCCGGGCAAGATGTTGAGGAGGAGCTCCTCGGTCTTGCGTTTCTCCTGCGCGATCTCGTCGTTGAGCCGCCGCAGCTCCTCGTTCTGTTCGGCGATGCGCTGGCGGCTGCGCTCGATCTCGGTGTTGATGGAGCGGAGGAGCGCGTTGTTGAGCTCGTAGCGCTCCTCGAGCTGCACGCGGAAGAACTCCGAGCGCGAGAGCTTGCGTTCGAGGATGTCGGGGCTCTCGGCCTCCTCGCGCATGGCGACGGCCGGCGGGGGCTGCCAGGAGACGACGGCGGTGTCCTTGGCCGCGGTCACCGACGTTCCCTCGCCGCGGACGCCGAGGACGAGCGCGACCAGCGTGGAGTTGTGGAGCAGGCTCGGCTGGCCGCCCGCGGCCGGGGCGATCTCGCCGCGCGCCTGGAAGCCGAACACCGGGATGCCCGGCAGGCTCTTGCTCACGGCCTGGATCTCGCGCCCGATCTCCGAGCCGAGGATGCGGCGGCGCGCCGAGCACGAGAAGACCAGGGCCAGCGCCGGCTGCGACGCCGAGAGGCCCTGGGCGAGCTGCGGCACGATGGCCTCGGTCTGCTCGAGCATCTGCAGGCGGACGGCCTCGGTGAGCTGCACGATCGCCCCCTCGGGGATGGGATCCGAGTAGGTGATCTCGCCGGTCCTCTTGTCATAGCTGCGCGGCACGCGCAGCACGTAGCGGCCGTCCGCGCCGAACAAGGCGAGCGGGAACTCGGGCAGCGGGAGCGAACCGTCGCCGAGATAATGTTGGTAGCAGGCGAGCGCGGTACGCTCCCCGATGCGGCGCACCACCCGTCCCTCAGCGCTGGTCACGCGCTGCCGCTCTCCCACCGGGCGCCAGCCGTTTTCGATGACGTGCGCATACTCGATGGGCCCGCCGATGAGGATGAGGGGGAGCGTGTCGGTCAGGATCTGGCGGCCGAAGAACTGGCGCGAGGTCTCGGACTCCCAGGGGACCGCCGCGGCGCCGCCGAACAGCGCGCACTGCGGCGCGAGGAGCCGGCCGAGCGCCGCGACCAGCGACGAGGCCTGGCCCGTCAGGTTGTCGGGCAGGGCGATGCACAGGCGTTCGGGCCGGGTGAGGTTCGAGCGCGCCTGGGTAAGCGCTTGCCACGCCGCGGCGTCCGGGTCTTGCGACGAGCCGCGGCCCAGGCCCACGGACATCGACAGCACGTCCGAGGACAGGAGGAGCAGGTTGATGCCGTCCTCGCTGAAGCCGGCGATGGACGACACGTCGCCGCGCGAGGTGCAGCCCACGAGCCCCATGCCGGGGAACCGCTCAGCGATGATGTCGAGGGCGCGTTGCTCGTCGAAACGGCCGCTGATGGAGAGGATGCCGACCTGGGGACGGGCGCCACCGAGCTGCGCCGCGCACTGTTCGAGCACGTGCGCGACCACGGTGTCGGTGTGAATACCTTCCGCCTGTCCGAGGGCGACGCGCAACATGGCAGAACTCGATGATGCCATCACCATCCCGTCTACCAGGGCCGGTCCGGTACGAGCTCCTGGTCGAACCACCTCACACTGGCTCGCTCCGGCCGTCCTGACAGGAGGAATCATCTGCCTAGTGATACCTAGGCGTCAAGAGGAGTTACATGAACGTTGACGTCGCACCTGGGCGTGGCTGGGACCGATGCGGGGCCTCTGGTTCATCCTCGCCTGGCGTCCTGGATTTGGGCGTTCGGGCGTCCGGGCGTTCGGATGTGTTGACAACGGTCCGTCCGTTGGAGAACCCTTTGTCCGGCCCATAGTCGTCGGGAGGGCCCATGTCGGTTGGAGACCTCTTGCGCCCCCGGAACCTCCGGGAGGACTCATCGGACGCAACAGACAGTGACATCGAGGACCTGGCGGCGGCGCTAGGCCGTCTCGAGACCGCAACGCCACCGCTGGCCGCAGGAGCGGTCGTGCCGGCCCGCCCGCCCGCGCCTCCGCCCCAAGAACCGGATGGGCCCCCGCAGGTCGTCCCGGTGGGGCCCGCGGTCGTGCCCCCTCCAGCCTCTCCCGCGCCGCCAGGAGCGGCGCCGGCCGAGCAGACGAATCCGGGCGAAGCGCGCAAGCTGCAAGCCGGCGCGGACCCGCCGAGCGGACATCGCTACTACCAGAGCGCGCCCCGGCGCAGCCAAGAGAACCCCTTCACCGGGGTCATCGACGTGCCCGAGTCCAACGAGGAGTTCGAGCAGCAGTTCACGCCGCTCGGCCTGCCCGCGACCGATCATTCCTGGGGTCTCCAGAACCGCGTCGATGGCGGGATGCTGCGCCTCATCCATGATCTGCACTTCCTGCGGCTCGTGCCGTTACCGGCCTTGATCGCGCGCGGCATCGACCGCGAGCGCTACGAGCTGCTCGGCCTCCCCGAGCCGGACTTGAGCCCGTCCGAGTTCCGCCGCCGCCGCTACGAGCTGGCCGCGCACGTACGTACCTTCGATGCCGACCCGGCCATGCGTCTGCTATTCGCGCGCATGCACAGGAAGGACTACACGGCCCACCAGATGGGCATCCTGGACGCCTACATCTCCCAGGCCGCGGCCCACGCGGAGCGCGCCGTGCTGCTCCTCGATCTCCTGCCCACGGAGCTCGGCAAGAAGGACTGGCTCGACTTCTCTCCCAACAACTTCATGGTGGGCCGGCTCATCGCCGAGGCGCGTTACACCGCCATCCGTCTGGCCGGCGAGAGCCGGCGGCGCGGCCGGTCGGTCTTCGGCCTCGTCGTGCCCTACAGCAACACGGTCGCCAACATCCTCTATCGGGGCGGTCGGCCCGAGGACGGGGCGGTGCACCTCGGCAACTTCGTGCGCCGCATCGCCGGCAAGGAACCCCGCCTGCTCCAGGTGGCCGTGGGCTACAGCCAGGGGAGCACGGCCGTGCTTCTCTATTGCCGCCAGCGCGGCGGCAGCGAGGGCCTCGGCGCCGCCGTGGCGCTCGCGCCCATGGGGGGCAACGACGGCAGCGGGGCCACGGGGGTTCACATGGGGGAGCTCGGCCACAAGCCCGAGCGGCCAGGCGTGCCGACGCTCGCCATCACCCACCAGAAGGACCTGGCCGCCGAGATCCACCCCGACAACGTCCTGCCCGGGGCCATGGCCTACAACTTCTCGCGCCGCACCCTGCTCAACTACCATGGCGGCATCCACCACGGCGGCAACCAGCCGCAGCCCGAGCTCGGCACCAAGGGCTATCCGCTCGACGAGATCGTGCCGCTCGCCTCGCGGATCATGTACGAAGATCTCGGCCGCGGCCCCTATCGCAAGATCGAGGAGCACGACTGGAGCAAGGAGATCCCCGGCTTCTGCGGTGCGCCGGTGGAGGAGCTCCTCACCAGCCGCCGGCTCGATGGCGCCATCAGTCCGGCCGCGGCCGAGGAGGCGTTGCGCCTGCTCCTCGGGCTCCCCGAGCGTGAGCTCGTGGCGCAGCTCGCCAAGCTCGACGAGGTGCGGAAGGCGCGCCTGCTCAGCAACCTGCCGCTCGAGACCAAGAGCACCGAGCGCTATCGCCGCCTCGTGACCGCGCTCGGTCCGGCCGGGCTCTTGCCGTACGTGTCGCGGCTCCTGTCCTACACCCTGTTCGACTGGAAGATCCGCGAGTACGAGATCGCCGAAGTGCGCCGCGTGCTGGCGGCCCTGCCGCCCGACATGCGGGAGGATCTCTTGCACCGGCTGGGAGATCGGCAGCGCGCCCGCCTCGAGCGGAAGCTGCGGGACCAGACGTCGCAAGGGCCGCTCTTGGGCCAGGAGGAGCCTGGCGCGCCGGTCGCGGGCGGCGGCGATGAGAAGGGATCGATCAGGCGCTGATCGGAGGCCTCGGGGTTCTCCTCTTCTCGTTCCAGACAGATTGGGTGTCTGGCCTCTTCGGTCCGTGTACCATCGGTCGCCCCCATGGACAAATCCACGCCATCCCTGAACTTCTCCGCTGCCTTCCTGGCCGGCGACCCCCGCGCGCTCGCCTTTTTACCGGCCAGCTTTCGCGACCCCAAGGCCCGCCTGGAGCGAGCGCGCGAACGCGCCTGGCGGCAGGTCCCCCCAAGGCTCCTCGAGCTGCTCCATGAGCAGGACCGCGCCTTGCCACCGAGCGAGGCGCGGCGCCGCCACATCGACGCCCTCGGCCGGCCCGGCACTCTGGTCGTGGCCACGGGGCAGCAGGTGGGGCTGTTCCTCGGGCCGCTCTATACCTTCTACAAGGCGGCCTCGGCCGTGGCCCTGGCCCGTGCCATCGAGGCCGAATCGGGCCTGCGCACAGTCCCTCTGTTCTGGCTGCAGACCGAGGACCACGACTTCCCCGAAGTGGATCACTGTCACGTCCTTCGCCCCGGCGGAGAGTCGGTCCGCCTGACGCTGCGCGACGAGGCCGCGGGCCAGCCCGAGGCCGGCCGGGTGTCGCTCGCCCATCGCCGGCTCGGCGAGGACGTGCGGGAGCTCGTCGTGGCGCTCGAACAGGCGCTCGAAGAACGACCTCACGCCGCCGAGTTCCTCGCGCTCGTCCGCGAGCACTACCAGCCGGGCCGCACCTTGCCCGCGGCCTTTGCCGGCCTCCTCGCGTCCCTCTTTGCCGAGGAAGGGCTCATCGTCTTCGATCCCCGCGCGGCCCCGGTGGCGCGCCTCGCCGCCTCGATCTATCACCGCGCCATCGTGAGCGCCGATGCCGTGGCGGAGAAGCTCCTCGAGCGCGTCCAGGCCCTGCGCGCGGCCGGTTTCACCGAGCAGGTCCACGTCCGCCCGGGCTCGCCGCTCGTGTTCTTCCACGAGCACGCGGCCACGGGCCCACGCTATCGCCTGGAACGTCACGGGCAGGCCTGGACCCTCGTCGGCCGCGGCTCGAGCGCCGGCGCCCCTGGCCAGGAAGGCCACGCCGTCACCATCGGCGCCGACGAGCTCCTCACCACGCTCGACGCCGACCCGCTGCGCTTCAGCACCTCCGCGCTCCTCCGCCCGATCGTCCAGGACACCCTCCTGCCCACGGTCGCCTACGTGGGCGGGCCGGGCGAGATCAATTACTTCGCGCAGCTCGGGCCGCTCTACGACTTCTTCGACCTCGTACCGCCGCTCGTGGTGCCGCGGGCTCGCTTCCGCTGTATCGATGCACGTACGCGCTCGCTCCTGGGCCGATTCGGCCTCACGCCGCGTGACGCCGAGCGGCCGCGCGAGGAGCTCGTGCAGTCGCTCGCCGCCGCGGCGCTGCCCGCGGGTCTGCCTGCGCCGGATCCGCTCAGCGCCCGCCTGCTCGCGGACTTCTCGCGCGAGCTCGAAGCGTTCTCGTCCGGGCTCTCGGCCCTCACCCCGCCGCTCGATCCCAAGCTCGCCGATGCGGTGCGCCGCACCCGCGGCACGGCCGAGCGCGCGGTCGAGCGCCTCGTCGCACGCTACCGCCGCGCCCTCGGTGCTCGCACCGATCTGGCGGGCGAGCGCATCGAGCGCCTCACCGGCTTCCTCTTCCCAGGCGGCGAGCCCCAGGAGCGCCACTACTCGCTCGCCTACTTCGTTGCCCAGATGGGCGTGTCCGCCTTCAAGGCCGAGGTGCTCCGCCACCTCGATCCCTATGACCCCGCCGTGCGGGACATCGACCTATGACCCCTTCCCCTCCCTTCGGATCCCGTGGTCCCCAGCGCCCGCCCGCGGGAGAGCCCCTCCCCGCGCCCGCGCGTGAGCGCGGCCCGGGTGAGAACCTGCACATCGGCATCACCTGCTACCCCACCTTCGGCGGCAGCGGCATCATCGCCACCGAGATCGGCCTCGGCCTGGCCGAGCGCGGCCACCGCGTCCACTTCATCGCCTACGACGTGCCGAGCCGGCTCGATCGTTTCGTCGAGAACGTCTTCTTCCACGAGGTCGAGGTCCGCGACTACCCGCTGTTCGATCACAGCCCGTACCCGCTCGCGCTCGCCTCCAAGATGGTCGAAGTGAGCACCTACGCCACGCTCGACCTGCTCCACGTCCACTACGCCATCCCCCACGCCACGAGCGCCTACCTGGCGCGCCAGATCCTCGGCAGCCGCTCGCCCCGCATCATCACCACCTTGCACGGGACCGACATCACCCTGGTCGGCAGCGACCCGAGCTTCCTCCCCATCACCCGCTTCTCCATCGAGCAGAGCGACGGCCTCACCGTGCCCTCGCACTACCTCCGGCGCGCCACCTACGAGAACCTCGGCGTCTCCCCTGACGTCCCCATCGAGGTCATCCCCAACTTCGTCGACACCGACAAGTATCGGCCGCTCGTGCCGAGGCGCAAAGGCGAGCTGCGCCACCTCTTCGACCGTGTCGCCGCCGACTGGGACGACCCGGCGGCGGCGCCTCCCATCCTCATCCACAACTCCAACTTTCGGCCGCTCAAGCGGGTAGACGACGTCGTGCGCATCCTCGCCGAGGTGCGCCGCGCCGTGCCGGCGCTCCTCATCCTGGTGGGCGACGGGCCCGAGCGGTCGCGTGTCGAGAGTCTGGCGCGCGAGCTCGGCCTCACCAGTGCCGTGTGCTTCCTCGGCAAGCAGCTCAACTTCGTCGAAGTGCTGCAGTGCAGCGACGTGTTCCTCCTGCCGAGCGAGACCGAGAGCTTCGGCCTCGCCGCGCTCGAGGCGCTCGCCTGCGGCGTCCCGGTCGTGGCCTCGCGCGTGGGTGGCGTGCCCGAGGTGGTGTCCGAGGGGGAGACCGGCTTTCTCTGCGACGTAGGCGACGTGCGCGCCATGGCCGCGGCCGTGCTGCGGCTGGTCCAGGAGCCCGCGGTGCACGCCCGCATGGCCGAGACCGCGCGCGTCCGGGTCGAGGCCGAGTGGCGGAGGGAGCCGATGGTGACGCGCTACGAGGAGTATTACCGGAAGATCCTCGGGCGGTGAGGCCCGGCCCTGGTGGCCGGCCGTATGAACCTGTGGGTCAGGTGCGCGGTTACCGGGCCAGGCACAGCTCGCCGCGGATCTCGCCTTCGGCCGAGGTGGGGAAGGTCAGCACGGCATTGATGTAGAGCCGCCCGGTCACGCCGGCGAAGATACCGGTCCCGGTCGGCGTCTGCTCGACGAACAGGACGGTGCCGTTCACCGGGTCGAGCAGCCCCGAGCCATGCAGGACGAGCGTGCCGTGCCGGGTGGTGATGGTCTGCGTGGTGTCGAGGGCCGAGACATTGGACGTGGCCGAGGGGCCGATGGCGTTGGTCACGTTCAAGACCGTGCCGTGGAGGAGTCCGTCGCCCTGGATGGTGCCGGCCGTGCACAGGCCCACCGGGCTCGAGCAGTTGGCGGTGACGAGCTCATCGGCGATGCGCGCGCTCACCTTGTGGCAACGCTCGTCGGCGCTCGCCGCGCGGGGCGCGACGCCGAGCGTGAGGGTGAGGCCCAGGAGTCCTGCAAGCGACAGAGTGCGGAGCGTGTTCATGGGGGTTTTCCTCGAGATCTCAGCCAGCACGCCGGCCGTATCGGGCCTGTCGGGCCTCGTGGGCCCAGGCGCCAGAGCCCGATGCGCCGATGACGTACGAAGAAAGAGGGGTTAAGAGATGTTCGATCGCCGGTTCAAAGGCTGGTTCGGGGGCGGGCTAGGGCTAGGGCAGGCACAGGAGGCCACGGATCTCGCCCGCGGTCTCAATAGCGCTGAGCGGAGAGCCATCGACGTAGAGCGCCCCGCTCACGCCCGCGAAGCTGCCCGTGCCCTGCGGCCATTGCTCGAGGAACGAGACCTTGCCCGTGGCCGTGTCGAGGACGCCCGTGCCGTGGGACACGATGGTGCCGCTCGCGGTGGTGATGGTCTGCGTCGTGGACAGGGAGAGGAGACCGGTCGTGCCCACGGGCGTGATGGAGTTCACCACGTTCAGCACCGTGCCCGCGATCAGAGGATCGTCCGTGATGGTGCCGGCCGTGCACAGACCCACCGGACTCGGACAGTTCTCGGCGGTGATGGAATCAGTGAAGCGAGCGCTCACCGTGTGGCAGCGGTAGCGCGCGTTCGCCTCTCGGGTCGCACCAAGGAAGGTCAGGGTCAAGCTGAAGATCCCCAGGAGCGAAGCGGTGGTGAACGATTTCATCGGTGTCCTCCTCACGTTTTCTAGGATCGCTTCGGACACACCACGCCAAGTGGTGCGCCCCCGACAGGGCGCCAACGCCATGCGCGGAACTTTCGACGAGACCCACTCACCGAGGAGCCCTACGCCGTCCCCACGTCCCCGCGCTCATCGTCCGATGAGCCGGCGATCACCGCCCAGAGCTCCTTGCGATTGCCTGGCGAAAGCGACCTTCATTCATGGATTCGGTCGCCGATGTGGTTTGGTAACGGTCGATGCAGCACTTTCACCGCCACGCTCTCATATGAGCTTGGGGTGACCTCATGACGCAGCGCCCCGAGGGCGGCCGGTCATCGGGGCTTACTGCCACCAGCGCGTGAAGGACTCGAAGTCGAGGCGACGGAAGCGGCTGCCGGGCGGCACGCCGTCGATCACGAGCACATTGGCGCGTGCGCGCGTGTGCACGAGCTCGACCGGCACGGCGAAGCGGAGCTCGTTCTGGTTCGCCAGCGTCACGGGGAGCGGCGCGTCATTCCAGCGCACCATCATCTCCCGCGCCCGCGCGCCGAAGTCCCCGGTCAGGCGCACCCGCACCGGCTCCCGCCCCACGAGCGGCACCAGCACGCGCAGCCGTGGCCCCGAGGCCGGCACCGCCGTCCCCCGGGGCCAGCGCTCGGGCGGCGGCGGGACCACACCCCCGACCACGAAGGCGCGCCCGTCCTCGAACGCGAACCCCGGCACGTGGATCACATCGTGGACGAACCAGTCGCGCTCGAGCATGTAGCTGCCCACCACGCCGTCATACGTGGCCGGCGGCACACCATAAATCCAGGCATAGATCCAGCCCGCCGGCTGGTTGAAGGGGAACCCGAAGCGGTCGAGCGCCTGCCCGAGCCACGCCGGGCCCTTGGCCCAGCGTACCCAGTCCGACGCCGCATAGGCCCCGGCGCCGGAGGATTTCACGTACCGCTGCCGCACCAGCTCCATGAGGAGCCCGTTCCACGCCACCGCCAGCAGTAGGACCGCCCACAGACCCCGCCCGATCCGTCGCCGCCCCGCCGCCGTGCAGGCCACCCAGCACCCACCGAGCCCCACCGCGAACACCACCGTGGCATCCGTGAAGCGACGCGCCCCGAACGTCCAGCTGGCCCAGTGATCCCAGGCCGCGGCATTCACCCACCACTCGACCGCCAGCACGAGCCCAAGACGCCACGCCAGCCCCCCCAGCTGCCGGCGCGCGAGCCACAGACCCGGCAGCCCGAGGTACAGGATCGGCGACCACGTGAGGAGCCCACCGCGCATCGACCAGATCGTCGCCAGGAGCCCCGGATCGCCCCAGCGCATGTGCCCCGGCGGCTGCGGCGGCCGCACCGCACCGAAGTACCAGTACCAGAGCAGGAGCTGCGGCAAGAACACGAGCGCCGCCACGCCCACGCAGAGGAGCCCGCGCCCGATCCAGCCGAGCAGCACCC
Source organism: Polyangia bacterium (assembly GCA_036263495.1). Taxonomy (GTDB): domain Bacteria; phylum Myxococcota_A; class Polyangia; order Palsa-1104; family SHYY01; genus DATAGU01. The sequence continues at coordinate 7,615 of DATAGU010000222.1, read as the reverse complement.
GCCCCCGCCGCGCCCCTCGCGCCTCATCCACCAGCCCCCCGAGCACATCGAGACCGGGCAGGAGCAGCCAGATCCCCTCCTGCAGCCGCATGAGCAGCGCCAGCCCGCCCAGCGCCCCCAGCCCCGCCCAGCGTCCCCAGGTCATCTGGCCCTGCTCCCCACCCTGGCCCCGCCACGCATCCCAGCGCTCGCAGAACAACGTCACCGCCCAGAACGCGCAGGCGTGCTGGTAGAGCGGCTGATGGACCAGGTACCACACGAGCGGCGTGGCCACGGCCGCGCCCACCGTGCCAAAGCGCGCCGCCGCCACCCCGAGATGCCGGCGCACCAGCCGGAACAGCGTCCCGAGCCCTGCCAGCCCCGCCCCGAGAGAGCCGAGCGCCGCCATCCAGAAATCAAACGACGACTGCTCGCGCAGCCAGTCGCGCGGCAAGGGCACCCCCAGCACCGCCAGCTGCTTGATCCCGAGCCCGAGCAGATAACTCGGCATCCACAGCAGCACCGGCCCGATCGGGCAGGGATTGGCCGCCCGCCCCGTCACCTCCCGCCCCGGGACATACGCCCCCCCGAGCGCCCGGGCCGGCGCCTCCATGTCCAGGGTGTGGTGATAGATGACCCCCGGCAGGTAGAAGAAACCGCGCAGCCCGTCGCCCGACGCCTTGCCCTCGAAGATGCCCGGCGTCGCGCAGTAGTAGATGACGATCCCCAGGACCAGCGCGCCGAGGACGCGGTCACCGGCCGTGAAAGGCTCCATCAGGCGGCGGAGCCAGCGGCGCCACCGCGCCAGGGCGGGCGTCATCACCATCTGATTTCTAGCCCAAGAGAAGAAGAGGAGGGAATGAAGGAAGATAAAACGAGGCGGGGCGTACGGCGGAGGCTCGGATCACAGCCCGAGGTTGATGAACTGACTGCCAGGCAGGCCCGGCGCCCGCCCGCCCGAGCACGGCTCATACTTCTGCTCGCCCGGCAGGCGCAGCGCAGGGTTGCCCCCCTCGTAGCTCATCACCTCGTCGTTCACGTCGATGCGCCCGGCATTGCGCGCCTCCATGCAGCGCTGCAGCACCCAGCCGTCCACTTGCGCCGTCCCCCGGCGCCGCCGATAATCCGCCGCGATCGCCGCCTGACGCTTGGCGAACTCCGACATATCCGGCTCCTTGCGCTCCTTGAGACGGATCACCACCCAGCTCCCCGACGCCTCGAACGGCCCCGCCACATCGCCCACCTTCATCTCGAAGGCCTTCTTCGTGACCTCGGGCGACACCCCGATGTCCGGCACCAGATCCCCGCGACGCGCGAACATCCCGGTCTCCTGCGCCGCCGGCGGCGGGTTTACGCGCTTGGCCGGGTCGCTCTCATCGGCGTCCGTCGGCTTCGGGTAGAGCTGCTCGAGCGAGGCCCCGCCCTGCACCTTGGCCAGCGCCTGCTCCGCGTCGGCCTTGGCCCTGGCGTTGGACCGCTCGGTGCGCAGCTGCTCCTCCGCGATCTCGTCCGCCACCGCCTCGAGCGGCACGTCCCCCTCACGGAAGTCCTCCACCCGCAGCACCTCGTACCCGAGATCGCTCTTGAGCGGGCCGAGCAGCGCGCCCTTCTGGGCCGCGAAGACCTGATCCTCCACCGCCTGGCCGAGGCCCGTCTGCCCCTTCTTGCGCCACCCCATGCTGCCGCCCCGCGTCCGGCTCGCCGTGTCGTCGGAGAGCGCCTTGGCCACCGCCTCGAACTTCTCCCCCGCCTGCAGCCGCTTGAGCGCATCCTCGGCCTTGGCCTTGGCCTTGGCCTCCACATCCGGCTTGGCATCCGGCGGCAAGACCGCCAGCACCCGCCGGATCCGCGCCTCCTTGCCGAGCTTCTTGTAGAGGTAGGAGTGCTCCTCGTAATACTTCTTCAGCTCCGTCGGGTGCGCCGTCTTGTACGCCGCGATGTCCGCGGGCGACAGCTCGAGCTCCTCCTTGTAGCGGCTCGGCTGGAAGCGCACGAACTGCAGATTCACCTGACGCTGACTCTGCTCGTAATACTCCTTCACCTCGTCCGGCAGGAGCTGCGTCCCCGCAAACACCAGCTGCCGCACCCGGTCGGCCATCAGCTCCCGCAGCTGCTGATCGATGAAGCGCCGCTCCGTCAGCCCGAGCTGATTCTGGGTCCAGGACTTCAGGCGCTCCGTATTGAGCACCCCATCGGTCAGCACATAGGCCGGGAGCGGATACTGCTGGCCGAGCGAGAAGAACATCTTGCGGTCGACGAGCAACTCCACCGCCTCCTTCTCCGAGACATTGATCCCGAGCCGCTCCGCCTCCTGGGCCAGGAGCTCGCGCTCGATGAGCGCATCCATCACCGTCTCCTTGAGCCGGCTGAACCGGGCGAACTGCGACGGCCGACTATCGCCGCCGATGATCCGGTAGGCATAGCGGAAGTCCGCCTCGGGGATGGTCTCGCCGGCCACCTTGGCGGCATAGCCCGTGCCGGCCGCGTCGCCGCAGCCCCGCGAGCCGGGGCCGAAGTTGAGGACGAACACGGCGATGATGACCGCGAACAGGATCGTGATGATGGTGTTCTTCGAATTCTTGCGGAGCGCTTCGAGCACGACGGCCTCCAGCCGCCCCCTTGGCGCAATGTCTCGGCCTCGGGGGGGACGAAAATGTGCGGAATCTAGCCGAGGTATGCGCCTGGCGCAATACTCCCCGCCCCTGGAGACGCACGGTGACGGCATTCAACGATCCAACTTTCTCCTCCCGCCCGACGGGGACACCGAGACCGCTCCAGACGGTCCCGAGCACTCGCCCGATCAACTTGCAACCGGGCGAGCCACGCCTAATCCCCAGCAATGACGTCGAATTATAGAAAATTGCTTACGCTGACCCTGGTGGCCGCAGGCTGCGGCGCTGACCCGCGGCCGGGAGCCGGCCCGCATCCCCCCACCGTCATCGAAGAGAACGCCCGCGCCGGTGACCCTGGCTGGCGGATCGACGACTTCACCGCGGGCGGCCCCGACTTCCAGATGTACGTCCGGCCGCTCTCCGCCACCGCCGGCCAGCACGTCGATGTGCAGATCAGCCACCCCACCGCCTCCACCGTCTCCTGGACCGTCTACCGCCTCGGCCACTACGCCGGCGCCGGCGGCCGGCGCGTCATGGAAGGCACCGCATCCGTCGGCCCGCAGCCGCCACCCTTCATCGATCCCACCAACGGCCTCGTCGAGTGCCGCTGGTCCACCAACTTCTCCATCCCCATCGGCAGCGACTGGCGCTCCGGCGTCTACCTCGCCAAGGTCACCGCCCCCGACGGCAGCGCGCGCTACGCCCCCTTCATCGTGCGCGACGACCGCAAGGCCGACGTCATCGTCGTCATGCCCACCGCCACCGACGCCGCCTACAACAACTGGGGCGGCGAGAGCCTCTACCTCGACACCCGCTTCGACTTCCCCTCCGGCCACGCCTGGGCCGTCTCCTACGACCGCCCCTTCCAGCTCGACGGCGGCGGCGGCTTCTTCCTCTACTCGTCCCTGCCCACCGCCCGCTACCTCGAAGCCAACGGCTACGACGTCGCCTACCTCGCCGACCACGACGTGGCCCGCGCCCCGTCCCTCCTCACCCGCGCCCGCGTCATCCTCGTCCTCGGCCACAACGAATACTGGTCCAAGGCCATGCGCGACCACTACGAGGCCGCCCGCGACGCCGGCAAGACCCTCGGCTTCCTCGGCGCCAACATCGGCTACTGGCAGGTCCGGTACGAGCCCGCCGCGGACGGCATGCCCGACCGGCGCATGATCGGCTACAAGGAAGACGCCCGCATCGACCCCGTCCAGACCATCGAGAACACCGGCGCCTTCTCCCAGCCCCCCATCAACCGGCCCGAGAACTCCCTCCTCGGCATCGCCACCATCTCCTTCTACATGATCGACTTCCCCTGGGTCGTGACCAACCCCGGACACTGGCTCTACGCCGGCACCGGCGCCCAGGAAGGCGACCTCTGGCCGGCCGTCGTCGGCATCGAGAGCGACGGCCGGATCGACAACGGCCACACCCCGGCCGGCCTCAGCCTCGTCGCGCACTCCCCCTCCATCGCCGGAGAAAAGGCCGCGCTCGGCGCCCAGGAGGCCAGCGTTTATGAAACCCCCGGCGGCGGCGCCGTCTTCGCCGCCGGGTCCATCCGCTTCAGCGCCCGCCTGGCTGGCCCCCAGGCCCACGTAGGCCCCCAGCGCATCCTCCGGAACCTCCTCGCCCACGCCGGCGTCACCTCCCACCTGCCCGAGAACACCCTCGGCGCCGCCGACCGCTTCGCCGCCGCGGACACCACCCGGGCCGCGCGGCAGGTGGAGACCCTCGCCGGCCGGCCCAACCAACCCGGCTTCGCCGACGGCCCCGGCGCCCAGGCCCAGCTCAACTCCCCCATGGGCATCGCCCTCGCCCCCGACGGCGCCCTCATCGTCGCCGACGCCCTCAACCGGCGCGTCCGCCGCATCGCCCCCGACGCCGCCCACACCGTCACCACCCTCGCCGGCAGCGGTGCCTCCGGCAGCGTCAACGGGCCCGCCGCGGGCGCCACCTTCATCAGCCTGTTTGGGGTGGCCGTGGCCCCCGACGGCACTGTGTACGTGACCGACACCCTGGCCCACCGCGTCCGCAAGATCCAGAACGGCGCCGTCGCCACCGTCGCCGGCCCGACCGGGCTCAACTGGCCCGCGGGCATCACCGTCGCCGCCGACGGCAGCCTCTACGTCACCGACTACGCCGACCGGCTCCTCAAGCGCATCACGCCCGACGGCAGGCTCACCGTGGTCCAGCCCACCTCCGGCCCCGCCTTCAGCTTCCCGACCGGCGTCATGGCCGACGGGCAGGACCTCCTCATCGTCGACAGCGGGTTCCGGCTCGTGAGCCGCCTCACCGCGAGCGGCGCCCTGACCCCCATCGCCGGCCGGTACGACAGCGGCTTCACCGACGGCGACGCCACCGTCGCACGGCTCGCGCCGGTCCTCGGCCTCGGCCGGCTCGGCAACGACCTCATCCTCGCCGACACCGGCAACTATCGCCTGCGCATCATCGAGCCCGGCACGAGCCTCGCCGCCACCCAGGTGCGGACCTTCGCCGGCGCGAGCGGGACCTCGGCGCCGACCGACGGCCCCGGCGCCACCGCAGGCTTCCTCACCCCGACCGGCCTCGCCGTGGATAGCGCGCGCAACGTCGTGTACGTGGCGGACACCGGCCACGCGACCGTGCGGATCGTCTACCCCTGAGCCCCCCAGGACACCGAGCCTGCCCCCTCACTCCTCGACAACGCGTCGGGTGATGCGGCGCGCGATGGGGACGACGACCACCACCATGGGGATCAAGACGACGTAGGCGTGGATGAACGTATTCGCCCAGCGAAAGAGGAAGCCGTTGCCGTTGACGATCCCGGGGCCCTGGAGGCGGTAGGTCGTCACCAGAGACTGGGTGAGGCACATGCAGAGCGTCATGACGAAGAGAAAGACGACCTGCGCATACTTTCGGGGCAACTTCCTGCCCCTGGGATGAGCCGGCGGCTCCGGAGCGGGGAGGGGCATCGGCTGGCTCATCTCTGCGTCCTCGGCTCTTCGACGGCACATCCAGTCATCGCCATCACTCTACCGCAACTTCGCCGGGTCGCAGCGGTGCTTGCTGGTGCAACGAATGGCGATCACAGGGGATGGAGCCGCGACCCCGCCGCGGCCCAGCGCTCTTGGATGCCGATGCAACGCAGAAAGAAGCGCAGGGAAGGGGCGCCGAGATAATGCACCCAGCCGTCCAGCTCGGCGACGAGCGCCTCGACGTCGGGTCGGAAGGACTCGAGGTAGGCGGCGACGCTGCCGTGCGCCGCGGCGCGGGCCGCGAGCCCCCGCGCGTTGCGCAGCGTGGCGCGGAGCTTCTTGGGGTTCCGGATGACGCCGGGCGCCTCGAGCAGCCGCTCGACGGCCTCATCCGGCCAGGCCGCCACCTCCGCCAGCCGGAAATCGGCCAGCGCGCGGCGCATGTGCGGCCAACGCGCGGCCACGATCGGCGCGCGAAAGCGCATCGAGAACACCGCCGCGGTCAGGGCCTCGAAGTAGTCGTCATCGCTCGCCACCGGGCATCCGTCCAAAGGGCAGAAGCCGCTCACCTCGTGGGGCACGGGAGGAGACCCGCGGCCCCCCGGCGGCCCGGCGCGACCGGCCCCGATCGAACGGACGGAAGAAGACATGCGGCCTCTCCAGCGCGGGCGGCACGCAGTGTGTACGCTGGCCGGGCGCCGCCGCCCGTAGTAGCATCCGCGCCGCTTACGCCTGATGTCTTACCAATACAAGGCCAAGGCCAAGGCCAAGGGGAAACGCGATGCAATATCCGGAGTATCGTCCACGCCGCCTGCGGCGGACCGAAGGGCTTCGGCGCATGGTGCGCGAGACCCAGCTCTCGGTGGACCAGTTCATCTATCCCATCTTCGTTCGGAGCGGGCAGGAGCGCCCCATCCCCTCCATGCCCGGACAAGCGCAGGTGCCGGTGGACGGCGCCGTCAAGCTGGCCGAGCGCTGCGCCAAGGCCGGCATCCCGGCCGTGATCCTGTTCGGCGTCCCTGACAACGAGCGCAAGGACGCCGTCGGTTCCTTCGCCTGGAGCGACGAGGGCCTGGTCCAGAAGGCGTGCCGCGCGGTCAAAAAGGCCGTCCCCGAACTCACCGTCATCCTCGACGCCTGCTTCGACGAGTACACCACCCACGGCCACTGCGGCGTCGTCGTAGACGGCGACGTGGACAACGACGCCACCCTCGAGAACCTCGGGCGCGTGGCCGTGAGCCAGGCGCGCGCCGGCGCCGACATCGTCGCCCCCTCGGGCATGATGGACGGCCAGATCGGCTTCATGCGCGAGACCCTCGACGAAGAGGGCTTCGAGAACGTGGCGCTCATGGCCTACTCGGCCAAATACGCCTCCTGCTTCTACGGCCCCTTCCGCGAAGCCGCCGGCACCGCGAGCGGCTTTGGCCACCGCAAGAGCTACCAGATGGATCCGGCCAACGGCCACGAGGCCATCCGCGAAGTGACCCTCGACGTCGGCGAAGGGGCGGACATCGTGATGGTCAAGCCCGCGCTCGCCTACCTCGACGTCATCGCCCGGGTGCGCGACGAAATCGACGTCCCCATCGCCGCCTACAACGTGTCGGGCGAGTACGCCATGCTCAAGGCCGCCGCCGAGAAGGGGTGGATCGATCACGACCGCGCCGTGCTCGAGACCCTGCTCTCGATCCGTCGCGCCGGGGCCGACATGATCCTCACCTACCATGCGCTCGAGGCCGCGCGCCTGCTCGGGCCACGCTGATGCTGCAGTACAAGATCGTCGAGACCTCGGTCGTCACGGACGAGGAGCTGGAGCGCATCGTCAACGAGTGGGTGGAGACCGGCTGGGTCTTCGAGGGGTTCCAGTTCGCCATGCGCGAGTCCTCCAAGCGCCCGTCCATGGCCTTCGTCATCTTCACCCGCGAGCTGGAAGAGGAAGGACCGAACTGACCCCAAGGGGCTCCCCCCCTTGAGTCACGCGTACCCCCCCTTGAGTCACGCGTACCCCCCTGTTGAGTCACGCGGACCCCCCTGTTGAGTCACGCGTACCCCCCTGTTGAGTCACGCGTAGCCCCCTGT
>DATAGU010000221.1:0-38007 GCA_036263495.1 Polyangia bacterium | reverse complement strand
CAGAGACGACGTCCACGACCTCGAAGTTCCACGCGCCGAGTTCAACGTCGGGGTGGCGGAGTTCGAGCAACTACGTCCGCCACCTCGAATTTCTAGATGCCGAGTTCAACGTCGGGGTGGCGGAGTTCGAGCAACTACGTCCGCCACCTCGAATTTCTAGACGCCGAGTTCAACGTCGGGGTGGCGGAGTTCGAGCAACTACGTCCGCCACCTCGAATGGGAGGTCGGGCACCTGAAAAAATCGAGATGTCGGACCTCGAATTTGAAGTCGCGGACCTCAACGTCCAGGTCTCGGACGTCAACATCGAGGTCTCGGACCTCGATATTTCGACGTGCCCGACCTCAACGTCGAAGTCCCGGACCTCGAAATGGAAGTGCGGCACGTAGGTGCTCGAGGTGCGGCACCTCAAAATGGAAGTGCGCCACGTCCAATGGGGGGGGCCGCACGTCAAGTTGGGGATGCGGCATACGAACCTTGAGCCTGACCCGCCCTGGCACCTGTCACCCGGGTGACCCCCCTCGCTGCCAGCGCTCGGCCCCCTCGCGCACGGCGGCGAGGAGGGCGTTCACGAGCCCGTGCGCCCCGGCGCCCACACCGAACGTCCCGTAGCGGCGGCACCAGCGGCGGGCATGCTCGTCGTGGCCGCGGTCCACCCGGACCCTGGATCACGACGTTCCGTTCTCGTCGCGCACGGCGGCGAGGGCTTCGACCCTCCGCAACCCCCTGCGCCCGTTGCCGCGTGTCGGCGTGGGCACGTACACCGACACCACGGTGCAGCTCCACTGGCCGTGGAGGCCCCCTCTGTTTCCCCTGACGGTACTTTTCCTGTCGAATGTTCGAATCCAAAATAAATGGTTGAGTGGGTTACCAATATGGATGTACAGAATCCAAATACGGGATCTTAAAGTCTGTTCTCGTACTACACGTCGGTTTAAATTTTCAGGAGGCCAGGATGCGTATCGAGAGACTGAGTTGGATATCGCTCTTCGGATCGAGCGCGCTCATTGCGCTCGTGACCGGTGGCTGCGGCGGCTCGCCAGGCTTTACCTCACAAGCGGTCGAGGTGGACACGGGCCATGCCCAGTTCCTCTCGCTCCCCTTCAGCCCCCATAGCGAGCAGGCGCAAGAGGCCTCGGAAATGGCCGAGGAGCTCGGCGGCCACTTCATCTGGAAGGCCCCGCTCGAGAACGGCCAGCCGCCGCCCTTTGGTTCCGCGCCATCGGAGCAAGCAGGCGAGCCCACGGCGACGGCTACGTTCGTGGCCGCTCCGGGCTCCGCGCAGCAGGCGGTCAACGTATCCAATGCGGCGGATTCCTATCAGGGCGAGACCGGCGCCGCCTCCAACGGCACCGTCCTGGTCGGCGGCTCCAACTCCATCTATCCCGGCGCCTGCGGCTCCAATCCCTGCTACGTGCGCGCCTACACCACGACCAACGGCACGAGCTTCACGTCGAGCACCATCTCGGGCACCTGGGGCGGCACCACCTTCGGCATCACCTTCGACCCGGCCATTGATGTCGACACGAGCGGCAATTTCTATTACGTCCTGGGCGGCGCGCCGCTGTCGGGGAACTACCCCAACTCCATCGCCGTCTCCAAGGCCGGTCCCACCGGTCTTGGCTGGAGCACGCCCGTGGCGGTCACGTTCAACACCCGCACCAACTTCGACGACAAGTATTACATCGCCGTCGACCGTTCGAGCTCCGCCTATCGCAACCGCATCTACGTCGGCTGGGACCGCAACGTCTCGAACAACCAGATCCTCTACGTGTCCTACTCGTCCAACGGCGGCGCGAGCTTCTCGGCCCCCATCAAAGTGGACGACGGCACGACCAAGTTCGAGCGCGTGATCGGCGCCTATCCCGCCGTCGATCACAACACCGGCACGGTCTACATGTCGTGGCACAACTACTCGCAGAACATCATCTACGTCGACCGCTCGACCACCGGCGGCTCGACCTGGGGCACCGACGTGGCCGCCGCGACCACGCACACCGGCTTTGGCATCGACATCGGCTGCGTGGGCGGCCGCACCCAGGGCCCGGCGCACCACCTGCGCGTCGGCCCGAGCGGCACGCTGCACCTCGTCTACGCCGACAGCATCCAGGGCCGCGGCTTTGACATCCTCTACACCCGCTCGACCAATGGCGGGCAGACCTGGAGCGCTCCGGTGCGCGTGAACAACGACGCCGGCAGCGCCGACCAGTTCCACCCCACGCTCGCGGTCAGCTCCAATGGCGCGGGCGGCGACCGCGTGGCCGTCAGCTTCTACGATCGCCGCGACGACGCGAGCAACTGCCTGGCGCACGTCTACTCCACCGTCAGCACCGACAGCGGCCTCACCTGGTCGGCCAACACCCGCCTCACCACCGCCGCCTCGAACTTCGACGGCAACTCGAACGGCCCGGGCGACTACTCCTCGTCCGCCACGCTCGGCGCGTCCACCTACCCCTTCCACTCCGACCACTCGGCCTCGAACTACGAGGTCTACACCGCTCCCTTCTGATCCTCTGATCGAGGAACCTGGTCCTGCGGTGGAGAGGCGGCAGTCGCCTCTCCACCGTTTTTTTTTGCGGTCCGCCGCCGGGCTCAACCGAGCCCGGCACCATCTTCGAGCCAGATCGAGACCTTGCGTGTCTGCGCCCTGCTGGGCCAAGTTCCTCTGATGACGAATCGGGGTGAGCGCTGATGGCGGCCGCGGAGGTCCTGGTGCACGGCGCCGGCGCGATCGGGTTGTACGTGGGCGGCATGCTGGCGCGCGGCGGGGTGGCGGTGCACTTCGTGGCGCGCCCCCGGATCGCCGAGGTGCTCCGGCGACAGGGTCTGGCCGTCACGGATCTGGACGGCCGGCGCACGGCCCTCGGGCCGGAGCGGTTCTCGGTCGGCGAGGGGCTCGGGGATGCGCCGAGGCCGGAGCTGGCGCTCCTCACGGTCAAGAGCGCGGCCACCGCCGCCGCCGCCGCCGAGCTCGCCGCCGCGCTCCCGGCCGGGACGCCGGTGCTCTCGCTCCAGAACGGCGTCGACAACCCGGATCGCATCCGCGCCGCCGCGCCGCCGCTCGTCACCGTGGCCGGCATGGTGGCGTTCAACGTGGTGCAGGAGGCCCCCGGCAGCGTCCGGCAAACCACCGGCGGCCGGCTGGCCGCCGCGCGCACGCCCACGAGCCTGCTGTGGGCGCCGCGCTTCGCCGCCGCCGGCGTGCCGCTCGACCTGCACGACGACATGCGCGCCGTGGCGTGGGGCAAGCTCCTGCTCAACCTCAACAACCCGGTCAACGCCCTGGCCGGCGTGCCCTTGCGCGAGGAGCTGCTCGATCGCGGCTATCGCCGGGTGCTGGCGGATCTCATGGAGGAGGGGCTGGCGGTGCTGGTGGCGGCCGGCGTCCGCCCGGCGCGGCTGACCCCCGTGCCGCCCGCCTGGCTGCCGTCCCTCTTGCGCCTGCCCACGCCGATCTTCCGCCGCCTGGCGAGTCGCATGCTCACCATCCAGCCCGAGGCGCGCTCGTCGATGTACGACGATCGCCTCGCGGGCCGCGCCACCGAGATCGGCGATCTGTGCGGGGCGGTGGTCCGGCTCGCCGAGCAGCAGGGCCAAAGCGCGCCGCGCAATCGGCGCATGGTCGAGCTCATCGAGTCCGCGCCGGCCGGAAGGTGGTACGGGGCCGCGGAGCTGCGCGCGCTCCTCGACGCGAGGGCGTAGCCAACGTCAGATGGGGCGGCGGTCGCCGCCCGCGCTGTCTCTCAGATGTCCCTGGCCCTCGAAGTCCCCGCCGACGCTTACTTCCCCGCCTTCGCGCGCGCCACCGCGAGCGCCTTCGCCGTCTCGCCCACGCGGTCCGCCGCCGGCGGATCGAGGTTCGCGAGCACGACCACCGTGTACGCCGAGTCGAGCACGAGATACAGGTGCGTGCTCACGCCCGGATACCCGCCGCCATGCCCCACGACCTTGCGGCCATACACATCGTCGAGCTGCATGGCGTATCCGTACTCGTGCCCCGGCGGCCCGCCGTGCTTGTCCGCCATCTTCGCGAACGTGGCCTTGCTCACGAGCTTCCCCGAGCGCAGCGCGGCGGCGAACTGGATCAGATCCTCCGCCGTCGAGAGCGCGCCGCCCGCCGGGCTGCCGATGTCGCGATCGGCCTCTACCCACCGCGGGCCCGGCTTCTCCGAGCTCGTGTACGGCACGACCATCTTCGCGTCGACGTGCGGCACGTTGTTGGGATCGCTGTTCTTCATCCCGGCGACCGCGAAGATGTGCTTGCGGAGGTAGCTCGGGTAGTCCTCGCCCGACACCTTCTCGACGATCGCGCCTGCGAGCGCCAGCCCGGCGTTGCTGTAGCGCCAACTCGTGCCCGGCGCGAACTGCGGCTCGTCCTTCTCGAAGAGCGGCACGAACTCCGCGGCGCGCTGGACGCCGCGCTTCATCATCTCCGGCGTGCGCTGCGCGAGGAAGTCCCCGAGCCCGCCCGTGTGCGAGAGCAGCATCCCCACCGTGACCTTCTCGCGCACGGTCTGGTTCGCATACGTGGGGAAGAACTTGCCCACGACGTCATCGAACGACAGCTTGCCCTGGTCGACGAGCTGGCCGATCGCCGTCGCGGTGAACATCTTGCCGAGCGACCCGAGCGTGAACTGCGTGGCGGGCGTGATGGGCGTCTTCTTCGCCCGGTCGGCGTAACCCGTGGCGCGCGTCACGATCGGCTTTGTGTCGCGCGCGATCAGGACGATGCCGGAGAACTGCTCGACCGCGGCGAGCCCTTCGACGAGCGCCGCGATCTGCTGGGCCGCGGCCTTGTCGCCGAGGTCGGCACCGAGCGCGCTCTCCGGCGGCATCGCGGGATTCACGCCGAAACTGCGCACCTTGCCGTTCGCATCGAGCCCCAGGTGGAGCTGCACGAGCAGCTTCACGCGCCGCGGATAGGCCGCGACGATCACGAACTCCGGCATCGACGCGACGACGCGCGTGAGCGTGAAGCCGCCGTAGTCGGCACACTCGCGCGCCTGCTCCTCCGCGAACCGCCGCGCGCTGAAGTCCGCCAGGAACTTCTCGGACAGATGGGCCTCGGCCCATTTCTCGAGCGCCGCCGGTTCGGGCTTCTCGCACAGCGCGAGCACCTCCGACAGGGTCCGGCCCGGCTTCGTGTCCGGTATCTTCAATGGTTCCTGCGCCGACGCCGCGGCCGTCATGCACAGGAGCGCCGCCACCGCCTGGGTCCGCGAGATCTTCATGGTCATCCTCACCCGTTTCGCGGAAACATACTACGGACCCCCGTTTCGGGCCGAGTGAGCCCGTGAGCGCGAAGCCCCAAGGCCCAAGGAGCGACGAGCGATGCAGCTTCCCAGTCTGACCGCCTCCAGCCAGGCGTATTTCCTCTACTGCGACTACATCGATGGCGCAGTCGAGGCATGGGAAGATGCCGGGGTGTTGACCGCCAGGCAGCAGCAGACGGTCCGCGAGATCGGCGAGATGCTGCGCTCTGCCGTCTCCAACTTGCGCACGGCCGTCAGCGCCACCCGGGCCGCGGAGCGCACGGCCAACCGGGCGCGGGCCCGCTTCCACGTGCGCGACGTGGTGCTCGACCAGCGCGTATTCGCCTTGAGCGACGCGGTGCTCAACGGTCCGGCCGGCAAGAGCCGCGAGCATTCGCTCTATCGCCAGATCTTCCGCGACCAGAACGCGAACGAGATCACCCGCGTGCGGATGCGGGACGAGCCCGAAGTGGTGGCGCGCCTGCTCGATCGCCTGGACGCGGCGGCGGACTTCGAGGGCAAGGTGCAGAGTCGCGTCCATCTCCAGCAGGCGCTCCAGAAGAGCCTGGTGGCCCGCAGCGCGCTCGATGCCGCCGAGCAGGCGGAACACAAGACCGCCGATGGCGAGCTCACGGCCCGCAGGTTGCTGCGCACCGTCATCGAGCAGCTCTACGGCAAACTGCGCGCCGTCTTCCCCGGGCAGCGCGACTTCGTCGAGTCCTTCTTCCCCCCGCAAGACGGCGGCTCGGGCCCCGGAACGAACACGCCGCAGGGCGGCGGCGCTGCCAGGTAACGGCGCGCCCATCAGCGCGGGCTGTGGTGATCGAGGCCCGCAAAGAGAAGAGGGGAGCCTTACAAGTCCGAGCTCCCGGTGAACATGCCGGCGGTGGAGCCTAGCGAGAACGAACGCGGAGGTCTTTTTGTCTCGGTGTGGTCGTTGTCCGCGGCACGAAGCTGACGTCCAGCCGCATGTCCAACGCGGCAGCGATCTTGTAGAGCAAATCGAGCCGGGGGATCACCCGCCCGCTCTCCAACCGGGCGATGGCTGGTTGTTTGGTGCCTACGCGCTGCGCCAGCTCCTCTTGACTGAGATGGCAAGCCTCTCGCAAGTGCCGGATCCGACGCACGAGTTGGATCCAGTTGTATTCCTCGTCGATCTTGGTGGCGAGCGCCGGATCCTTCGACGCGCGCTCGCGGATGTATTCGAGAACATCACCAGTCACCGTAGGATTCTTTTTCTTGGAATCAGGCATCGTTCGATCCCGGGCTCGGGTTTCGCTCTGTGGGCCCGCTGAAGTATGGTGCTGCGAGAGCACGCTTCAAGAAGCGTGACGACCGGCGAGGACCTCCCTCATCCTCTTCTCGGCGATCTCGATCTCTCGCCGGGGGGCCTTCTGGCTCTCCTTCTTGTAGGCGTGAAGCAAGATCATTTCGGGGCCCTGGATCATCACATAGAAGATCCGGTGCCTTGTGATTTTCAGCTCGTAAAGCTTCCCTTGGATACATCGAACTTCGACCAGACTGCCCTCGAGGCCATTCAGGGCGATATCCTGCAAGACGGCGAGGACGAGGGCCGCATCCTTCGCCTCGAGCTTATCGAGATACTTCCGGACTGGATGTGCTCCGGTAGCGGTCGTGTAGAAGCTCAACTTCATATGGTTCGGCTCCTCTATGTAGCCCCGAGTTGTGCATGATGCTCTCCCTTCCTTGTATCTAACCATAACGTTCGCGCTATGATCGGTCAACCCCGGCTGCCCTTTGGGCGCTGCTGCCCTCCGGCTCGCCGGGGCGGCGCTACCCGGCGCGCGGTTCGACGTGCGTCGCCGGCTCGCATACACTGGGCCTGAAAGGGCTGCTCCTCCATTGGCAGCGGAGACACCATGTCCTTCCTCGGCAACATCATCTGGCTCATCTTCGGTGGCTTCGTCACCGGGCTCGGCTACATCCTGGCCGGCCTCGCGCTGTGCCTGACGATCATCGGCATCCCCTTCGGCCTCCAGGCGGTCAAGCTCGGCGTAGCCACGATGGCGCCCTTTGGCAAGCGGCTCGTCGAGCGGCCCAACGCCGACAGCACCCTGCGCATCCTCTTCAACATCGTCTGGCTGCTCCTCGTGGGCTGGGAGATCGCGGTCGCGCACCTCTTCTCGGCCATCGTCCTCGCCCTCACCATCATCGGCCTGCCGTTCGCCAAGCAGCACGTCAAGCTCATCCCCCTCGCCCTCTTCCCCTTCGGCCGCGACCTCGTTTAGGCGCTCCCCGCTGTTGTAGTATGTGCCCCCGCGAGCGCCCCCGCTCCCGGGGCTCCTGCCTCCATCCCGAGCGGGATGGCGCATCACGCACCACGAACCGGAGGATCCATGACCGACCCAACTTCTCGCCGCATCACGAGCCTCGCCGACTACAGCCTGCTCGGCCGGAGCGGGCTCCGGGTCTCGCCGCTCTGCCTCGGCACCATGACGTTCGGCACCGACTGGGGCTTCGGGGCCGAGCGCGACGCCTCGCGCGCCCTCTTCCTGCGCTACCTCGAGGCCGGCGGCAACTTCGTCGATACGGCCGACCTCTACACGGGCGGTCACAGCGAGGAGATGCTGGGCGACTTCATCAAGGAGGCGAGCGTCCGCGACCGCGTGGTCCTCGCCACCAAGTTCACGTTCAACCCCACCCAGGGCGACCCCAACGCCGGCGGCAACGGCCGGAAGAACATCTATCGCGCGCTCGAGGGCTCGCTGCGCCGCCTCAAGACCGATTACGTGGACCTCTACTGGCTGCACGCCTGGGACATGGTGACGCCGGTCGAGGAGGTGATGGAGACGGTCGATGCGCTCGTGCGCGAGGGCAAGGTGCGCTACTTCGGGCTCAGCGACACGCCGGCCTGGTACCTGGCGCGGGCCCAGACGCTGGCCGAGCTGCGGGGGCTCGCGCGGGTGGTGGCGCTCCAGCTCGAGTACTCGCTGGTCGAGCGCAACATCGAGCGGGAGCACATCCCGGCGGCGCTCGAGCTCGGGATGGGCGTCTGCCCGTGGAGCCCGCTCGCGAGCGGCCTCCTCACGGGCAAGTATCGCCGTGAAGGGACGAGCACCGTGGGCGTGGGCGAGGGGCGCCTGGCCGCGGGGCAGCATGGGCCGAACCCGGTGTTCCACAAGTTCAACGAGCGCAACTGGCGCGTCGCCGAGGCCCTGGTCGGGGTGGCCCAGGAGATCGGCCGCCCGCCGGCGCAGGTGGCGCTCAACTGGATCACGCGGCGCCCGGGCGTGACCTCCACGATCATCGGCGCCACCAAGCTCGGGCAGCTCGAGGACAACCTCGCAGCCCTCGAGTTCGACATCCCGGCCGCGCTCGCGCAGCGCCTCGAAGAGCTGAGCCGGCCCGAGGTGGTGTTCCCGTACATCTTCAACTCGCCGGCGCTGGCGGGGATGATCACGGGCGGGGTGCCGGTGCGCAAGGAGCCGCGCTGGTACCGCGGCTAACCGCGGGCCTCGCGAACGAAGCGTTACGAAAGTCGTGGGGGCCTCGCCCGTGAGGTAGGATCGCCGCATGAATCGGCGGACCTTCCTCGCAGCGGGGCTCGCCGCCCCTCTTCCGCTGGCGCTGGCGCTCGGCCTGCCGGGGTGTAGACCCTTCGGGTCGCGCTCGGCGGCCACGCCGGTCCCCCCCTCGACCATGATCAAAAGACTCCCCAAGGTGCAGATCCGGCAGGACCGGATGATCCGCATCGTCACCGGTCTCCGCCCCTATCGTCCGTCGGGCTTCGTGGTGCGCGCGGAGAAGCTCGGCGAGAAGCTCCTGGTCCACAACTATGGCCACGGGGGCGGCGGGGTGACGCTGTCCTGGGGGTCGGCGCACCTCGCGGTCGAGGAGGCGGTGCAGTCGGGCGCGCGGCGCTATGCGGTGCTCGGCTGCGGCGTGGTCGGGCTGTCCACGGCCATCCTGCTCCAGCGGCGGGGGCTGGCGGTGACGATGTACGCCAAGGATCGGCCGCCCAACACGACCTCCAACGCGGCGGGCGCGCAGTGGTCGCCCTTCTCGGTCTTCGATTCGCACCAGATCACGCCCGCCTTCGCCGACCAGCTCGAGCGGGCGTCGCGGCTGTCCTACCGCTACTTCCAGGACCTCGTGGGCGACGCCTACGGCGTGCGCTGGATCCCCAACTACGAGATCGGGAGCGAGCCCATCCACGTGATGAGCCCCGAGGGGCCCTTCGGCCGCTTCCTCGACCTCTACCCGAGCCGCGAGACGCTCGCGCCGCCCGACAACCCGTTCGGCACGGCCTACGGCCTGCGTTTCATGACCATGTTCATCGAGACGCCGGTCTACTTGAACGCGCTCCTGCGCGACTTCCTGGTCGCGGGGGGGCGGATCGAGACGCGCGAGTTCCAGGCGCGCGAGGAGCTGCTCGGGCTCCCGGAGCCGGTGATCGTCAACTGTACGGGGCTCGGGTCACGGACCCTGTTCGGGGACGAGGCGCTGGGGCCGATCAAGGGGCAGCTCGTCTTTCTCCTGCCGCAGGCCGAGATCGACTACATCGTGATCTCGGGTCACTCCTACATGTTCCCGCGGCGGGACGGCATCCTGCTCGGGGGGAGCTTCGAGCACGACAACTGGGATCTTGCGCCCGATCCGCAGGTGACCGAGCGCATCCTCGCGGAGCATCGGCTCCTGTTCGAACGGATGGCGTAGCGCCGGGCTCGACGGGCTAGTCTAGTTGGCGCGACGGATCTGCGAGGCGCCGCTGGTCTCGACGGCGAGGCGCGGGGAGCCGCTGTAGAGGAGCTGGCTCGCGCCCGAGAGCTCGCCGCGGATCTCCTCCGTGACCGCGAGCTGGAGCTGCGAGGCGCCGGAGGCGTCCACGGCGGCGGTGCGGGCCGGGAGCTCCTGCAGGTCGAGCTGGCTGGCGCCGCTCGTGTCGAGCTCGATCGCCTCCGCCTGGCCCTGGAGCTTGCCCTGGGAGGCGCCGCTGAAGGACAGGGCCATGTGCCTCGTGCGGACGCCGCGGACGGTGAGCTCGGAGGCGCCGCTCGCGCTCGTGCGCTCGAGGTGCGGGGTGGTGATCCAGGCCCGGAGGTCGTGCTTGGTGGACACCGGTCCGGTGTAGTGGATGTGGAGCACGCCGCCGCGGACCTCGGTGGCGACTAGGGGGAGGAGGTTGTCGTCGATCTCGATCTTGAGCGAGGGGGCGGGGCCGACGACGACCTCGGCGTGGGTGGCGCCGCTGATGTCGAGCCCGCTGAAGTCGCCGACGTTCCGCACCTCGCTGCGCAGGGTGCCGGAGCCTCGGGTCGTACGACTGTTTTTCATGGCTCCATGCCCGATGCCCACGACGCCGAGCACGCCAAGGAGGACGAAAGGCAAGGGGACGAGAAGGATACGCATGGGATCACCTCGGTGCCAGGTTGCAGGTGGATGGCTGCTGGTCTCACCTGGGAGTGAGCGATCCGGCGTCCTGGTTTCACCGATTCTTGTACGACGACGGCGCGGCGCCGCCCGATGTCAGCGCTTCGCGGGGGCCGACCGCGCCTTGATGATCTCGCTGAGGGCGTCGGGGGTGGCCACGTCCCTCATGAGGTGGGGCGAACGGGACGCGTCCTTGTAGTTCAAGGTGTAGGTCTTGTAATAGCCGACGTTCTCGATCAGCAGCTGGACGGATGACTGTCCCTTCAGGGCGTCGCCGAGCACCTCGGGCGTGTACTTCTTCCCATTCACGGCGATGAGCGTCATGCCCGGCGCGAGCCCGGCCTGCGCGGCGGGCATGCCGGGGATGACGTCGCCGATCGCGGTGCCCCCATCGCCGCCCTTGCCGAGGACCATGCCGAGCGAGTGGGTCAGATCCATGTGATGGAACAACCCTTCGGCGGCCTGATCGAGCTCGTTGGGCTTGTCGCTGTAGACGAGCTTCCAGCCGCCCTGCTCGATGCCGTTCAAGGACAGGCGCGGCGTGACCTCGTAGACGCGCTCGCGGAAGAAGGCCGCCCAGTCGCGCGGCGCCACCTGGTTCAAGGCGGCGACCACGTCGTCGAGCGTGTAGGTCTTCACCGCGGCCGGCCCGCCGGGCGCGCCGAAGAAGGCGCGACAGAAGTCATCGAGGGAGCGGCGGCCCTGGGTCTGCCGGCGGATGGCGACGTCGGCCTCGAGCCAGAGGAGGATGCTCTCGGGGTAGAAGTCGCCGCCCCGCCGCAGCGAGCTCCACTCGCCGGGCGCCTCGTAGAGGATCTGCGCCGAGACGGCGGTGTCGGCGAGCGAGCGCCACTCGCGCCCGGCCCGGTGGGACATGCGGGAGGCCGTGCTCGCCAGCTCGTCGCGGAATTGCTCTGGCGTGTAGAGGCCGCTGCGCGCGGTCAAGACGACGCCGAGGTAGCTCGTCAGGCCTTCGTAGATCCAGAGCAGCTCGCCCTTCATCGGCTGCTGGTAATCGGGCGTGGCCAGGCCCGCGGGGCGGCGGTACTTGCCGTTCCAGGAGTGCACGTACTCGTGCGGCAGGAGGGAGGCCATCACCTTGCGCCCCTTGTCCTCGACCAGCGCGCGCTCCGGCGTGCGGTTGTCGCTCGACTCGTGGTGCTCGAGGCCGCTCGACTGGCCCACGTCGCTGAGCGAGACCAGGAAGCGGTAGCGCTCGTAGTGGTAGGCGCCGAACAGCTGGGCCGCCTCGGCCATGAGCTGCTTGTAATGGTCGATGAGCGAGGCCGGCAGATCCAGCGCGGCCTCGGAGTCGGCGGCCAGATCGACCTCCTGCGGCGGGGCGCCGGGCGCGGGGAGCGGGATGGCGCGGTAGTGGGCGCCGGCGAGCACCGGGGAGTCGATGAGCGTGACCAGCGAGACGGGGGCGAACTGGGTGGTGTCGCCGGTCTGGCTCTGCACGGGCAAGGCGGTGCCGAGCTTCCAGCCGGCCGGGAGGCGCAGGCTGGCCTGGTAGAGGTGGTCGGCGGCCGGCTTGCCTTGCGGGTAGAGCACCACCAGGTTCCAGTTCAGGATCATGAGCTGGTCGGTGGCCGCGGGGTCGAAGCGGCCCGGCCCGCGGCTCGGGGTGACGTAATCGAGCGCGACCTCGAGCGTGCGCGCCCCGGCCGGGACCTGGCAATGGAAGGCGTACACGTCGGTGTCGTCGCGCCGCCATGGGACCGGCTGACCGCCGGCGCTCATGTGCACGCCGACGAGGTTGGCGATCGGGCCCGTGGGGCGGTGGTTACCGGGCAGCCACTTCGGGTAATAGAGGGTGACGGGCCCGGGCTCGACGGGGAACACGAGCTGCGCGTGGAAGACGCGCCGCGGGGCCTCGCTGGCGTCCACCTTCACGGTGATGGGCGCGGCGGCGGGCGCGGCGAAGGCGCGCGTCGCGGCGAGGAAGAAGGACCAGAGGAGGAGCCGGGAGAGGGGCGTCGCACGGTGTCTCATCGTGCGGCCACGTTAGAAGGGCCGGCGAGACCCGTCAAACCGAGAGGGGTCGAGACAGCGCGCGCCCCCAGACGAGCGCGATCGCCACCACCGCCAGGCTGCCGAGGAGCGTCCCGACAAGCATCCCGGGGGCCGGGCGCAGGAACGCCCAGCGCAGCTCCGGCAGCACCACCAGCAGGGACACGAGCGGCGGCACGAGCCCGAGATCGATCCGTGCGAGCCAGTGCGCGCCGAGCAGGAGGAGCCCGCCGACCAGCCCCATGAGGAGCCACCCGCTGCCGGTCAGGGCCTCTGCCAGACCCGAGTTCCAGCGCAGAAAGCCCAGGGCCAAGACGAGGACCCCCGCGGCGAGCCGGCTCGCGCGCGTGCGCCGCCATTCGAGGCGCTGCGCCACGAGGACCACGAGGTACAGCCAGGTGGCCGAGACCAGCATGGATTGCACGAGCGAGAGGGCCTGCGCCGCCGTGGGCAGCAGGGCGTCCGCCTCGCCGAGGTCCGATCCGGGAGGCCTCACCCGGGGCAGTACGTCGGGCAGGAAGGCGTACACGCCGCCGAGGAACGCCCCGGCCGCGAAGCCCCAGCCGAGGCGGATCCGGCCGAGCCCCCCGAGATCCCGCGCCCCGAGCCCCGCGCCGAGCGCCAGGAACGCGGCCAGGAACAGGGCGACGATCGTCTGGGCCACCAGCGTGCTCACGAGCTGGAGGCCATAGGGCACGGCGGTCGAGAAATGGGCCATCGTGGCCGGCAGCGAGAGGAGCGCCACCCCGAGCCGGACCATGAGCGCGAGGGCGAAGAGGGCGAGCGCGCGCCGCACGTGGAAGCGCCTGCGGCTCCACGCGATGATGCCGGCGATCCCGCCCGTCAGGATCACCAGGGCCGACGCCACGGTGGGCAGACGGCCGAGGAGCGTGCGGCGGCCTTCGCGCTGCCGCTCGCGGCGCGCCCACGCCTCGGGCGCGTGGACAAAGCGCGCCACCTGGATCGGCTCATCGCCGGCCAAGTTCACCAGGATGCGCCGCTCGCCCTCGGGCAGGGGCGGGACCGTGGGATCTCGGAACGTGAACTGCCAGTCGACGCGTGCCGGCCGTCGGTCGGGTTCGGCCGACAGCTCGTAGAGCTTCGCGGGATCGACGTGGAGCTCGCGCCGGAGCACGTCGTGGACCCGGGCGCGGGCCGCCGCGGCCTCGAGCATGGCGCCGGGCCGGCCCTCGGGCAGCTGGTGCTGGACGGCGTAGATGCGGCCGTCGCCGAGCACGTCGACCCGCCACTGTTCCGCCCGCTCGGCGACGTCGCCGGTGGTGTTGACGAAGCGCACCCGCCAGAGCGGCGGATCGAGCTCTCGCCCGAGCAGGCTGTGATACAGGGTCGGCCCGGCCGTCTGCCACACCAGGCGATGATCGAGATCCCCGTCGTCGCGATCGATCACCGTGGCGAAGGCCTGGAACCGGTCGTCGAGGCGTGCGCCCCGCTCGCTCAGGGCCCGTAGCGCCGCCGCCACCGCGGCCGTGCGGTCGATGGCGATCCGCGGCAGGAAAAGACCGCGCCCGATCCCCAGGCCGAGGAGGAGCAGGCCGAGCGCCCCGAGGCCGGCGAGCGTCCCACGCAGGAGGGGCCGGAGGGGGCGCCCGGCTGCGACCGGGCCGCTGTCCTGCCCCTCGGCGAGGGCCCCGGCTCCCGGCGCCTCGGGCTGCCAGGCCCGGTTGCGCAGGTCCTCGGGCAGCTCGCCCAGCCGCCCGCGACGCCACCAGGCCCCGCACACGACGCCGAGCGGCACCAGGCCGAGCACGAGCAGGAGGCCCTGATCGATGCGGCTCGTGGTCGCCGACGAGGCCAGGATGGGCAGCGAGAAGAGCACGAAGTCGAAGAGGAAATGAAGGACCATGCCCGGCAGGAGGCCATAGACGAGGTAGAGCCCGCCAAAGAGCGCCGAGGGCAGGAGCAGCTCGACCAGGCGCGCGTAGGCCGGCTGCGCGGGATAGTTGGCGTGACCCGCGCCGAAGATCACCATCTGGGCGACGAAGGCGAGCGCGATGCAGAGGCGGCGCCGCCCGAGGCGCTCGCCGAGGAGCGCCGCGCCCGCGAGCGGCACGGCGCGAAACAGGCACTCCTCCCAGAGGCCCGCGTGCAGAGAGCTCGCGAGCGGGCCGAGCCACGGCAGCGCATGTGCCAGGATATCCGGGTCGGCCAGCGTCTCTGCCGGGCTCCACCAGCCGAGGCGGCGCAGGGTGAGGGCATAGAAGGCGGACACGTAGGCGAGGAAAAAGGGCGCGAGGAGGTAGCCGCCGAGCGTCCGCCCGAGCACCTCCCGCGAGGCCAGGGCGTCGCCGCGGAGCAGGCGCCAGAGCTGCGGGTGTCGCGGGAAGGCCCGGCGCGACAGGTTCTCGGCGCCGAGGAGGCCGAGGAAGACGAGCAGGCCATCGCCGAGCGCGGCGAGGATGAGCGGGGCGAGCCGCTGCTCGAGGAAGTCCTCGCGGGAGAGCGCGGTGTCGTAGTCGATCCAGAAGAGCGGCCACCGGTTGAGCTCGGCCGCGAGGGAGAGGGCGGCGATGACGAGCGCCAGGAAGAGGGCCGGGCGCCAGAGGACGCGGTTCTGGCGGAGGAGGAAGAACACGCCCAGGCCGCAGCCGAGCACGACGTAGAAGAGGATGACGGCCACGAGGCCACCGGCCGCCACCGCGTCGTTGGCCGAGCGCATGGCCGCATAGCGGCGGGTGAAGGCCTCGGGGACCTCGACGTAGTGGCGCAGCTCGGTCAGGCGGTCACCGCTCACCTCGAGGTCGAGGCGCAGCCGCCCGGCGCCGAGATCGACGCCGCGGCGCTCGTAGACGAAGCGGTGATCGACCCGTCCGCCGGGCCGCTCCGTGCGCGCGGCCGAGACCGGCGTGAAGGGGGAGAGGTCCAGGTTCCAGGGCGGGCGCCGTGCCGCGCTCTCGGCCACGCCGCGCGCGGCCTCGACCGCGAGGGCCGGGCCCGGGTCCTGCTCGGCCAGGACCTCCGTGAAGCCATAAGGCTGCCCCGCGGGCGTGAAGCGGATCCACGTCTCGTGCACGTCTCCTTCGCGGAAGCGGCGCACGGCCCACCGATAGGGCGCGTACATCCCCTCGGTCATGAGGCGCAGGAAGGCCGGACGCCCACCGGCTTCGAGCTCGATGAAACGCTGCGCCTCGCTGTCCACGGCAAAGGTCGCGGCCCATTGGGCCGGACCCGGCGGCCCGAGGCCGTGGGCGCGGACCAGATCCTCGGCGCGGGCGAGCGCGGCGCGGCGATCCATGCGGATGTCGAGCGCCACGAGCGGCGTGCCGAGGGGGAAGAGGTGCCACGCGGCCACCGCCGCGGCCGCCGAGAGGAGCGCGAACAGCACCCAGAACCAAGGCTTGCGTGTCATCGAAGAGGCCCTCCCCGTGCCGTCAGGGCGTGGTGTCCCGACTCTTGATCTTCGGCCCGCGGGGGAGGGTCCACAACCGGGAATCGGTCGGCGGATGGCGGATGAAGGCTCCGGCCAGCAGCGGGTGTATCAGGCGAGACGTGCGGAGGGCCATGTAGGTGCGTCGCGGGCGGCGTATCGTGTCCGTAGGAAGGGAATGTGTAGATCAGCTCTCCCAGAGTTCAGCCATGGGTCGAGGATCGATGTACTCAGCCGAAACACCACCGTTGTCGGCCTACGGCTGCACGTCTCTTCGCGACAACGCCATATTCCCACGGAAACCCAGCGACCGACGCCCGGGGGCTACCGGCCCACTGCGTGCGGGCCCGCAATACGCCAGGCGACGTCGGGAAGCGGGGAGAACGGGCTCTTTATGACCGGATGGAGGCAGGATGATCCACGCCGCCTGCCCCAGCCGCAGCGCGACACTGTAGCATGAGCCCCCATCATCATGACGCGGACGCGCACGCTCGAGCCCGACGCACGAACCGCACTCCAGGAACCCGCTCCCGCGGCCCTGCGCGCCTCCGGCGTGCCGGAGACGGCACGGAGGATCGCGGCCGTGGTCGGTCCGGTGTTGCTGGTCGCGGGGATCATCGTGGCGCGGAATCCGCCGGCCCTGTTTCGCGCCGAGTTCTGGGCCGAGGATGCGACGGAGTTCTTCTTCACCGCCATGGGGCGCGGCGCCGCGAGCATCGCGCTCCCGGTCTACGGCTACCAGTTCCTGCTCAGCCGGATCGTGGCGTACCTCGCCACGCTCGCGCCCGTGCTCTACGCCCCCTACGTCTACGCGTGGGCGTCGCTCCTCCTCAACGCGGTGTCGATCGCCTACATCACGCGCCCCGGGTTCGCCTGGATCGCCCCCAGGCTGTACCAGCGCCTGCTGCTGGCGGCGGCCCTGGCGATCGGGCCGGGCACGTCCGAGGCCTTCCTCAACCTGGCGAACCTCCCGAACGTCGTCGCGCTCCTCGGGCTGCTCCTCCTGATCGAGCGCCCCTTCGCCCTCGATCCGCCAAGAGCCATCGCGCTGCTGGTCCTGACGCTCTCCTCCGGGCAGATGGTGCTCTGGCTCCCCGTCGTCGTGTACCTGGCGTGGGTCCAGAGGTCGCGCGCGCACGCGCTCATCGCCCTCGCCATCGGCGGCGTGGCCGCGCTCAACATCTTCGGCACCGGGCGCGCCTCCTCCGACGCCCACCTCCTCAGCCACGCCGGCGTCGCTGTCATCGCCCGCGTGCTCGTCGAGAACGCCTTCACCCGGCTCATCCCCGGGCCTTTCCTCGGGGAGATCCACACGCGCACGCTGATGCTCGCCTCTGCGAGGGTGTTCTGGTCCTTCGCCGTCGCGGGGTTCGTCGCGGTGGCGGCGCTCGTGCGCGTCGAATACCGGCGCCAGGCCAAGGAGACCGCGCTCCTCGTGCTCGCGTACGCGGGCGCGATCGGCGGCCTCGGCGTCGTCGCGATGTCGCGCAACTACGCGATCCCGCAGCTCGTGCGTGAGTCGGGGTCGCTCCTGCCGGAGCTCCGCTACTCGGTCCTGCCGGGCGCGGTGGTCCTCATCTTCTGGGCGTGGTGGCTCCTCCGCCCCCGGCCGCGCCGCTGGCCTTGGATCCTGGGGCGGTGCGCCGCCGCCTACATGCTCCTCACCAACGTCACCCCCAACTGGGACAGGGCGTTTCCGCGACAGGACCTGCACTGGCCCGAGAAGGCGGCGCGCCTGCAAGCGGTGCTCGACGAGCGGGCGCGGACCGGGAGCGCGGCGCTCATCCACATGCGGGATCTCGCGATTCACCCGGTCGGGTGGCTGCCCAACAACGAGCGGTACGAGGTGGCGCTGCCGCCTCGTTGACGAACGTCACCCGGGCGGCTTGCGTGCGGTCCCCACGAGCGCGAGCCGAAACGGCGTCCTCACCACCTGGATCGACTCCAGCCCGCTCCGGTCGAGCAAGGCGCGGAGCGTCTCCAGGCCAAAGCGCGTCGGGTGTATGTGCCGCCGTGAGTACCCCGAGAGGCGCGCGATCACCTCGAGGACCGTGGACTCGATGAGCGGCAGCCAGGGATCGCCGTAGTTCGGCGTGCTGACCCAGAGGAGGCCGCCCGGCTTGAGCACGGACGCGAGCACCTCCATGTACGCGTCGATCTCGACGATGTGCTCGATGACCTCCTTGCCATACACGGCGTCGAAGGGGCCGAGGGCGCGGAGATCCTCGGGGCCGCGGATGGTGACACACCGCTCGAGCCTCGGGTCCTCGATCTTCTGCAAGTGCGCGGTGACGCGCGCGTCGATGTCGACGGCCGTGAGGCGCAGGTTCGCCGGCAACTCCGGCAGCTCGTGCAGGTAGCCGCCGCCCACCACCAGCACCCGCGGGGAGGGCCCGGTGCGCGCGAGCTGCCCGAGGAACTCCGCGAGGTGCCTCTCGAGCGGCCGGTGATAGAGGGACCACGGGAACTTTGCGGCCCGCGGGTGATTCACGAAGTAATCAGGCTGCACGCGCAGGACCCGCCGTGGCGACGATCATGTACTCGTAGGCGCCCTCGTCGTCCGGATCGACGAGCGGCGCCTCGAGCGACAGTTTCATGAGGGTGATGAACGGCGACAGCAGGCGCGCCGGCACGTACGCGAGCAGCTTGTTCGGGTACCGTCCGGTCACCGACTTGATCCCGAACGCCGCGAGCCCCGAGGGGAGGAAGAGCCGGAACAAGAACTCCGAGCGCTTGCCACCGAGCCCGCGCACGCTCTCGACGTGCCACCCGTTCGCCTCGAGGATGGAGGCCCAGATGCTGTGATGGTAGAGGTGCCAGTGCTGGAAGAAGCCGTTCAATGCGCCCGCGAACATCATCGCGAGGCGGGGGGCGGACCGCATGAGGAAGCGCTGGGTGCGCCCCTGGAGCGCCCAGGTCGGCGTCGGGACGAACAGCACCAGGCGACCATCCTCGGCCGCCGAGCGCCTGAGGTTCCGCAACGCGCCGTCGATGTCGGGCACGTGCTCGAGCGAGCAGTTGCCGATGAGATCCTTGAACTCGATCCCGTCGAACGGCACCTGCTTCGAGACGTCGGTCAGCGCGGTGGCGTCGAAGACCTTCTTCGCCTGCTCGATCTCGCGGAGAGAGATGTCGACGCCACAGATGCGCCGCCCCGCGCGATCCAGGAACGTCCACCAGAAGCCGTCGCCGCACCCCACGTCCAGGACCGACTCCCGGAACGGACCGAACTCGCGCTCGAACTCCTTGATGGCGATGAGACGGTTCAATTCCCGCAGGCAGAGTGAGAACGGCGCGTGGGCCAGGTACCGGGGCACGCTGCGATCGAGGAACTCTGAGACCCGCTCGTCCGTCATGAGGTCTCTCTGCTACCACGCTGGCAGCGCCTCCGGAAGAGTCGCCTTCCTGGCTCCTCTTCGCGGCCTGGACCGCGATGATCTGTTCCTGGAGATGGGAGATGACGTCGGGGCGGGGCGGGGAGGAAGGGGGGAAGGGGTTACTTCCACTTCATGCCGATACGGGGGGCGGGTGACGGAGGCGACCATCACGCCCCTGCTGGCCTTGCCGAGGAGCCCCTCGTCCGAACAGAGGCCTACGGCCTCGCTCACACACGCGGCGTACGCGTCGCGGTTCTTCCACGTCGCCGCAACCGGACACGCCAGATTGACCCGCTGCTCACAGAGGCGGGCCCTCACCTCGGCGATCGGAATGTCCGCGCAGGCGTCGTTCGCGTCGGCGACGCGAACGCCTTGGGCCGGGCCCTCCACGGTGATGATCTGCACCTGCGTTCGGGTCACGCCCGCGTCGACGACCTTCCACTTGCGCGCGATCGTGCCGGGGCAGCCCGGGTTGACCACGTCGGTGTGCGACACCTGCGGATCGCAGCCGCCCGTGGCGATCACCGTGCCGGTCGCCGACGGCGCGATCGACGCCGCGGTCCAGAGTGAGCTCGTGATGGCTCGCCCCACCCGCACGGGCCGGCGGGTGAGGCGTACGCTGGACAACCGCATCGGACGACTCCCGGAGGCGACGAGATCCAGCGTTCACTGATGAAGAGACATCCTCGCGGCGGCTTATGCAGGAAGGGCTGAGGAATTCGCGCCACACCGGTCGTGCGTCTGGTCCCGGTGACATCCCCGAGCCATGACCGTCAGCCGGGATCCATGAAGGGAAGCTTACAGGTATCACCCTCCCTTTTCCGAGCCTTTGCCTGAGGACGAGCTGGCCAGGAGAGTGCAATCCGGTCCGCTACTCCACGGCAGACACGAGCCAGGTCTTCTCCAAAGAGAGGCGCGAGTAGGGAGCAGGTGTCGGCTCCGAGGGGAGGTCGAGGGCTTCTATGCCCCTGCCATCATCACGCTCTTCGTCTGTCAGCGTCGGCACGGGGAGGGCGCCGCCCCGCTGGTGGTGCTGCTCAACGGGCTCGACTCGCTGTGCGAGGTAGAGCTCCATGTCTTTGGCGACTGGTCTTATGAGCGGGGGCTGGGGGGCCTGGTCGAGGACTTGCGGACCCGCGCGCTCAAGTTCATCGAATACCCTTTCGGCGAGGGATTCGGCCCGGGCTTTTCGATGCGAAGCCGTACGGGCACCCCGGTTGCACCGTTTCGGGACCGGAGGACGGTATGCTGCGTGCGGGTATGCTGACGCTCGGAATCGCGTTGCTCCTACTCTGGCTCACCGGGATGGCTGATCGCGCCGCCCCGTGGCTCTCCTGGGCCGATGGGAGCCTCGGTTTCCTCAGCATCGCCATGGCCGGCCTGATCCTCGGCCGCAAGGGGCTCCTGGGGGATCTCCTCGCGCTCGGCGGCCTGGCCGCGGCGCTCCTGGCCTGCGCCCTCCCGGGCCTGCTGGATCCCCCCGTGGACTGGCTCTCCGCGTGGAACCTCGTGTTCGCGCTCGGCGCGGCGGGCCTGGCGATGGCGCGGTTGCTCGGCGCGGTGTTCCCGCCCGAGCGCGCGCCCCGTCTCGTATAATGCCGCTCGTGTAAAGCAGACGGGCCGCCGCCTCCCCAGGGCCCGGGCGCTTGCAGACGGCGGTCCGGTCGGTGTACCGTCTGCCGGTGACGATTCGCGGGGTTCTCAGGGGCGTGACCATTCTCGCGCTCCTTCTGGCGACCGCGCCGGCGGGCGCGGCCGGTGACATGGAAAAGGCGAGGGCGCTGTTCCAGAAGGGACAGACGGACTTTGCGCTCGGCAAGTTCCTCGATGCGGTGCAGTCCTTCGAGGAAGCCTACCGGGAAGTGCCACGGCCCGAGCTGCTGTGGAACATGGCCAAGGCCTACCGCAAGCAGTACGACATCGATCGCGACGTCAACCACCTCCGGCGCGCCAAGGTGCTCTATCGCAACTATGCTGAGCTAGCGACCAACGGCAAGGAGCGCACCGAGGCCCATCAGGAGGAAGAGGTGGTCGAGGGCGAGCTGCGGCAGGTCGAGCAGACGAACGGGAGCCTCGTGGCGTCGTCGACCCGACCGGGCACCGCCCAGAGCCGGCTGCCCGGGGTCCGGAATCCGTCGGAGACCCAGCCCGGGACGACGGTGCCCCCAGGGGCGGCGGTGGGCACCCCGGAGGGCAAGCAGGAGCAGCAGAAGCCGCTGGTCCGCCGCTGGTGGCTCTGGACTGCGATCGGCGGGGCCGCGGCCGTGGGGCTCGGCGTGGGGCTCGGCGTAGGGCTCACGCAATCGGGGGGCGCGGCGCCCCCTTCTACGAACGGCGGCAATTACAACCCCTTCTGAGGTCCGCGGTCTCCCGCAGGGCGGGCCGGTCCCGTCCTGCTGCTAGGAAGCAAGAGGGTTTTCATGGCGCGTAGATGTCTGCTGCTGGCCTTGCTGCTGGCCGCCTGTAACGACAGCCGGAACTACGTGGTGGTGAGCGTGGCCGGCATCTCGAACTACAATGCGGTGACCTCGTTGCATGTCGACGTCGCCAACAACAGCAACACGGCGGCGGTGGACGTGCCGGTGCCGACCGGCTCGAGGCCGCCCGATCCCTTCACCTTCTCCCTGGGGTTCGACGCCGCCCGCGCCGGGCAGGTCGGCATCGGCCTCGAGGCGCGCAACAGCAGCGGCGCCCCCCTGGCCCGAGGCGACGCCATCGCCACGCTCGCCAAGGGTGTGGTCGAGGCCTCCCTGACGCTCGAGCGGCTCCCGTCCCCCTCGGTGAACAACCTATCTCCGATCAACTGCCACTACCCGACCGGCGGCGCGCAGATCTTCATCAATGGCGCCGATTTCCTCTCCAGCAGCGTGGTCGAGTGGGGCTTCGCGAACCCGATCGCCACCACTTTCATCAGCACGAGCCAGCTCCGCGTGACCACCCCGCCCGGCAACGATGGCCAGACGGTCGATGTCTATGTCCGCAACCCGGACAGACAGCTGAGCAACAGCGTTCAGTTCTATTACCGGTTCGATCTCCTCAACTGCCCTTAGCCTTGCGCGCTCGCCCGACCCGGGGTGGGCGCATTAAAAGAAGCGATATGCCCCGCCCGCGCGTCCTGCTCCTCTGCGCCACCACCTCCTACCGCACCGAAGACTTCATCGCCGCGGCGCGGCGTCTCGACGTGGAGGCGGTGGTGGGCTCGGATCGCTGCCACGTGCTCGCCGAGGTGCTCGATTTCCGCGACGGCTCGCTGGCGCTCGATCTCCGCCACCCCGACGCGGCGGTGGAGCAGATCGTGGCCGCCGCCGAGGGGGGCCAGCGCTTCGACGCCCTCGTCCCCACCAATGACGCGACCGCCGTGATCGCGGCGCACGCGGCGCGGCGCCTCGGCCTCGCGTCGAACCCGCCCGAGGCCGCGTACACGGCGCGCAACAAACGGCGCATGCGCGAGGCCCTCACACAGGCGGGCGTGCCCTGCCCGCGCTTCATCTCCTTCCCCATGACGCTCGATGCCGGCGCGGCCGAAGCGGAGGTGGCGCGCGCCATCGGCTACCCCTGCGTGCTCAAGCCACTCCTCCTGTCGGCGAGCCGGGGCGTGATTCGCGCCGATGACGCGGCCAGCTTCACCCGGGCGCTCGGGCGGCTGCGTGCGCTCCTCGAGACACCCGAGCTGCGGGCGCAGGCCGAGGTGGATCCGGCCGGGGCCGAGGTGCTGGTGGAGTGCTTCGTGCCCGGCCGCGAGGTGGCGCTCGAGGGCATCCTCGTGGGCGGGCAGCTGCACACGCTGGCGCTCTTCGACAAGCCGGACCCGCTCGATGGTCCCTTCTTCGAGGAGACGCTGTATGTCACCCCCTCGCGCCTCCCCGCGGAGGTGCAGGCCGCGGTGAGCGCGGTGACGGCGCAGGCGACGCGCGCGATGGGGCTCGTGAGCGGCCCGGTGCACGCGGAGCTGCGCGTCGAGATGCGGGACGGGGTGGCGGCGGCGCCTGCGATCGCGGTCATCGAGGTGGCGGCGCGCACCATCGGCGGGCTGTGCGCACGCACGCTGCGCTTCAGCCTGGGCGAGGGGCCGAGCGCGAGCCGCGACGAAGGCGCGGGGGCGGCGGAAGGGCCGACGCTCGAGGAGCTGGTGCTGGGGATGGCGCTCGGTCTCTACGAGGCGCCGCCGCCGCGGCAGGGCGGCGCCGCGGGGGTGATGATGTTGCCGGTGCCGGGGGCGGGCGTTCTGCAGGGGGTCGCGGGCGAGGAGGAGGCGCGCGCGGTGCCGGGGATCGTCGAGCTGGCCATGACGACGCGCGTGGGCGAGACGCTCGTGCCCCTGCCCGAGGGGGCGAGCTACCTCGGGTTCCTGTTCGCGCGCGGGGCGACGCCGGAGGCGGTGGAGGCGGCGCTGCGCGAGGCGCATGGGCGGCTGCGCTTCGACATCGCCGCCCTTCTTTAGATAGGGCGGTCGATCAGCTCGCAGGGTGCGCGGGCTCCACCTCGGCGAACAGGTACCGATCGAACCAGGTCGGGAAGGCGCGCACGAGCGCTCGCGGGCCTTCGATCTCGAGCCCCGCGCGGCGCGCCTCCGCGAACGACAGATCCCCGCGCCACCAACCGATGAGCGTGCGCCGATCCCCGCGCACGCACACCTCCTCGGGAAAGCCGGGGTTGGTACCGCACAGCGACACCTCCGCGCGCCGCAGGAGGAGGAAGCGCCGGCCGCCGCCGCCGCGCACGTCCGAGAACTCGACGCGCACGACCAGCGGCTCCTCGGGGAGCGCGTCGAGCCGCACGCGCCGCCGCATGTCCCACACCAGCGCGTCCCCGTCCAGCTCCTCGGCATGCAGCTCGCGCGGCAGCCAGCGCTGCCCCCACACCCCGATCTCCGTCACCACCCGCCCGAGCTCGCGGCCGGCCTCGGTCAGCTGGTACTCCGGCCCCGCCGGCCCCTGCGACCGCTCGATCACCCCCGCGTCGCACAGCTCGCGCAGACGGGCCGAGAGCATGGTGCGCGAGATCCGGGGGATCCCGCGCTGCACGTCACCGAAGCTGCGGCTCCCGCAGAGCAGCTCCCGCACCACCAGGAGCGTCCAGCGCTCGCCGAGGAGATCGAGCGCGCGCGCCACCGCGCAGAACTGACCGTAGTGCTTCATGCCCGCATGATAGCGAGCGCGCCGGGCGTCAGTACGGATTCCGTACTGGAGGGTGCGGCGGCCGGCTCTTACCGTAGCTCGTGAAGGAGGACACCATGAGCACCCACCGCACCCGCACGATCGAGTGGCAAGACCCCATGATCACCGCCGCCGGCGCCCGCGGCCGCACCGGCCTCGGCTTCCTGCACGCCATCATCGACGGGACCGTCCCCCCGCCGCCGATCGGCGCCGCGCTCGGCTTCGAGCTCATCGCGGCCGAAGAGAACGTCGCCCGCTTCCGCGGCGTCCCGGCCGAGTACCAGTACAACCCCATGGGCGCCGTGCACGGCGGCTACGCCTGCACCCTGCTCGACTCGGCCATGGGCTGCGCGGTCATGACCACGCTCGACGAGCACGCCGCCTACACGACCACCGACCTGTCGATCCACCTCACCCGCGCCATCACCGCGCGCACCGGCCCGATCATCGCCGAGGGGCGGGTGATCCACCGCGGGCGCCGCGTGGTCACGGCCGAGGGCCGGCTCTGCGATGAGGAGGGCCGGCTCCTCGCGCACGGCACCACGAGCTGCCTCCTCATGCCCCGCGATTAGAGGTCTAGCAAAAGGGGGTTTTCTTTTCCCGGGTCCTGGCGTTCGATCCGGCCATGCAGACCCTGTCGCTCGACCTCTCCCGCGTGGCGCTCAAGCAGCGCCGCACCAAGATCGTCGCCACCGTGGGCCCGGCCTCGTCGTCGCCGGCCATGCTGCAGCGCCTCATCGAGGCCGGCGTGAACGTCTTCCGGCTCAACTTCTCGCACGGCACGCACGAGATGCACGGCGAGGTGTACGGCCGCATCCGCACCGCCGCCGCCCACGCCAACCGCCAGGTCGCCATCCTCGCCGACCTGTGCGGGCCCAAGATCCGCGTCGGCCAGTTCGAGGGCGGCGGCATCGACCTCCGCATCGGCGAGAGCGTGACCGTGACCGTGCGCGAGACCCAGGGCCGGCCGGGCCTCATCCCCTCGCAGTACCACGCGCTTGCCAGCGACGTGCGCCACGGCGACCGCATCCTCCTCGACGATGGACAGCTCGAGCTGCGGGTCGAGGCCGTGGCCGGCACCGAGATCACCTGCACCGTGGTGGTGGGCGGCCGGCTGCGCGACAAGAAGGGCATGAACCTCCCGGGCGTGGCCGTGTCGGCCCCGGCGCTCACGGACAAGGATCGGGAGGACGCGACCTTCGCCTCCCAGCTCGGCGTCGACTACCTGGCGCTGTCGTTCGTGCGCTCGGCCGGCGACGTGCAGCAGCTCCGCGATCTCCTCGCCCACCTCGGCCGCGACACCCCGATCATCGCCAAGATCGAGAAGCCCGAGGCGCTGACGGTCATCGGCGCCATCCTCGAGGCGGCGGACGGCATCATGGTGGCGCGCGGCGACCTCGGCGTGGAGTGCCCGGCCGAAGAGGTGCCGCTCATCCAGCAGGAGCTCGTGCGGCTCGCCATCCAGGCCAACAAGCCCGTGATCGTGGCCACGCAAATGCTGGAGTCCATGATCTCGAACCCGCGCCCGACGCGCGCCGAGATGAGCGACGTGGCGCACGCCGCCATGTCGCGCGCCGACGCGGTGATGCTGTCGGCCGAGACGGCCGCCGGCCAGTACCCGGTGGACGCGGTGGCGACCATGGATCGCGTGCTGCGGCTGGTCGAAGGCTACCAGTGGCAGCACGGCGCGTTCGGCACGGTGACGCCGGGCGCGCCGGCCGGCCTGGGCGACGACAGCGGCGAGGCCCTGTCGCGCGCCACCGCGCTCCTGTCGCGCGAGCTCGGCGTGCGCGCCGTGGTGGTGCCGACGCGGACCGGCCGCACCGCGCGCCTCGTGTCGGCCGAGCGACCGGCCGCGCCCATCCTCGCCGTGACGCACAACGAGGACGTGTGCCGGCGGCTGGCGCTGCAGTGGGGCATCCAGCCGATGCTCGCCCGCCTCGAGGATCTCGAGACGCCGTCCCTGCTCGGGCGCCGGGTGGCCGTGGAGGCCGGCATGGCCGAGGCCGGGCAGCTCATCCTGCTCGTGTGGGAGACGCGGGCCGAGGGCCGGAGCGCGCCCACGGTCTCCATCGTCTCCGTGTGACCCTTGTCCGCCGAACCCACCGGCCTCCGCGTCGAGGGCCTGTCGTGCCGGCGGTCGGGCCGGTGGATCCTCGACCGCGTGTCCTTCGAGCTCCGGCCCGGGGAGATCGTGGCGGTCATCGGGCCGAACGGGGCGGGCAAGACCACGCTCCTCGAGGCCGTGGTCGGTATCCAGCGGCCCGCCGCCGGCCGCGTCTCCTTCGGCGGGCGCGCGCTCCGGCGCCTCGGCGAGCGGGCGCGGGTCTTCTCCTTCATGCCCGACGACGCCGAGCCGCCGGCCGAGGTGAGCGTCGCCGCGCTGCTCGACCACGCGGTCCGCTACGGCCGCCCGCCCCCGGGCCTGGCCGAGGCCCTCCGCAAGGGGCTCGACCTCCAGCCGCTCCTCAGGGCGCGCGGAGGAGAGCTGTCTCGCGGCGAGCGGCGGCGCGTGGCCCTGTTCGCGGCCCTCTGCACCTCGCGGCCCGTGGTGGTGCTCGACGAGCCCCTCGGCACCTTCGATCCGCTGCAGCTCCTCGCCATCCCCGAGGTGCTGCGTGACCGGGCCCGCGCCGGGGCCTCGCTCCTCCTCAGCGTGCACCAGATGTCCGACGCCGAGAAGATCGCCGATCGGCTCCTGCTCCTCCGCGCCGGCCGCGTCGTGGCCGCGGGCACCCTCGACGAGCTGCGGTGGGCCGCCGGGCGCTCGGGCGGGACCCTGGAGCAGGTGTTCCTGGCCCTGCTCCAGGCCGAGCAGGCGCGGAGTGAGCATGCTCGCCCGTGAGCTCGCCATCGCCCTGCGCTCGCGCCTCGCGTGGCTGCAGGCCGCGCTCTCCGCGCTCCTCATCGGCCACGGCTTCGTCCTCGCCGTGGACCTCTACTCTGCCGGCGCCCGCTCGGCGCAGGCGGGCACGCTCATGGCGCGCGAGTTCGATCCCCTCCTCGGCATCGTGCGCCCCACCCTGGGCGGGCTCTACCTCGCCGTGTCCCTCCTCGGGCCGCTCGTAGCCGCGCGCCCGCTCGCCATCGAGAAGGAGCGCCGCACCTTCCACGCCCTCCTCCTCCAGACCGCCTCCCCGGCGCGCCTGACCGGCGCCAAGCTCCTCGGCGCGCTGCTCAGCGCAGGGCTCCAGCTCGTCGCCCCCGTGCTGCTCCTGCTCCTCTGGCTCGCCCTCGGCGGTCACCTGGCCCTCGGCGAGACCCTCGTACCGCTCGCCGGCCACGCGTTCTACATCCTGCTCATCGCCGCGCTCGGCACCGCCTGCGCGGCCTGGACCCGGAGCCTGGCCCAGGCCGCCACGACCGCGCTGGTCCTCGTCGCCGCCTCGTGGGCCATCGACGCCGCAGAGGGCTTCGCGGCGCTGGCCTGGCTCGGCCGCGCGTTCGACTGGTCCGTGACCACCCACCTCGGCCCCCTCGAGCATGGCGTCGCCGCCCTCGACGCCGGGCTGTGGATGCTGTGCGCCGCCGGGGGGCTCTTCGCCGCCGCCTGGATCGGCGTGCGGAGCGAAGGCGCGCCCGTGCGCCGTGGGCTCGCGCTCGCCGCGGTCCTCGCCGGCACCGCCGGCGCCTGCGCGCTCGCGCACCGGCTCCCCTGGCGCTTCGATCTCACCGAGGCGCATCGCCAGTCCCTGCCGCCTGCGGCCGTCGCCGGCCTGCGCGCCCTCGGCGGCCCCCTCCGGATCGAGGTGTACCTCGACTCGGATGACGCCCGCCGCCGCCAGCTCGAGGCCGACGTGCTCGCCAAGCTCCGCCTCGCCCGTCCGGATCTGCGGGTGGAGGATCCGCTCGATGGCCGCGAGGCCCCGGCCGAAGGAGAGCGGGACGAAGGCTACGGCCGCCTCGTGCTCCACGTCGGCGCGAAGCACGTCGAGACCTACTCGACCAGCCGGCGGGAGCTCGTGACGCTCCTCTTTGAGGCGGCCGGCCGCCCACCGCCCGACTGGCAGCAGCCCGAGTATCCTGGCTACCCCCTGGTCATCGCGGGACGCGCCCGCACCGCCCTGCTCCTCTTGGCGTATGCCGGTCTGCCAGGAACCCTGCTCCTCTTGGGTTGGCTCGTGACACGCTCGAAACGGAGGTCCTGATGCGACGATGGCCCGCCCTGCTCCTGCTCCTCTTCCTCGCTCCCGCCCGCGCCGACAAGCCCGGCGCCCCCGGGGCCGGCGCGACGGTCACCGTCGACTTCGACGCCGAGGCCCCCGGCGGCCCGCCCTCCCAGTTCGACCCCGTGATCGGCGACTGGTCCATCGGGGAGGTGGAACAGGCCCGCGGCCTCCTTGTCGATGGATCCCGCTGGCGCCAGGGCACCCCCTCGGCCAACCTCGCCGATCAGGCGCGCCGCCTGTATGGCGAGCGCTACGCCGAGTTCCTCGACGGTGTAAAGGCCTTCGCCTTCTTCCCGCTCGCCGTCTACCGGGGCGACTGCCCGGGCGATGACAAGGTCCTCTCGGTGCGCTTCTACCCCATCGCCGGGCGCATCGATCAGGCCGCGGGCATCGCCTTTGGCATCGGCCCGGACGGCAGCTACCTCGGCGCACGCGCCAACGCCCTCGAAGACAACCTGCTCTTCTTCAAGGTCGTCCGCGGCAAGCGCACCCTCTTGAACACCGTGCGCGGCGTCCACACCCCCACGCGCACCTGGCACACCCTCAAGGTGTCGCTCAAGGGCAAGGACATGAGCGTCGAGCTCGACGGCCAGGAGCGGCTTCACCGCCAGCTCGACTCCGTCCCCACCGGCCGCTGCGGCCTGTGGTCCAAGGCCGACTCCAAGGTGCTGTTCGACGACTTCAGCATCACCCCTCGCGCCTCCGCCCCGGAGCATGGCCCGTGAAAAGAGCGCCTGACCGCTCCCCGGAGCGCTCGTGACCGGGACCGCGGCGCCGGATCGCCAGCGCCTGAAGGGCATCGCCTTCGGCCTCGCCGCCGCGGTGCTCTTCGGCGCCAGCACGCCGCTCTCCAAGCGCCTCCTACCGGGAACCGGGGCGCTCCTCCTGGCCGGGCTCCTCTATCTCGGCGCCGGCTGCAGCCTCACCCTGTATCGGCTCTGGACCCGCCGCGCGCCTTCGGCCGAGCGCGAGGCGCGGCTCCGGCGCGACGATCTCGGCCTCATCGCCGCCGTCCTCGTGCTCGGCGGCGTCCTCGGCCCGATCCTCATGCTCCTCGGCCTGCGGCAGCTCTCGGCCGTAGCCGGGGCGCTCCTCCTCAACCTCGAGGCCCCGCTCACCATCCTCCTCGCCGTGGCCTTCTTCGGCGAGCACCTCGGGCGTCGTGAGGCCGCCGCGGCCGTGCTCATCCTGGGCGGCGCGGCCCTCCTCGGCTACCAGCCCGGCGAATTCGGCGGCGGCTGGATCGGCGTCCTCTGCATCGCCGGCGCATGCCTGGCGTGGGCGCTCGACAACAACCTCACCGGGCGTCTGGCGCTGCGCGACCCCATCGCCGTGACCCAGATGAAGACGCTCGGCGCCGGGACGGTGAACCTGGCCCTTGCGCTGGCGCTGGCGAGCGAGGCGGCGCGGCCGAGCCCGAGCCTGCTCGTCTCGGCCATGCTGGTCGGCACCGTAAGCTATGGGGTGAGCCTGGTCCTCCACCTCCAGGCCCTCCGCATCCTAGGCGCGGCGCGGCAGGCGGCCTACTTCGCGACCGCCCCCTTTGCCGGGGCCCTGCTCGCCGTCGCCCTCCTCGGGGAACGCCCGACGGCCGCCGACCTCTTCGCCGCCGGGCTCATCACGATCGGCGTCGTGCTCCTCGCCCGGGCCCAGCATGGCCACGCGCACACGCACGAGGCGCTCGTGCATGACCATCTCCACGTCCATGACGCACACCACCAGCACGCGCACGATGGCTCGGTCAGCGAGCCCCACGCCCACCCCCACCGGCACGAGCCCATCACCCACGATCACCCCCACGCCTCCGACCCCCACCATCGCCACAAGCACTGATCCCGACGCCTGGCTGGTTCAACCTGAGCATCGCAGTGCGCATCATCGTGGGCTGCGCCGCGGCGGGCGGCTGGGGTGCTCGCGGCTTGCGAGGCTTGCGGGCGGCCACCGGGATGACGAATTTCTCGGCGGTCCTGCTCTCGGAGAGGGGTTTTCAAACACTCTCTCAGCGTCTCGTTTTTCAGCCCTGCGGCAGATGTTTTACGTGCTGCGCCTGGTGTCCTGCGCGCTGCGCCTGATGTCCTGCGTGCTGCGTCTGGTCTTTTCAGCCGCGCGGCGAATCGGGGGCGCGCCATACCCGGCTTTTCAGCGCTCTGCCGGACGCGCGCCTCCTGGCGGGTCTTGTCATCAAGGCACGCCCAGGCGGCGCGCCGCGTCGCGGAGCGCGAGGACGGGGATCGCAGAGCCCTCGCTCAAGGAGCGGAACTCCTCGTCGCCGCCTTCGAGCGTCAGGGCCAAGCGGGCGAGCCCGGCGCGGGCGGCCTCCCCGGCCGACTCGCTCCGGCCGAGGGCGAGCAGCGCCTCGACCTTTGTCAGATGGATCCATTCCCAGGTCCACACCCAGCCGACCCGCCCGGCCTCCGTCTCGGCCTGCTCCAGCAGGGCGAGCGCCCGCGCCGGCTCCCTCCGGGCCAGCGCCAGCCGCGCCGAGAGGAGGGTCGGACTGTAGCGCGCGATCCGGAAAGGCGCCCGGCGCAGCTCCGCGTCCGCGCGGTCGATGTGGCCCTCCATGAGATCAGCGGCGATGAGCACCACCCGGGCCTGCTCGCTGCGCGACAGATCCGGCTCGGTCGCCATCTCGCGGAGCCGCGTCGGATCGCCGGTCCACCAGCGCTCCACGCAGCGGGCCTCGAGCTCCAGCCATGAGACGGCGTTCGGCATGGGCGAGTCGGCGTGCTCCCGGGCGAGCGCCTGGAGCCGATCGAGCAGCCCCTGCGACCGGCAGAAGACCGTGAACAGGTGGGCGTCGACCACCGCCAGGCTCGCCGCCGAGGGATCGCCGATGCGACGCGCCAGGTCCGCCGCCTTCTTGGCGCGCACGTGCGCCTCGCCCGTCCGCCCGTGGAAGGTGAGAGAGAGCGCCGCGCCGGTGAGGAGCCCCCAGACGTCGGCCAGCGCGGACGTGCCAGTCTCCACGCCCGCGCGGGCGCCGAGCGCGAGCGCCTCCTCCCTCATGCCGAGCAGGCCGAGCGCCGTGACCCCGCACATCATCGCCACCCCGCCGGATCGGCCAGACGGGACCACGGCCTCGGAGAGCCAGCGCCGCACCACCCCCAGCGCGCTCGCGCGATCGCCCGTGACCGCCGCGAGATAGACCGCGGTCCCGGCCGCCTGGAACGCCAGCGGGTGAGAAGGGGCCAGAAGGTCCAGCGCGCGCAGCGCCTCGCGCACCCCCTCGGCCATCTCGCCGCGCCACACGCACGCCGCCGACAGGAAGACCCGCAGCTCGCCCTCCATCCCCCCTGCGAGCGGCAGCGCGAGACCCCGCCGGGCGAGCTTGTACATCTCGTGCTCGGCCCCCGCCTCCCACGCCCGCCGGGCCGACGCCAGGAGCCACGGCGCGGCCCGCGCCTCCTGGCCGGCGCGATCCAGGTGAGCCAGCATCTCGTGCGGATCCGGGTTCCCCCGCGCCTCCAGCCAGTCGGCCGCACGCAGGTGACCGACGCGCACGTCGTCCGGAGAGAGCGTCGCGTACGCGGTCTCACGAACCAGCGCGTGGTGGAACACCCATTGATCGTCGCCCCGGTGGATCAGCTCCTCCCGGGCCATGCGATCGAGCGCGCGCGTCACCACCTCGATGGGCTCGCCCGCCACCGCCGCCACACCGTCCGCCGTGAAGCGCTCGCCGAGCACGCTCGCGGCGCGGAGCAGGCGCCGCTCCTGGGGCGGCAGCGTGTCGAGTCGCGCGTGCAGCACCGCCGCCACGCTGGCCGGCAGCTCGTCCCCCCGACCCTCGAGGACGAACCGGACCAGCTCCTCCAGGAACAGCGGGTTGCCCGCGGCCCGCTCCACGATCCGCACCACCTGCGAGGCGCCCACGCGTTCTCCGACGAGCGCCCAGACCAGGCGCTGCGCGGGCCGCACGCCGAGCGCATTCAGCTTGATCTCCACCACGCCCGGCCACGGCTGCCGCATGAGCTCCACCACCTCGGGCCGCGCCAGCGCCACCACCACCAGAGGTCGGTTCGACAGAGCCCGCAACGCATCCCCCAGGTGATCGATCGTCGCCTCGTCCGACCACTGCAGATCCTCGAGCAGGAGGACCACCGGCGAGCGCCGGCACTCGGCGTCGAGCCACTCGCGGAGCGTCTTGCGCAGCCAGCGCGCGGTCAGCTCCGCGTCGCCCCGCGCCGTCGCCAGCTCGACCCCCGGCGTGGGGTTCTCGATGCCGAGCGACTCGCAGAGGAAGTCTCCCACCCGGTCCGTGCCCGCGAGCCCCGGCAGCGCCTGCACGTACGCGCGCAGCCGTTCGCCGTCGCGCGCGTCCGGCGCCGCCCCGAGCCCGGCGGCCGCCCGGATGAGCCGGCGCATCACCGCGTGCACCGCGCCCGCGCTCGCCACGTCGGCCCGCGCCACCAGCACCCGCAGATCCTCGCGCTGCCTGAGGCGCGTGTAGAGCTCCCGGCCGAGCCGGGACTTCCCGGTCCCCGGCGGGGCCGTCACGAGCACCGCGCGGGGCGCAGACTCGTCGATGGCCTCGGCGATGATCGCCTCGAGGAGCGCCAGCTCCTTGTCCCGCCCCACGAACGGCGTGGCGCGGCCGAGCACGCCGAGCGTGCCGGGCTCCGCCGCCACCTCGGGCGCACCGAGCACGAACGTGGACGGCCCCCCCGCGATCGGGAACCGATCGCGCAACAGATCGGCCGTGGTCGCGTCGATCTGGATGACGCCGCACGCCGCGGATCGGGCGAGCCGGGACGCGCGCTCCAGGATCTCGCCCACGGGCGCGCCCGACCCCGCCTGCGCGAGCCCGGCCGCGAGCCCCGCGCTCGCCCGCGGCAGCGCGTCGAGCACCATGCGCGCGGCCGTCGCCGCGACCTGCGCCCGATCCGCGGCGATGCGCCGCTCGTCCCAGAGGAGGAGCGTGCTCGTCGGCCCGAGCGCGAGCGCCTCACCGCCCATCGAGAGCGCGACCCGCCGCACCTCCTCGAGCGCCAGCTCCATCGCCTCGGCCTCGCCCGTCTCCGCCGTGGCGATGTCCACCGCCTCCAGCTCGACGATCCCGAGGACCACGAAGTGCTGCCCCTCCTGCGAGAGCGGCAGCGAAGACGGCGGCGTGCTGGCGGCCAGCTCGTCGTCGACGAGGGCGATCTTCGAGAGCGCCTCCCGCACGGCCAGGGCGTCCGCGGGGCGCTCCTCCGGCTCGCGCGCCAGCAGCGACGCCACCAGCGCGTCGAGCGCCGGCGGCAGATCCGGGCGGAGCTCGTGGAGGCGGCGCGGCGTCTCGAGCAGGCAGCGGGCCAGGATCGCCACCGCGTCCTCGCCCGAGTACACCGGCTCGCCAGTGATGCACTCGTAGAGCACGCAGCCGAGCGCATAGAGGTCGGCGCGGCCATCCACCGCCTTGCTCGATCGCGTCTGCTCGGGCGCCATGTAGCCGATGGTCCCGAGGAGGAGGTGAGGCCGGGTGAGCCCCGCCGTGACCGCGCTGCCCGACGTGGCCACGCCGAGGTCGAGGAGCACCGCCTCCTCGGCCCGCCCCTCGCGCAGGATCACGTTGGCCGGCTTGAGATCGCGGTGCACGACGTGGGCCGCGTGGATGGCCGAGAGCGCGCCCGCCAGCCGCTGCCCCACCGCCAGCGTCTCCGTCAGGTTGAGGGGCTCCCGCTCGAGCCGTTCCGCCAGCGTCTCGCCCTCGATCCAGGCCATGACCAGGAAGGGCCGGCCCTTGTCGATGCCGTGGCCGACGTACGCGACCAGGGCCGGGTGCGAGATCCGCTCGAGCAGCTGCGCCTCCCGCAGGAAGCGGCGGGCCTCCTGATCATCGCGCTGGAGCCGCTTGAGCGCGACGAAGCTGCCCGTCGAGTGATCGAGCGCCTTCCAGACCTCCCCCATGCCCCCCTGCCCGGCCGGTCGGATGAGTTCGAACCGATGGGCGACGAGCCCTGTCTTCCGTTCCTCCACGCGCGGATGCTCTCACGGCCCTCCGTTGGACTCAACGAATCGTCCTCCCGGGGCCTCCCGTGGCCCCGGGAGTCCCGTGAGGACACCGGAGTCTCGGGTTCAATGCGTGCGGGCCTCGCCCGCCTTCTCCCGCCGGAAATCCCCCAGCTCCTCGATGAAGAGACGGCTCGGCGCGCCGTTCGGGTCGAGCGCGAACGTCGCCAGCGACGTGCCATACAGCGGGTTGCGCCAGACGATCCGGAACGTGTCGTAGTGCCAGTGGCTCAGGTCACCGACCAGGCCACGAGCCACCTGCAGCGTGACGCGCCCGTCGCGCGCCGGTGGCGAGACCGTCACCCGACCGAGGAGCGGCTGCTCATACACGCCCGCGTAACGCTCGAGCGAGAGCGTCGGCCGCGTCCCCCGCACGCGGGCCGCCTCGGCGGCCCGCTCCGCCTCGGCCAGGCGGGCGCGGCGCGCGAGCGAGGCCTTGAGCCGGAGGCCGCTCCAGTCCTTGGCCGGCGGCCCGGCGCCGAGGTAGCCGTCGAGCACGCGGAACACCAGCGCCTCGGGCAGCGAGATGCGCGGCCCGTTCGTGAGCACGACGACGCCGAGGCGCTCCTCGGGGATGAGGGCCGTGGAGCAGGCCATGCCGTGCAGCCCCCCGGTGTTCCACACCACCAGGCGCCCGCGATAGTCCTGCACCACCCAGCCGAGCCCATACGCCTGGAAGTGGCTCTCCGGGTAGAGCGCCTTGAGCGCGGGCTCGAAGTCGATGAGCATCTGCGGCGTGAAGAGCGCGTCCACGGTCGCCGGCTGCAGCACCCGGCGGCCGGCATACTGGCCGCGATCGAGCAGCATGAGGAGCCAGTGCGCAAGGTCCGCCGCGCTCGAATGAAGGGCCGCGGCCGGGGACACCGGCGTGCTGTCCTCGGCCTGGATCGGCCGCGCCTCGGGCGGGTCCCCGGTGTCGCTGTGCGGCTGCGCCACGTTGGTGCTCCCCGGGAGCGGCTTGCCGCTCGTGCTCGACGAGCACATGTCGAGCGGCGCGAGGAGGCGCGTGGCCACGAACTCCTCCCAGCGCTGCCCGCTGCGCGCCGCGAGCACCTCGCCGGCCACGAGGTAGAGCACGTTCTGATAGGAGAAGCTCGCGCGCAGGCCCGCGCCCTGACCGAGGAAGCGCAGGCGGGCGAGGATCTCCTCCCGGCCATACCCCGCGTAGGACCAGAGCGCGTCCGACTCGGGCCCGAGCCCGCTGCGGTGCGCCAAGAGATCGCGGATCGTGAGCTCCCGCGTCACCGTGGGATCGGCCACCGCGAAGCCCGGCCAGTGGCGCACCACCGGGTCATCCCAGCCGAGCCGCCCCTCCTCGACCAGGAGGCCGAGCGCCGCCGCCGTGAAGCCCTTGCTGAGCGAGGCGATGGCGAAGCTCGTGTGCTCGTCCACGCGCTCGGGCCGACCGGCGGCGCGCACGCCAAAGCCACGCGCCAGCACCACCCGTCCGTCCTTGACGATGGCGATGGCCGCGCCCGGCACCTTCCACGTCGCGAGCGCCTGGGTCACGTATGGATCGAGATCTCTGGCGACCTCGCCGGCGACCTCGCCCGGCGGCGCGGCCGCCCGGGCGCGAGCCGGCGCGAGGGACAGGGCCGAGACGAGCCCGGCGACGAGGAAAAGGGAGCGAGGGCGGGACCGCATGGCCCGCGATGGTATCCCGCGCCTCCTGCTCGGTCACATGGTATGACGCCCGGCGTTTCACGTTTCCAAGGCCCAAGGGAGAATCGATCCGATGATCATCACGCTCACCGTCAACCCCGCCGTCGATCAGACCCTGTGGGTCGATCACTTCCGCCCCGGCCACGTCAACCGGCCGACGGAGGTGCACCTCGACCCGGCGGGCAAGGGGATCAACGTCTCGCGCATGGTGCATCGCCTCGGGCGGCCGACCATCGCGCTCGGCTTCCTCGGCGGCGACATCGGCCACCTCATGCAGACCGCGCTCCAGGCCGAGCGGGTGCAGAACCACTTCGTCCCCATCGCCGGACAGACCCGCATCAACGTGACCATCGTCGATCGCACCGAGGGCCTCTCGTCCAACCTGTACGGGCCGGGCCCGCGCGTGACCGCCGAAGAGCTCGGCGAGCTCGACGAGATGCTCGAGTGCTGGTTCAAGGCCGGGCGGGTGCTCGTCCTCGCCGGCAGCCTCCTGCCCGGCATCCCCGAGGACTTCTACGCGCGCTACATCGAGCGCGCCCGCGCCTGCGGCGTAAAGACCATCCTCGACGCCGATGGCCCATCGCTGCGCCAGGGCATTGCGGCGCAGCCCTTCCTCATCAAGCCCAACCAGACCGAGGCCGAGCACCTCCTCGGCCGCCCGCTGCCGCGGCTCGAGGACGTGGCCCGCGGCGCCCGCGAGCTCAGCGAGCGCGGCATCTCGGTGGTCGTCATCTCGCTCGGCGCCGCCGGCGCGGTGTGCGCCTACGAGGGCAACCTCTGGCACGTGCTGCCGCCCAAGGTGCAGCTGCAGAGCACGGTGGGCTCGGGCGACTCGCTCGTCGCCGGCATGGCCGTGGAGCTGGCCGATGGCGGCGGCGTGGTC
This sequence comes from Polyangia bacterium, assembly GCA_036263495.1. Taxonomy (GTDB): domain Bacteria; phylum Myxococcota_A; class Polyangia; order Palsa-1104; family SHYY01; genus DATAGU01. The sequence continues at coordinate 730 of DATAGU010000221.1, read as the reverse complement.
GCGGGCCTGCGGCTCGGCACCGCGGCCGGCGCCGCCACCGCCCTGTCGGCGGGCACGAGCCTCGGCACGCCCGAGGACGTGAAGCGCCTCCTCGCCGAGGTGCAGATCAAGGAGCTGCAGATCTGAGCGGTTCCGGGCGCGGGGCGCTCATTCGCGCGAGCGGGAGGCGCCGATGACCCAGGACACCACGCTGACGATGAGCGCCCCCAGGATCGCGGACTCGAGCGAGCGCACGTGGAAGCCCGGGACGAAGTACGCGGCCAGCGCAAAGGCGACGCCGTTCACCACCAGATAGAACAGGCCGAGCGTGAGCACCGTCAGGGGCAAGGTGAGGACGGCCAGGATGGGCCGCACGATGGCGTTCATGAACCCGAGCACCAGGGCCGAGATGGCCAGGGCCTGGACCGAGCTGATGTGAACGCCGGGGAGGATCCAGTCCGCAACCCACAAGGCGACCGCGGTGACAATCCAATGTAAGAGGAAACCCATGTGGGGATCATGGGGCAGGACCGGCACGCGGGCCAGTTCGCACCCGGCAATAGCCGAACCCATCCAGGCAAAATCCAGATGATTCTAGTTAGTTAGTTAGTTAGTTAGGCTAGGCTTGGCGAGGCACTTCGATCTCGATAAGGGCGGATGCGCTCCGCCCCGTGTTGGTCCGTTCCCAAACGAGGATGTGCGTGATCGCCTGCCCGTCCTCCGGGTAGCCTTTATATCGGCGATCGCACGA
>DATAGU010000220.1:0-1830 GCA_036263495.1 Polyangia bacterium | reverse complement strand
GTCGCCGCGGATGAGGTCCGGGATGACGAGCGTGCCCTCGCGCGGCATCTTGAGCCGCACCACGCCCTTGCGCCCCTCGGCCTCGAAGCGCGCCGCATCCTCGGGCGTGCCCGCCATCCAGCGCCGGCTGTAGACGAACTGTCGCCCCTCGCGCTCCGCCGCCTTGCGCTCCGCCTCCATGTCCTCCGCCGTCGAGTAATCGCGATAAGCGAAGCCGGTCTTGAGGAGCTGCTCCACCGCCGCCTGGTAGCGCACGCCCCGCTGCGACTGGAAGTACGGCGCGTGCGGCCCCCCCACCTCCGGCCCCTCGTCCCACTCGATGCCGAGCCAGTGGAAGCCGTGCAGGATGGGGGCGAGCGCGGCCTCGACGTTGCGCTGCTGGTCGGTGTCGTCGATGCGGAGCAGGAACTTCCCGCCCGTGCGCTTGGCAAAGAGCCAGTTGAAGAGGGCCGTGCGCACCCCGCCGATGTGGAGGAAGCCGGTCGGGCTGGGCGCAAAACGGGTTCGGATGGGACGTTCGGTCATGATGGATGTCTCGCGAAAAGAGGTGGTGGAGAGGATCAGGCGATGCGGTCGCCCGGCAGGGGGGCGTTCTCGCCTTCGTCGAAGGTGGCCACGAGGTGCGGCCGGTCGCCGCTGCCCGCGGCCAGGACCATGCCCTCGGACAGGCCGAACTTCATCTGCCGCGGCTTGAGGTTGGCGACCACGATGACGCGCTTGCCCACGAGCACCGAGGGATCCGGGTAGAAGGCGCGCAGGCCGGCGAAGATCTGCCGCAGCCGCCCCTCGCCGAGATCGACCTGCAGCCGGATGAGCTTCTTGGCCTCCTCGACCGTCTCGGCCTTGCGCACGATGCCGACGCGGAGGTCGATGCGGGTGAAGTCATCGATCGTGATCTCGGGCGCCATCGGCTGGAGATCGGCACGCGCCCCTTCGGCCGGTGCCGGCGCAGCTGCCGGTCCTGCCGCTGCGGCCGCCACCATGGGCGGCGCCTCGGCCGGCTTGTCCCTCGCCGATTTCTCCTTCGCCGGCTTGTCCTTGGCGGCCTTGTCCTTGGCCGGTGCGTCCTTCGATGCCTTGGCCCCGCTCGTCTTGGCCTCGATCTTCGCCCAGGTGTCCTTGAGCGTCACCGTGCGGTTGAACACGAGCTTGCCCGGCGCGCTGTCCCGGTCCACGCAGAAGTACCCGAGCCGCTCGAACTGATAGCGCGCGCCCACCTGGGCCGTGGCCAGGCTCGGCTCGAGCCAGCAGGACTCGAGCCGCTCGAGCGACTGCGGGTTCACCTCGTCGAGGAAACTCTTGCCCTCCTCGCTGCCCGGATTCTCGCTCGTGAACAGGCGGTCATAGAGACGCACCTCGGCCCGCACCGCGTGCGCCGCCGACACCCAGTGCAGCGTGCCCCGCACCACGCGGCCGTCGGGCGACGTGCCGCCCCACGAGGCCGGATCCCACGTGCAACGGAGCTCCACCACCTCGCCCCGCGCGTCCTTCACGACGTCGGTGCACTTGAGGAGGCAGGCGTAGCGCAGCCGCACCTCGCGCCCGGGCGCCAGGCGGAACCAGTCCTTGGGCGGGTCCTCGCGGAAGTCGTCGCGCTCGATGTAGATCACGCGCGACAGCGGCACCTTGCGCGTCCCGTGCGACGTGTCCTCGGGATGAAGCGGCGCCTCGAGCTCCCGCACCTCCCCTTCGGGAAAATTCTCGATCACCACCTTGAGCGGCCGCAGCACCGCCATCACCCGCGGGCAGCGGCGGTTCAGGTCCTCGCGCAGGTGGTACTCGAGCAGGCCCACGTCCACCACGCTGTCGGCCTTGGCCACGCCGATGCGC
>DATAGU010000219.1:0-29777 GCA_036263495.1 Polyangia bacterium | reverse complement strand
CCGGCCGGGAGCAGCCCGCGGGTCTCGAGGTCTTGCGCCACCGTGGCGTAGTCGTCGAACACCACGGTGCCGGCAAAGCGTGGGGCCCGCGGGTCTTCGGCCGTGGCGCGGCGGATGTAGATGGCCGCCACCCGATCCGGGTACTCCTCCTGCACCCGCCGGTAGATCTCGGGATCGCGCTCGCCGCTGTCGCCGATGAGGACGAGGCGGCGCTCGGGGAGCTCGAGCATGGCCATGAAGATGCGGCGCAGCTTGTAGCTCTCCTGATCGATGAGCGGGTCTGCGCCGCGCCCGAGGCCGAGGTCCTTGAGGAGGAGCGGCGCCGTGGGGAAGCCGCGCAGGGCAAAGAAGGCGCGCAGGCGCGGCTCGAGGTTCCACGGGCTGCCGGAGATGAACACGGTGGGCATGCCGGCGGCGGCGAAGCGGCGGTAGAGCTCGGGAGCGCCCGGGAAGGTGGTGAGGTCCTCGGGCGTGGAGAGAAGCACGCGGCGCGCCAGGGCGAGCCGGTCGCGGACGTCGGTCGCGAGCACGGTGTCGTCGATGTCACTGACGACGGCCAGGCCGGGCCCGGGCGGATAGACGAGCGCCAGGGCGTCGGAGGGCGATCCTTCATGGGGCGGGCTCTCGACTGCGGCCTGGACGCGGTGGGGCCCGGGCGCGATCGGTCCGCGCACCCGCACGGCGAAGAACCCCTCGTGATCCGTGTGCGCCCGGTGCGTCGCCGCCGGGCCGTCGCCGAGGAACGAGACCGCGACCGCGACGTCGGGCAGCTCGTCGGTCTCGAGGAGGTCCCAGCTGTTCCTCAGGCGTTCGAGGACGTGCGCGCCGGCTTCGCCGAGCAGGGGTCGGTGGCCCGCGAGCACCCGACCGCGCACGATCACCCCCTGCGGGGCGACGCCGAAGGAGACGTAGAGGTCGATGTAAGCGGGGCGCGTCATGGCGTCACGGGCGGGGCAGGGAGGGGACGAGGGGACACAAGGAGGCGGGGGGAGCGGCGCATGGTGGGTTTCTCCTCGGGAGGTGGAGTATGGCATGGGCACCCGAGGCCCGGAAGGCGAGGGCTGGATCAAGGAGGGGAGATACGTCTGGCTGTAAAACTATTGACCCCTCCAGCGAGGCCGCTACGATGCCGAAAGCGTACGGAAGCCATCCACCGAGGGAGAATCCGCCTGCTACCGCGACAGCGCCCCTTCTTGAGGAGCCGGCTGAACAGGGTCGCCCTGGTGACCTTGGCCGTCCTGGCGGTCGGGGGGGCCTCGGGCCTTGTGCCCGCGGCCCATGCCTACGACCTCGAGGTCAACGCTGAGACCGTCGGCCAGGGCTACCAGATCGCCTCGGGCGCCGGGACGCTCATCTCGCGCCGCCGCCTCGACCAATACCTCGGGCTGCACCTCTGGAACCTCGGCCCCAAGGACTCCTACGGCGCGCCGCTCCCCCGCAACCAGGTGTACTTCGACCTGTCGCTCCGCTTCGACACGGACTTCGCGAGCGATTGCCGCCCCGATCCCTCGGGGACGCGGCCCTGCGTGGGCTGGGCGGTGCCGTCGAACTTCGGCGGCCGGGACGTCTCCCAAGAGCTGCGCAACAACCGCTTCGAGCTGCTCTATGCCCTGGCCGGCGTGCGGGACCTCGGCGGCCTGGTGGATCTCGAGCTCGGGCGCCAGCTCCTCATCGACCAGTTCGAGTTCACCTCCTTCGACGGGCTCCATGCCGCGGTCAAGACGCCCTATCACGTCGCCGCCGAGGTCTGGGGCGGGCTCCTGGTCAACGGCTCGGCGCCCATCGACTCGCCCATCTTCCGGCCGGACGGCACGGCGCTGAGCTCGCTGTCGCCGCACGACATCGACTACAAGCCGACCCTCGGCGTGGCGGTGCGGTCCTTTGGCCTGCGCGACCTCGACACCCGCTTCTCCTATCGCCGCACGTTCTCGCCGGCCCAGAACACCACCGACGCCGAGCGGCGCACCGGCGCGGTCGATGGGACCACCGAGGAGAAGATCAGTTGGTCCGCGCGCGGCCGGCTGCTCGGCGGTCGCATCGTGCCCTGGGCGGGGCTGCGCTACAACGTCCTCGTCGGCGTCTTCGACGTCATCCAGGGCGGGGCGCGGTTCGTGATCTCCAAGCGCCACTCGCTGCAGGTCGAGTACGTGTACTCGTACCCGACCTTCGACGGCGACTCGATCTGGAACGTGTTCGCCCGCCGCCAGTTCGACGATATCCGCGCCTCGTATGACCTGCGCGTGGGCCGGTTGCGCGCCTATGCGCGCGGGCTCGTGCGCTCGTTCCACGACGTGGCCGAGACGACCGATCGAGTGGACTCGACGCTCCCTCCGCCCAACCCGGGTGGGCCCCGCGGGCGCCTCGATTATGGCGGCAACCTGGGAGGGCGCGTGGAGGTGCCGGGGGGCTATGTGCGCGTCGACAGCTATCTCGAGACGGGCTACGGCGGCACCCGGGTGGGTGTGGACGCGGGGACCCGCATGCAGGTGTACCGTGATTTCATCGCGGTCGAGGGGCGGCTCACGTACGTGAACTTCCGCAACGACGTGCGGCCGATCGACAGCGGCAACTCGTTCGGCTTCCAGGTGGGGGCGCGGGCGGCGCTCGGGCGCGGCATCCTCCTGCACGCGCTCCTCGAGGACAACTTCAATCGCTTCTATCGCAGCCAGTTCCGGTTCTATCTGGTCTTCGACTTCAGCTTCCTCCTCAGCCCTCGCGGCTTTGCGCAGGCCGTGCCGCCCGGCATCGGTCCGGGGCTGGGGCAGTTCGCGAACCCGTTCGGCACCGGGCGAGGCATCTGATGAGGCTTCCGATGCGGCGCAGTGGATGGCATGTCCCCGGGGGGAAGGGGCGCGGCGGCCGGGCGCTCGTCGTGATGGTGGTGCTCGGGGCCGGCACGCTCACGCCGCTGCGCGCGGCGGCGCCCCCGGCGGCGCCCTCGGAGGTGGTGTTCCCGACGCAGCGGATCCCGCTCAAGTTCAGCCACAAGGAGCACCTCGGCTACAAGCTCCAGTGCGACTTCTGCCACGAGCGCGCCGAGACGTCGACGTCCGCGGCCGACTCGCTCATCCCGCCCGAGGAGGTGTGCCGCACCTGCCACAAGATCGACCGCAACGATCCTCACAAGGAGGCGATCCCCGAGGCCGCTTGCGAGGCCTGCCATGCGTCGGCCGATCCGGCGCATCCGGATCGGATCCAGATCCCGGCGCCGCATCTCAAGTTCAATCACAAGGCGCACGCCGCGCAGGGCATTGGCTGTCAGCGTTGTCATGGGGACCTCCGGCAGGTGGACGTGGCGACGCGCGCGCAGCTGCCCACCATGCCGCTATGTCTCCAGTGCCATCAACAGAACGCGCAGGAGCATCGCGCCAACTCGCGCTGCGCCACCTGCCACCCGTCGCGCGCCGATGGCACGCTCGAGACCCACTTCCCGAGCGGGACGCTGGCGCCGTCGGGCACGCTCAAGGGCGACACGCACACGGCGAACTTCATCCGGGAGCACGGGCGCGTGGGGCAGGACGAGCAGTACTGCGCGAACTGTCACCGCCGCGACTTCTGCCTCTCGTGCCACAACGGGGTGGTCAAGCCGGTGGCGTTCCACTCGAACGATTACCTGTCGATTCACCCGATCGAGGCGCGCAAGGAGTCGCTGAGCTGCAACGGGTGTCACCGCCGTCAGACGTTCTGTCTGGGGTGCCACGAGCGGGCGGGGATCACGGATGCGCGCACGATCAATGCGCCGGGGAATGTGGCCATCGGGGCGGGCGGGCGGCGCTTCCATCCGCCCTATGAGAAGTGGGTGCTGCCGCCGCGGACGCCGGAACATCATTCATGGCAGGCAGAGCGGAACCTGCGCGCGTGCGTGTCGTGCCATCGCGAGGACACGTGCCTGCAGTGTCACTCGTCGATACCGGGGCAGAATGCGCCGTTCAACGTCAATCCGCATCCACCGGGGTTCGGGAGTTCGAATAATTGCAGGGCGATGGCGGCGCGGAATGGGCGCATGTGCCTCAAGTGTCACGCGCCGGGGGATAGTAACCTGACCTGTCGGTAGGTCACCCAGATGAGGTAGAGGCGTCTGGGCCCTCGCCTGATCGGGCGGCGAGGACCCAGGGGTTGCTACCCGCCGATGGTAAAAGAGACCCGCGGCGACACGCTCAGCTCGAGCACGCCATTCGGCACGGGATCGCCGCCGCGCAGCGTGATCCGCGCGACCACAAGGATGCTAAACGGCGTGCGAAAGTCATTCGCCAGCCGCGCCAGCGCATCGCTCCCCTGACTGGTGATGTCGACCGAGCACGCGCTCTCGCGGGTCCCCGGCGTGCCCGCACGACAATTCGTGCCACTCTGCGCCGGTATGGAGGCGACCGTACCAAAGCGCGTCACGCCCGCGCTGTCCTCACGCTGCGCGTTCTCCGGACCGACGTAGATCTCGATCGGCGGGGTCGCGAGGGGCGTGCCATTGGTCCCCCAGTACGTAGCGCTATCGACCCGCGCCTTGATCGAGACCGCGCTGATCACCGCCGTGGGGAAGTTCGGCTCGGACGCCAGCGAGACGGTCTGGACCTGCCGCACCTCCGCTATCACCACGCAGCGTAGCGTGGTCGTATCGCAAGTGGTCGTCGTGCTGGGCGGATGCGGGATCCCCGCGCACAGGCCGGCGTTCACGCTGCAGTCGACATCCGGCACCGTGCCGCTCGCGCTGCCGAAGTCTTGCCGGTACGTGTGTGGCTCGAGCTCATAGCCGATGGCCTGGCCGCCGCCGCCGTAGAAGACGCAGCCGCTCTGGAGACCGAGGCCAAGAAGGCCGATCGTAGAAAGAAGGGCGAGGCGAGTCATGGCTTCTCCTTCGTACTGGTGTACTGGGGGCTGGGATGGGACGGGGGGCAGGATAGCGCGGAGCGCGCGCTAGAAGTAGAGGAGGCCGTTGATCGAGTAGATGTGCGAGCCGAGGACGAGGCCGCTGCGCTGGTTGGTGTGGATGTAGTCGTACTCGAAGCCGATGAGATAGCCCTTGGCCACCTCGACCGAGACCCATTCGTACAGGGTCATGACGCGCGCGCGGCTGTCGGTCGGGAGGGCGGGCAGGGTGGAATTGATCGGGTTGTCGGCGCCAAACACGCTGCCGAACTGGAGCCACGGGATGGGGTTGAAGTTGATCATGCCCCAGCCGCCCATCGCGCGGATGGGACCGCCAACGGCCGTGACCAGGCCGCTCGAGGCGCCGGTGGTGCCGCGGGTGACCCGCAGGCCCTGGTTGCTGCCGCCGGTGAAGGCCTCGAGCTCGTCACCCACCCAGACTTCGCCCTTGAGCACGAGCGTCCGATGGAGCGGGACCTGGACGTCGAAGGCGCCGCCCCAGCCATTGGTGCCGACCGTGCCGGCGGGGGCTCCATTGGTGGCGTTGAAGATGCGGGTGCGGCGGCGACCGTAGTGACCGCTGATGCCCACGGTCCAGGGCTTGTCGCCCCACGCCTTGCCGGCGATGCCGATGTGACCCTGGACTGCGGGCGAGACCGCGAGCTCGCCGCCCTGCGGCGTCCGAAACAGCGCGAACGTCGTCGGATCGGGGAGGTTGAGTCCATCGGACTGAATGTTGGCGAGCAGGCCGCCGGCCCAGATGAAGCTCACCTTGCCCTTGGTCGAGCCCTCGAGGCGAACCTGTGGGAAGCGACCGAAGAGATTGCCGCTCGCGCCGAGGGGCTGCGTGATGATACGGAACAAGCTCTCAGGGATCTGCGGGGCGATGATGATGTTGTCCTGGCCGAAGACGAGGCGCGTCCGACCCCAGGACACGGCGGCGTAGGCGAAGCGCAGGCGCGGGATGGAGAAGTAGGAGAAGACGCTCTGGCCGAACACGCCGCCGAAGAAGTCGATTTCGACCTTGGCGTCGATGGACGTGGCCTTGAAGAAGCTCGGCGGGGTGGGCCAGAGGACGTGGACGCCAAAGCGCGTCTTGCGGGCGCTCGCGCCATAGACGTTGACCACCGAGTTCTGCGGCAAGACGACGCCGAAGGTGGGCACGTCGAAGGAGTTGAGGCCCGAACGGTCGTTCTGACCGACCTCCCAGAAGATGTCGCCCTTGACCACGCCGTAGGGCGTGACCTTGAGCTTGCCCGGAACGACATCGCCGGGGGCGAAGTCAGGGCCGGCGCGGCCGATGGGGGTGGCCGTGTGGGGGAAGAACTTGCGCTCGCGCGGCGGCGGCGAAGAGGTCGCCGCATGGTGCGAGGCATGATCGCTCGCGCCGAGCGCGTTGGGGTGGAGATCTGGGGCCGGCGTGGTGGCTGGCTGGGGAGGCGTCGCCGCATCCGGCGGCTTCTCTCCTTCGGGAGCCGCCGGCGGCGTGGAGGCCGTGTCCTGGGACGTGGTGCTCTGGGTCGTGCTCTGGGTGGAAGAGCCCTGGGTAGGTGCGCCCTGGGCGCCGGCTCTGCCGGCAGTAAGAAGAACGAACGCAGAAAGAGCGACAGGGAGCGTGGTGCGGCGCTGCGTGAAAGTCATCGACACCTCACAGGGGGTAGTGGCGGGTCGCCGTTCACGAAAAAGACCGCTTTACGTGTGCATGGGCTCATAGACCCACAGGGACAGTAACTGTCAGCAGGGCGCCATAGTAGGCGAAGTTCTGCGGATAGATCAAAGTATTCTTTCGCAGCGTCGAGCATTTCCCCTACGAGCGCTCCCTGGAGACGGGCACGATCGTACAAGTAAACGGAACTGCTGAAGCTTTGCCTCGGGCACGAATCCACAGGGAGGCCGGATGGGCGAGCAGGCGGGGTCATTGGTTGTAGGAGGCCGGATGCTCGCAGTTGCTTTGTAAGCAAATCAAGTCGATTGTTCTTGCCCATTGGAGGGCCAAACATCTGTCGACTGTCTATACCGAGAGCGGGGCGCGTATGGACCCGAGCGACGCGGGCCAATTCCCATGGGCACCGGGCGACCTAGATTCACCTCCCTGCAGGGAGGCTCATGAGGAGGTCGGTCATGGATACGTGGAAGAGACTCGGGATGGGACTCGGATGTATGCTGCTCGCCGGTGTGGGGAGGGCGGACTCGGCCCGGGTGCAGGCGCATCCCACCACGCCTTATTTCCTCGCCCGGCCGGCGGATGTGCAGTACCAGCCGGCCAAGATGCTACCCCCAGCGGTGCGGGTCGCCGTCCTGCACGGTGACCTTGCGAGCGAACCATCGGCCATTCAGGTGAAGCTGCCGGCGCATGACACGATCCCTTGGCATCATCATCCCCTCGACGAGGTGGTGGTAGGGGTGCAGGGGCAGTTCCAGGTGACGACGAAGCGCACCAGTCAGGTGGTCACGGTGGGCAGCGGGCAGTTCATGGTGATGCCCGCCGAGATGGTGCACCAGGCGCGTTGCGTGAGCCGGGAGGACTGTGTGGTGCGTCTGTTTCCGCCGGGGCCTTGGGGCATCGTGTATGAAAATCCGGCCGATGACCCGCGCGGGGATGCGGGGAAGAAGTGATGCGATAAGGAGCGGGTAGAGAGGAATCCAGCCGCTACCTCGGCGAGCTCGGCAGGGTCACTGCGCAGGCGTGGGCAGGACGGCGACGACGCGGAAGCCGAGGTCGTTGCCGAAGCTGCCCGGTGGGAAGCGGCGTCGGTAGGCGGACCGCGCGTAGTAGCCGACCCAGCGCCAGGAGCCACCGCGTAGGGCCCGGAAGTTCGCCGGCCTGCCGTCCTCCCAGGCGCTGCCATCGTCGGGGGCGCCGGCATAGGTGTCGCGGAAGGGGTCGAGGCACCACTCGAAGACGTTGCCGTGCACGTCGTACAGGCCAAAGGGGTTGGCCATGCCGAGGCTCCCCACGGGGACGGTGCGGCGGCGGTAGATGCCGGGGGGCGCGGCGCCAAAAGGGTTCTTGCCGTCGAAGTTGGCGAGGTCCGAGCCGATGGTGGGGCCAAAGGCATATTGATCGGGGCTGCCGCCGCGGCAGGCGTATTCCCACTCGGCTTCGGTGGGCAGGCGGTAGCGCCGGCCGGTGCGCCGCGACAGGCGCTCGCAGAACTCCACGGCCTCGTACCAGGTGACGCTCTCGACGGGGAGGTCGTCGCCCACGAACTGCGAGGGGTTGTGCCCTCCGCCGTCCGGATTCATGACCGCCTTCCACTGGCCCTGGGTGACTTCGTACTTGCCGATGAAGAAGGGAGGGACGGTCACGCGGTGCTGTGGGTGCTCCTCGCCCTCGCCCTCCTCGGGCTGGGAGCCCATGAGGAAGGCGCCGCCGCGGATCTCGACCATGTCGAGGTGCTCTCCCTGGCCGAGGTTCTCTTCATAGAACCGGGCGCGGCCTTCACGCCGCTCGCTCACCCGGCCCGCGGCGTCGATGCGTACGGTCGCGAAGCGGTAGGTATGGAGGGGCGGCAGGACCTGGTTCACGGGCGCGCTGGCGAGGGGGCGGGAGGGGACGGGGGTTCCTCGCGTTTCGGGTTGGGAGGGCTCGGCACGCACGGGGGTGAGGCGGCCGCCGACGAGGTGCAAGGGCACGCGGGCGGCGACCAGCTCGGCAACCTCGCGCGGGCTCCGGCGCTCGAGGGGGGTGGACCACAGGCGTACGCTGTGGTCGTGGCCGGCGAGGGCGATGAGCTGACCGTCGGGGCTGAAGACGGCGCGGTCGAGCGCGGCGTCGCGTGTGTTGTAGGAGGCGAGCAGGCGACCGGTCTGCGCGTCCCACACCTTGGCGGTGTGATCCACCGAGGCGGTGACGATGCGGCTGCCGTCCGGGCTGAAGGCGGCGGAGTTGACGATCGAGCGGTGGCCGCCGAGGGAGCCGACGACACGGCCGGTGTGCGTGTCCCAGACCTTGGCGGTGTTGTCCGAGCTGGCGGTGACGATGAGGGTCCCCGTGGGATCGAAGGCGGCGCCGTTGACCGAGTCGCTGTGGCCGGCGAGGACGAGCAGGCTGCGGCGGGTGAGGGGATCCCAGAGGCGTGCGGTGTGGTCGGTGCCGGCGCTCACGATGCGGAGGCCGCCGGTGTCGTAGCCGGCGGCGTTGATGCCGCCGGTGTGTCCGGACAGTTGGTCGAGGAGCGCGCCGGTGTTCATGTCCCAGATGCGGAGGACGCCGTCATGGCCGGCGGCGAGGAGGCCGTTGTCACGGCCCGGGGCGGCGGCGTGAAGGGGGCCATGCTGGCCATCCATCCTGCGGAGGAGGCGACCGCTCGCGATCTCGAAGAGGCGCGCGTAGCCGTCATGGCTGGCGGTGATGAGGCGGTCGCCGCTGGGGCTGAAGGCGACGGCGCTCACGACGTCGTCGTGGGCGAAGGTGCGGAGGCGGCGGCCGGTGGCGACGTCCCACAGCTCGGCGGTGTGGTCGGCCGAGGCGGTGGCGAGGCGCGTGCCATCGGGGCTGAAGGCGGTGTCGAGGACGCGGTCGCGGTGGCCGAGGAACTCGGGCAGCCGGGCGGGGAGGAGGTGTTGCAGGGCCTGGCCGAGCAGGAAGCGGAGCGAGGGGGTGTCATTGCCGCCGCGGTAGGCCTCGTCGAGATAGACCAGGGCGTCGTCGGGCTTGCCGGCGAGCAGCTCCTCGCGCCCGCGCTCCTCGTAGCCGGCCAGGAGCTGGCGGTGGATCTGGGCACGCTGGGCCGAGACGAAGGCGATGATGAGGATGAGGAGGGCGCCGACGCCGCCGGTGACGGCGCGTCCGAGGCGGCGGCGACGCTCGGCCAGGGCCAGGCTGGCCTGTGCAAAGGCCTCCTCGGTGTCGCTCAGGCGGTCGCTCGAGCGCGCGCGCCAGCGGCGATATTCGGCGGTCCACTCGCCATGCCACAGGAGGCCGGCAGGGCGGCCGCGCAGGGCCCACTGGCGCGCCGCGGCGTCGAGCTGCTCGCGCACACGCGCATCGGCGACGTCCTCCTCGCGCCACTTGACGAGGCGGGGCCAGGCGGCCAGCAGCGCCTCGTGGATGAGCTCGATCTGCTCGCTGCCGAGCTCGCCCTCGTAGGCATTGAGGAGGCGCGCGGCGATGAGGTGCTCGAGCACGTTGTCCACTTCGCCGCGGCCGAGGTTTTTATAAAGCGCGGCGCGGGTGACCGCGGCGCGGGTGCCCTGGCTCGTGATGAGATGGCGGAAGATGTCGCGCACGAGGCGCTGCTCGATGGGGCCGAGGCTGGCCATGAGGGCCTCGGCGTGCTGCGCGAGCGCGCCTCCCACGCCGCCCATGGCCTCGTAGGCCTGTCGCCGGAGCTGGCGGTGCTCGCGGTCGCGCTCTGCCCACAGCCGGGCGGCGGTGAAGGCGAGCAACGGGAGCGAGCCGATCTTGCCCTGGATGGCGTCCACGATCTCGCCGGGGAGCGCTGGATCCTCGAAGTGATAACCGGCGAGCCGCGCGGGCTCGGTGAGGATCTTGATGAGGTCCTCGCGAGCGGGCATGCCGAGGAGTTGCAGGCCCTGGGACAGGTGATCGCGCAGGCCGGGGAGTTCGCCTGCGCGCACAAGGAAGTCGTCGCGCAGGGTGAGCACGATCCGCACCGGTGCGTCGGTGTTCGGGGCGGCGAGCGCCAGGGCCTGGGCGACCTGCCGGCGCACGGTCTCGTCCTCGACCAGGGTGAAGAGCTCCTCGAACTGGTCGAGGACCAGGATCAGGGTACGGCGGGCATGCTCGGCGGCGGCGCGCAAGCAGCGGCCAAGGGCCTCGGGTTCGCTCGGGAAGCGGGCCACGTCTTCGGTGGTGGCCAGGCCTTCGGTGAGGAGGCGCGAGGCGAGCGCGGCCCACGGCATGGCGCCGGGACGCACGCTCACGGCGCGCCAGTGCGAGGGCAGGCCAGGGAGCACGCCGGCATGGATGAAGGAGCTCTTGCCCGCCCCCGAGGGAGCGACCACGGCGAGGAGCGGCTGGATCTGCAGCCGGTTGAGGAAGCTCTGGGTCTCGCGATCGCGGCCAAAGAAGATGGCGGCATCGTCCTGGCGGAAGGGGAGGAGGCCCGGGTAGGGGGGCCGGGTGTCGTGGGCGGAGGCGAGGTCCAGGGCCTTGGCTGATGCCGGTGTTTCGCCTACGGGCTCGGCGTCGGTAACGAAGACGTGGGTGCGCAGCCAGGTGAGCGGGGCCTCGTCGTGGAGCTCGAAGCTCCCGGGCAGGGCCAGGAGGCGCGCGGTCCCGCCGCGGCCACGCGAATCGAAGAAGAAGAGCTCCTCGGGGGCGCCTGGTGCGGGCGGTGCCGCTTCGAGGAGCGGCCAGAGGGAGAGGAGGACGTGACCGTCCCGGCTGGTGAGGACGAGGCGGCCGGCCACGGGCCGGCGACCCTGCAGGCGCAGGGGCAGATCGCGCGCGCGCACGGCGCCCATGAGGAGGTGGCCGAGCTGGGCCTCATCGCTGTCGGGCAAGGCGAGGGGGTAGTCGGCGAGGAAGGCGCTGCGCTCGAGGAGGAGGGCGAGGGCGGGCAGTGCGTGCTGGATGCGTTCGCGCAGCTCCTCATCGCTGGCGTCGGCCTCGTGCACCGCTTGGCGCAGGAGGGCGAGGCGCTGGCTGATGTCGTGGAGCTCGGCCAGGGCGTGGCCCTGCTCGTCGAAGAAGAGGGAGACGAGCTCGGGCACGGGGTAGGCGTCGCGCTGGGAGGCGTAGGGGTGGCACAGGGCGGCGCCAAGCTCGAGCCACTCGGCCTCGGAGAGGCCCTGCTCGCCAAGGCGGGCCATGAGAGCCTCTCGCCGACCGCGCACGATCTCATCGCCTGCGCCGCTGAGCGGGGCCCCGAGCTGGCCGTATCCGGCCAGGGCCATGAGGCCGAGGTAGCGGATCACCACGCGCTCGACCTTGGCCATGCGGGTCGCCGCCTGGGTCACGTTGCGCGCTGCGGCCAAGCTGGCCACGGCCTCGGCGATGGGGCGTGGAGCGTGGGTGAGGAGCCCATCGGTGAGGACGCTGTCGAGCTGGACCCAACCGGTGCCTCTATCGCCCAGGCCGGCCGCGGCCCGGAAGGCGGCGGCGAACTCGAGGGCGCTCTGGAAGCGATCCTCCGGCTGCTTGGCCATCGCCTTGCGGAGGACCTCGTCGAGCGCGGGGGGGGAGGCGCCGCCGGTCGCGGCCCCGGCCGCGGGGCCGATGAGAGGGATCGGGGCGCTCGTGTGCGCCTCATAGATGGCGGCCACCGTGGTGCGGTCGTGGAAGGGCGGTCGGCCGGTGAGGGTCTCGTAGGTGAGGGCGCCGAGGGCATAGATGTCGGTGCGAGCGTCGGCCAGGGCGGCGTGGCGCCATTGCTCGGGGGCCATGTAATGAGGCGAGCCGAGGTGGCCCACGGTCGCCTCCTGGCCATGGTTGAACTCGATGGTGGATACGAGCTGGGAGTTGAGGTCGGCGTGCGGGAGGGACGCGCTGGGGCCGAGGCTCGCTACCGGGTCCTGGTCTTGCGCCTGGCCCTGGGATCTCTGGGAGCGGCGGGCGGCCAGGGCGGCGGCGTCGCCGGAAGCGAGCCAGCCAAAGTCCTTGGCCAGGCCGAAGTCGAGCAGTTTGGGCAGGAGCTGGCCGGCGCGCGCCAGCACCATGACGTTCGGGGGTTTGAGGTCGCGGTGGATGATGCCGTGCTCATGGGCAGTGTGGACGACCTCGCAGATCTTCTCGATGAGCGGGACCAGGCGTTCGAGCGGCAGGGGGCCCTGGACGCGGAGCAGCTTGGCGAGCGAGGTGCCGCGCACGAGCTCCATGGCGATCCAGAGGAGGCCGTCGGGCTCGGCGCCAAAGGCATAGATATGCGCGTTGTAGGGGTGCTCGAGGCGGGATGCGAGCTGGGCCTCGCGACGGAAGCGCTCGATGATGCCACGGTTCGAGCGGTGCCTGGCGTGGAGCACCTTGACGACGGCCTCGCGGCCGAGCTGCTCCTGGGTGGCGCGATAAACGGCGCCAAAGCCGCCCCGACTGAGGAGCCCGCCGATGACGAACCCGCCGAGGACGCGGCCGGGCTGGATGACCGAATCCTCGGGTTCGGTCGGGCTGAGGGGCCCAGGCAGCGGTTCGTCCACGGCGGGCATTATAGGAGAGGAGGGTGAGCGGCGGTCTTGCCTGGAACATGGCCATTCCGAATCGCGTTCCGCGTCCGCCACCCGCGGAGTGCGTAATGCTAGGATGCGCCTCGATCATTTCTTCAGGTGAGGTACGAACATGAACTTGCTCAGGTTCTTGAGGATCTGGGGGATCGCCTTGGCCGTTCCGGGCGGGGTGGCGTTCGGGCAGACGGTGACGCCGGTGCCCTCGGCGGGGGCCGCTTCCAAATCGGCGAGCGACGGCCGGTTCAGCCTCGACGCGCTCGACCGCATGGCCGACCCCTGTGTCGATTTCTATCAATACGCCTGCGGCGGCTGGCAGGCCAAGAACCCCATTCCCTCCGACCGCTCGCGCTGGGGCAGCTTCGATGGGCTGGCCGAACGGAACCAGAACGTTCTCCACGAGATCCTGGAGAAGGTGGCGGTGCCGAGCCCAGGGCGCAGTCCGCTCGAGGCGAAGGTGGGCGATTACTATGCCGCCTGCATGGACGAGCAGGGCATCGAGGCGCGCGGCCTCACGCCACTGGCCCCTGAGCTGTCCCGCATCGCCGCGCTCAAGACCAAGGCCGACCTCGCCGAGCAGATCGCGCACATGCACCTGCTCGGCCTGAAGGATGGCACGCAGTTCGCTGCCCAGGGGCGACAGAAGGTCCTGTTCGACTTCCAGGCGGCGCAGGACGACAAGGATGCCACCCAGGTGATCGCGGTGGCGGACGCGGGCGGCATCGGCCTGCCCGACCGCGACGATTACTTCCGCACGGACCCGACGGCCACCGAGAAGCGCGTGCAGTACCTGGCGCACGTGCAGAAGATGTTCGAGCTGGCCGGGGACAAGCCGGCCCAGGCGGCCGCGAATGCCCGGGTGGTGATGGACATCGAGGTGGCGCTCGCCAAGGTGAGCCTGACCCGCACCGACCGCCGCGACCCGCAGCGCCTCTATCACAAGATGCCGCTCTCCGAGCTGGAGGCGCTCTCGCCGTCCTTCCCGTGGAAGCGGTACCTCGCGGCCGTCGGCATCCCGAACACACAGACGCTCAACGTCCACGAGCCGGACTTCTTCAAGGGGCTCGAGGTGGCGCTCAAGGCGCACACGCTCGATCAGTGGAAGACCTACCTGCGCTGGCACCTCCTGCACTTCTCGGCGCCGCTCCTGCCCAAGGCGCTCGCCGACGAGAGCTTCGACTTCTATCAGCGCAAGCTCACCGGCGCCAAGGAGCAGCGCGCGCGCTGGAAGCGCTGCGTGGCCTTCACCGATGTCGGGCTCGGCGAGGTGCTCGGCCAGCTGTTCGTCGATCGGACCTTCGGCGAGGACGGCAAGAAGCGCATGCTCACGCTGGTCGTGAACCTGGAGAAGGCGCTCGAGAAGGACATCCAGGGGCTCGATTGGATGGGGGATGAGACCAAGCGACAGGCGATCGCCAAGCTCAAGGCCATCGAGAACAAGATCGGCTCGCCCGAGAAGCCGCGCGACTACGCGAGCGTCAAGCCGCGTCGCGACGCCCCGCTGGGCAACTTGTTCGCCGCGGGGGAGTATGACCTCCGCTGGCAGCTCGGGCGCATCGGCAAGCCGGTCGACAAGGGCGAGTGGCAGATGTCGCCGCCGACGGTGAATGCCTACTACGACCCGCAGATGAACAACATCAACTTCCCGGCGGGTATCCTGCAGCCGCCGTTCTTCGATCGCACGATCGACGACGCGGTGAATTATGGCGCGATCGGCGGTGTCATCGGCCACGAGCTCACGCATGGGTTCGACGATCAGGGGCGGCAGTACGATCCGGCGGGCAACCTGCGCGACTGGTGGACGCCGGAGGACGGCAAGCGGTTCGAGGAGCGGGCGGCGTGTCTGGTCAAGGAGTATAACGGGTTCTCGGTGATCAAGGACCCGAAGGACCCGAAGAACGACGTGAACCTGAACGGCAAGCTGACGCTCGGCGAGAACGCGGCCGACAATGGCGGGCTGCGTATCGCCTACCTGGCGCTGATGGAGTCGCTCCAAGGGAAGAAGCCGGCGGCGGGCAAGATCGATGGGTTCACGCCGGAGCAGCGGGTGTTCCTCGGCTGGGGGCAGGTCTGGTGCGCCAACTACACCGATGCGGCGGCGCGCCGTCAGGCGCTCACCAACGAGCACTCGGTGAGCAAGTACCGCGTGAATGGAGTGGTGCAGAACATGCCGGAGTTCCAGCGGGCGTTTGGCTGCAAGACCAAGCAGCCCATGGTGCCCGAGAACGCTTGCCGTATCTGGTGATGTCGGGGGGCGCTGCCCCTCCACCCCGGCGAGGGCGAACCTACGGTTTAGCCCTCGCGCTCCCACTCCCTTGAATATCGATGTTGTAGAGACATCTGGGACCTCGCCGCGCTTCGGGCGGCTGCGGAGGACGCCCACTCTGGTGGGCCTCTGCTGTAGGGGCGGGAGTGGGAATGGGCCGGCTTGACGGGGGGGCCTTCCCGGCGACATAAGGCCTACGTGTGATGGATCAGCCCTCGTGGAGCGGCCATGGGGGCTCAATTTGTGGTCAGGGAGAGGCGATGGATTCTTGGATGAGCCCGGGCGCTGTGGTGGCCGATCGTTTCGAGATCGAGCGTCCGATGGGCGGTGGTCGAAGGCGGATCCTCTTTCGTGCGCGCGACCGTCAGAAGGAAGAGGGGCAGTTGGTGGCGCTGCGGCTGCTGCGTCCGGTGGGGGCGGCCCGGCGCGAGGTAGAGCGGTTCGTGCGCGAGGCGGAGGTGCTGGCGGAGCTGAACCATCCGGGGCTGGTGGGCTATGTGGCGCATGGCTGGACGCCCGACGGGGCCGCCTACTTGGCCACGGAATGGGTCACGGGGGAGGATCTCAAGCAGTATCTGCTGCAGGGGCCGCTCGGGACGGCAGAGGCGCTGGAGCTCCTGCGGGCAGCGGCGGCGGCGCTCGGGGTGTGGCATGGGCGCGGGCTCGTGCACGGTAACCTGCGATCGAGTCGGCTCCTCCTACGGAACGCAGGGCTCGGGCAGCTCGCGTTGCTCGTGCCGGGCAATGTGCAGGAGGGCCTCGACCGGGAGACGCTGACCCGGCCAGGTCAGGCGCTGCGCGCGCTGTGCTATCTCGCTCCGGAGCAGGTGCGCGAGGGGAGGGCGCTCACGCCGGCGGTGGATGTGTTCGCGCTCGGCTGTGTACTGTTTGAGTGCCTGACCGGGGCACCGCCGTTCGCTGCCCAGAGCGCGGCGGGGACGCTCGGTCGCTTGCTCAATGAGGAGGCGCCACGGCTCAGTGAGCTGCGCCCAGAGCTGCCCGAGGCGATCGGGGCGCTCCTCAGTCGCATGCTGGCGCGGAACCCCGAGGATCGGCCGGCCGATGGACGCGCGCTGGCGGTGGAGCTCGGACGGCTCATGCTGCCCGAGGCGGCGCCGGAGTGGCCGGCGCGCGGCATGGCGATGCCAGGGGCGTCTCCAGGCGATAGCGAGCGACGGCTGGTGAGTGTGCTCCTGGCCGTGCCGCCGTCCAAGGAGGAGACGGCCGGGGCCGGGGCCATGGTGACCTTGCCCCAGGAGGAGCTGGAGGCGCTGCTCGATCCACACGGGATCCGCATCGATCGTTTGGTGGATGGATCGCTCCTCGGCCTGCTCGACCATGGACAGGGAGATGCCATGGAGCAGGCCGAGCAGGCGGCGCGGGTGGCCCTCTCGCTCAGGCAACGTCTGATCGGATGGACCATGGGGCTCCTCACCGAGCAGTGCAGCCGGCCGCCGACGGTGCCGCCGTTGGAGACGCGGACGTTCCTGCGGGAGCGGGATGCGGAGGCCGGAGGGGAACGTTCGCTCTTGTGGCTCGACGAGATGACGGCAGGGCTGCTCAAGACGCGCTTCAGGGTACGACGGACCGAGCAGGGAGGCTGGGTCCTGGAGGGGGAGGGCCTGCGGTAGGATCCGGGGGTGCGCATCGAGTCTGTCTTCTTGCTCCTGGCCATCTTCTTCGAGGCCTCCTGGGCCCTCGGGATGAAATGGTCCCGTGGCTTCAGCCGCCTCGGGCCCTCCGTGCTCACGGTGATCCTCTATGGTTTGAGTCTCTTGTTTCTCACCCTGGCCACGCGGCGCGGGGACGTGGGGACGACCTATGCGGTGTGGGCGGGGTGCGGGGCGGCGCTGATCGCGATCGCCGGGGTGCTCCTCTTCAAGGAGCCGTTCTCGCTCCTCCGCGCGCTATCGCTCCTGCTGATCATCGCCGGAGTGGTGGGGGTGAACCTGGCCGAGGGAGGGAACTGAGAAGAGAACGACACGTAGCTCCATGTATGAGCAAGGTGGGATATGTGGCGCTGGTTTCAACGCACTGCGAATTCTCCGCCGTCGAGAGCCACAGAACCTCACAAAGATCCATGTGTGCTGCAATACCCTTTTCCCCCTTCTTTAATCCCATTCCGCTCGCAGCAATTTGATAGAATGGGCGCCGATGAGAGCGCGTCCGCTGTCCTTGCTCCTCGTCGCTGCGATCGCGGCCTTTGGGCGCGATGCCGCGGCCTCGCAGTATCCACTCGAGCAGGCGACCCAGATCATCCCCCGCGTCGAGGGGCGCAAGCTGCAAAGGGCCGGCATCGAGACGACGCTCGATCTGTTCGTCGAGGGACACACCGGGGAGGGCCGGCGTGCCCTGGCGGCGCGCAGTGGCCTGCCGATCGAGAAGATCACCTCCTGGGTGGCGCTCGCGGATCTGATGAGGGTGCGTGGTATCGGGCCCGATGTGGCGCGCCTGCTCACCGCGGTGGGGGTCCGTACCCTGGCCGAGCTGCAGCAGGCAGACGCCGCGGCC
This sequence comes from Polyangia bacterium, assembly GCA_036263495.1. Lineage (GTDB taxonomy): Bacteria > Myxococcota_A > Polyangia > Palsa-1104 > SHYY01 > DATAGU01. The sequence goes on along the minus strand of DATAGU010000219.1, from coordinate 12,016 downwards.
ACGGGGACCGCGATCCACGATTTCAACCGCAAGGCCCATCTATCGACCAATCCGCCGGGCGCTGAGTCGATCGCTTTCTGGATCGGCGAGGCCCGGCGGCTGCCGGTGGTGCTGGAACTGTAGCCAGGTGCGGATCGGAGGTGCTGCGGCGGGCGGGCCGTGGCGCCGGACGATCCGGACGTATCTCGACACATGGAGAACCCTCTTTCCGCCCTTGGGGCCCAAAGGCCATGAGCGACATGAGCAACGAAGAGGCCGGATCATCCGCTGCCCCTTTTGCGATGCCCCCGAACGGTGATGGCTTCCGGCTGCAACCGGACACCCGGCTGGCAGAGCGTTTCCTGGTGCAGGCCGCCGTGGGCATCGGTGCCTTTGCCGAGATCTACCAGGCCTTCGACGAGGCCGAGAACCGACCCGTGGTGCTCGAGCTCCTGCACCCCGAGTTGGCGGCGATGGAGAGCGTGCGCGAGCGCCTGAGCGGGCACGCGCAGCTCGTCTCCGGGCTGGATCACAAGAACCTCGCCCAGCTCATCGGGTATTTCTGCGACGGCGAGAACGATTTCCTGGTGAACGAGTTCGTGAGCGGGTCCTCGCTGCGCGAGATGCTGAATCAGCGCCTCGCCGAGGGGCGGACCTTCTCGCTCAAGGGCGCCTACAACGCCATCTCCCACCTGTGCAACGCGTTCGCGCATGCGCACAACCGGACGATCCACGGCGCGCTCACGGCCGACGCGGTGATCATCAATCCCGCGGGGCGGGTCAAGATCACCCAGTTCGGCATGCTATGGCTCCTGCCGGGCCTGTCGGACGCGCAGCTCGGCGATGGGCAGGCATGGGCATCGATCGCCCCGGAGGTATGGGCCGCACCGGATCAGGCGAGCCCCCAATCCGACATCTACTCCATCGGCGTCATCCTGTTCGAGCTCCTCGCCGGCCGGCCACCGTCCTCCGGTGACGAGCGACCGAGCCAGCTCGTCGCCGGGATCCCCCCGGCACTCGACGGCGTGATCGGTCGCTGCCTCAGGGTCCAGCCCGAGGAGCGCTTCGCCGATGCCCAGGAGCTCCAGCGGGCGCTCCATGCGGCGGTCGAGCGTGAGCTCACCCAGGCCGCGGCCGAGGTCATGCCCACGGCAGCGCCACCCGCCCCCAAGGGGCCGCCATCCCGCCCCGGCACACCGCCGCCCATGCCCGTGGCCGGGCCCCCCTTGCCCCAGCAATTCAATCAGGGAGGGCCCCCGCCGCCCATGCCGGGCCAGCGACCCACACCCACGGGGTCCAAGCGCTACACCGAGGCCATCATCGCCGTGGACGAGGAACACGAGCGCTGGCTCATCCAGAAGGACAGCCTCGACTTCGGCCCCTACCGCCTGGGCGACGTCAAGTCCCAAATCGAGTCGGGGCAGATCCTCGGCCATCACGTCATCGTCGACATGGACAATGGCGAGAAGCGGGAGGTGAAGGATCACCCGCTCCTCCGCGATCTCGTGCGCCTGGCCAAGGAGCGGCTCGACGCGGAGAAGATGATCGTCAACGAGCAGGAGCGGGACCGCGCACGGCGGCGCCGGACCGTGATCCTCGGCAGCACGTTCCTGGGCCTCCTCATCATCGTGGGCGGCGGCGTGACGGCCTACGTGCTCAAGCCACGCCAGACCACCAAGATCGTCTACCGCGATCGCGACGAGGAGCTGCTCAAGGGGATCGACATCACCATGAAGGTCGATCCGCCGGCCAAGGTCGAAAAACACCACAGCGGCTCCCACCGGAGCGGGGGCAAGAACGATTACTCGGACGTCACCGCGCTCGGCGACGCCACCCAAGCGGGCGGCAGCGAGACCCTCGGCCAGGACGTGGTGCAGAAGGTGATGTCCGCGAACTTCGGCGTGCTCAAAGGCTGCGTCCTGGAGGAGAAGCGGCGCAACCCGGCGCTCCGCAGCGTGGACATGGACTTCGTCATCAAGGGCCAGACGGGGCGGGTCTCAGGCGTGCGCGTCAACGGCGACACCTCCTCGCCCCTGGCCTCCTGCATGTTCGGCAAGATGCAGTCCGTGGTCTTCCCCAAGTTCAACGGCGCGCAGACACACGCCTCGTTCTCGCTGGCCTTGAAGTAGCGGCCTGCCGGCGGCGCGCCTCTCATCAGAGAGGGGCGCGCCGCGTATAGAGTAGGAGGAGGGGGGGAGAGCGGTGAGCCCTACCGGAAGCCGGGGGAGGGCACGCGATTGCGTTTGGAGGGCAGCGCGCTCTTGATGATGGCCACGAACTCGGTGGCGAAGTAGTAGCGGTCGCCGGCGTGGGTCTCCAGGCAGGTCAGATCGCCCTGATGCTCGACGCGCGTCACCCGGGACACGCTCACCAGTTCCGCTGGTAGGGCGATATGGAACGACACCTCACTGTCCTCGGGCAGCAGGAATGCACTCCCCTCCTTTCGGATGCCAGAAACCCCTTCCAGGATGCGCTCGATGTGTTCGCGCTTCATGTGCGCTGCCCTCCTTGCAGATGGCCGGATCACAGCCGGCAATGGCTGGGCGCATCATAGGCACCGCACTTGGTCATGGCAATGCCCTGGCACCCTGTGGATGAGCGGCCGCGATCTTCCGGGCATGGTGAATTATCCCAGAGTCTTGGATGGTTAACTCTCCTGGGAGGGGGGATCGCAGGGCCGGGTTGGGGCCGGGGATAGGCGATATCAACCAGTTTTCCACAGATATGACCGATGAGCCGCTGTGAAGTTTTTGCCGAAATGGCCTGAGAATACACGCTCGCACCTGGTGCTGGCGGCGGGGGAGGGCCGGGGCGCAGAGGGGTTTCGACAGGATTCGCAAGGTCTCCTACAATCGCAGGCCATGGCACGGACCATGGCGCGAGGACTCGGGTCGTGCCGGTTCCTCTTGTTGTCTTGCTGCCTTGGACGTCTCCTCGGGCTCTTCCTGGGGGGGGCGATCGTCGGCCTCCCGGCGTGGTGTGGGGCCGAGGAAGCGGCGGATGCGCTGTGGCCTGAAAGCGGTGACGCCAAGGGGGACGTCGGGCAGCGCCGCCGCGTCGTGCTCCAGATCGAGCAGCAAGGGCCGGACCGGGCCGCTCCTGTGCTCCTCCGGGCGCTGCGCGATGGCGACGGCGAAGTGCGGGCGCGGGCGGCCGAGGCACTCGGCCATCTACACGCCGCGATCGCCACCGGGGCGCTCGTCGAACGGCTCGGCGATGGCGAGGCCGCGGTGCGGGCGCGAGCCGCCGAGGCGCTGGGCCTCATCGTCCCCATCCGCGGTTTGATCGATGTACCGCGTGACGTCCTCGCGCGGGTCGCGCCGGCGCTCGTTCGATCCCTGGGGGATACGGACCATCGAGTGCGCCGCGCCGCGGTGTTGGCGCTCGGTCGGAGCGCGGATCCCGCGGCGATGGCCGTGGCGAGCTCGGCGCTGGTGGGACGCCTCGAGGATGAGTCCGCGGCGGTGCGCCGCGCCGCGGTCGAGGCGCTCGCCAGCCTTGGGGCCGGGGCCGCGGTCGCGCTGCTCGGCCGTCTCGACGATGCCTCGGGCGAGGTGCGCATCGCCGCGCTCGAGGCCCTCGGCGACCTCGGCGATCCACGGGCGGGTCCGGCGGTGATCCGGATGCTCGGCGATCCTGCCCAGGAGGTGCGCGTCGCGGCGCTCGGGGCCCTGGCCCGGCTGCGTCTGCGCGAGGCCGTGCCGGTCTTGCTCGAGCGTCTCGAGCAGCCCACCGAGACCCAGATCGAGCGGGTCCTCCTCGTGCTGGGTACGCTGGCCGCCGCGGGCGATCCCAGGGCTCCGCGGGCGCTGGTGGCCGAGCTCGGGCGGCCGGAACGCGAGGTAGGGGCGCGCGAGGCCCTGCTCGCGGCAGGCCCTGCGGCCGTGCCGGCGCTGCTCGACGCCCTGGCCGGCGAGTGCGGCGACAGGGCCGAGCTGGTGTCGATGCTGGCGATGTTGCTCCGCCGGGTACCGGACCGTGCACCCCTGGGAGGAGACGGGCTCGGGGAGGCAGGGGATGCGTCTCCCGCGCGCGCGGGTGACACCGGCCTGGGCCCCGCTGTCGTGGACGAAGCGGATGACTCACAGACGGAGGACGCCGTCCGCTGGTCGCCCGAGGTGGCAGCGCGGGCGGCAGCGCTGCTGCGCGGCGAGCTCGAGCGAGGCGAGGTCGCGCCCGCGCCAGTCATGGAGGGTCTGGCGGCGCTCGGGGATCGCAGCGCCGTGCCGCTCTTGCTCGTCCGGCTGGCCGCACCTGCAGTGGAGCTGCGCCGTGCCGCCGCCGCGGCTCTGGTGGGGCTCGCGGATGGCCGCGCCACTCAGGCGCTCATCGCCGCGAGCCAGGATCCCGACCGCGAGGTGCGCCTGCGGGCGGTGACCGCGCTCGGTGCGCTGGGGCCCTTGGGACAGGCCGGTGCGTCCGAAGCCGTGCCGCGCCTCAGCACGCTGCTCGGCGACGCGGACACCGAAGTGGCCCGGGCGGCAGCCCAGGCTCTCGGGCGGGGAGGGGAGGTCCAGGTGCAGCCGGCCTTGCTGCACGCGCTCGGCGCCATCGATCGGCGCGTGCGGCGCGCCGCGGGCGATGCCCTGGTGGAGCTGGCAGGGCGCGGCGATGCCCTGGGCTCGATCCAGGCCCTGTTGGCCTGGCTCAGCACCGCGCCGCCCCATGCCCGCGCCGATGGCCTGGTCGTGCTCGGAGGCTTACTGCGGCATCAGCCCGAGGCCCATGCGCGCGCTCTCCTCGTGAGCGGGGCAGAGGGCAGCGACGCCGCGCTCGCCGTGTGTTCGCTCACCGCGCTCGGGCTGGCCCGGGATCCCGCGGCCGTGGCCCCGCTCGTGCGGATGCTGGACACGACCGCGCCCGAACGTCGCCACCTCGTCGTGCAGGCGCTCGGCGAGATCGGCGGCCTGGCAGCGCGGCAGGCGCTCGTGCAGGCGCTCGGCCATACCACTCCCGCCGTGCGCGCCGAGGCCGCCTGGGCCCTCGGCAAGGCCGGTGAGTCGGGGCGCTTGGCGGCGCTCGCCGCGCTCCTCGCGGACAAGGATGCGGCGGTGCGCATCAATGCCGCCGCCGCACTCGCGCGCCTTGGGGCGCCGGTCCCGGCCCTGCCGCTCGATGACCGCGATCCGTTCGTGCGGGCCAACGCCGCGCTCGCCGCGCCGGAGGCTGCGCTACCCGGGGTGGCATGGCTGGCGCGGCACGATCCCGAGCCGTTCGTGCGGGCCGCGGCGTTGCGACGCCTCGGGCGCGGGACCCTCCCGGCGCAGGTGCTGCGCGGCGCCGAGCAGGATCCGGCGCCGCTCGTGCGCGTGCTCGCCCGCCGCCTGGAGGGGGCGTCGACGGCCGCGCCCGCGCCCGCATCGCCCGCACCCGGCGATGGCGTCGAGGGCCGCCCAGAGGGTAGCGGAGGGGTGAGCGCATCGGCCCGCGACCTGCGCTTCTACCTCACCGATGAGGACGGAAAGACACTGGCGAACCGTGCGGTGCGTCTCCTCCTTGTCGACGGTCTGATCAAGGCCACGATGAGCGACGCCCGCGGGTTGGTGTACGAGACCGCCGCGCCTGCCGGTGAGAGCCGCCTCTGGTGGGCTCCACCGAGCCCCGAGGGGCAGGCGTCTCCCTGATCGAGTGGCCGGTCGCGACTCCACCCGGGGCCGGGGCCGGGGTCGGAGTCAGGGCCCTATGGATCGGCGGCTGCCACCGAGCCCTGCCCCCGTAGACCTGCCCGGTCGATGCGCGGCTCGTGCTCGATCGAGAGGTGGGCGTGGACTGAATCAGCGGGCTGGATTACTTTGGAGTACATGCCGCGGCTCGAAGAGATTCAAGACCCCTTGAAGACGCTGCTCGCGGGGCTCCCCTGTCCTACGTTCGCGACCACACCCGCCGCGGCCGGGGTGCCACTCGAGCACCGCAAGGTGGCGATCGTCTCGACCGCGGGCCTCCACCTGCGGGGCGCGCCGCCGTTCCTCGGCGTGTCGGCGGAGTATCGCGAGCTGCCGTCCTCGGTGCAGCCGGGCGACATCGTGATGAGTCACATCTCGCCCAACTTCGATCGCAGCGGCTTCCAGCTCGACTGGAACGTCGGCTTCCCGATCGAGCGTCTCAAGGAGCTGGTCGAAGAGGGCCTCGTGGGCGCCGTGGCCGAGACCCACTATTCGTTCATGGGAGCCACGGATCCCACACTCATGGAGCCGCGCGCGCGCACCGTCGCGCGCCGCCTGCGCGCCAAGGGCGTGGACGCCGCGCTGCTGGTGCCTGTCTGACCCTTCTGTACGCGCGCCGTGGGCGGGCTGGGACACTATCTCGAACAGGAGGGGATCGCGACGACCCAGATCAGCCTGGTCTGGGAACACACCGAGACCATCCGCCCACCGCGGGCGCTCTATGTGCCGTTCGAGTTCGGCAGGCCGCTCGGTCACCCGGACGACGCGGCGGGCCAGCGGCAGGTGATGCTCGCGGCCTTGCGGCTGCTCGAGCGCAGCGACGTGCCCGTGCTCGAGGCCTACAGCGCGCCTCCCCAGAGCGGGGTACAGGCCACGGCCGGAGGCGCCGAGTCGCTCGACGGCCTGTCCTGCATGCTCCACTCGCGCACCGAGACGGAGGAGCTCAAGCAGGCCGTGCGCACCGAGGTCGCTCGCCTGCGGCCGCTCCACGACGCCGTGGTGGCGGCGCGCGGTGGCCTCCCCGTCGGCGTCCTGGGCGTGCCGGCCGAGGAGCTGGTGGAGTTCGTGCTCTCGTTCCTCGACGGACCCGGCAGCGACAGCCCGCGTCCCGAGGTGCCGACGCCGCATGCCCTCAAGCTGGCGGTGGACGATCTCGTGGCCTTTTACAACATCGCCGCCAGCCGCTGCCCCGGCGCCTCGGCCGCCCTGTCGGCCTGGTTCTGGCACAAGACCGCCCTGGGCAAGGCCATCCAGGCCATGCGCAACTGCCTCATGGCCAGCGACAAACCGGTCCTCAAGGCCGTGGCCTACTTCCTCATGATGCCCATGTCCGAGGCGGACGAGCGGCTCGAGCTGCCACGGATCCTGGAGAGCTACATGCGCCTCGTGCCGTCCGGAGGGGCCGCCTCCGCCTCGGCCAAGCGAGGCTGACACCATGCCCCGACTTGAAGAGATCGAAGATCCCTTGAAGACGCTCCTCGCCGGGCTGCCCTGCCCCACGTTCGCGACCACGCCCGCCGTGGCCGGGCCGGCCCTCCGGCACCGCCAGGTGGCGATCGTGTCCACGGCAGGCTTGCACCTCCGGACCGCGCCGCCGTTCCTCGGGCTCTCCGCCGAGTATCGCGAGCTGCCGTTCTCGGCGCAGCCGGGCGACATCGTGATGAGTCACGTCTCGCCGAACTTCGACCGCAGCGGCTTCCAGATGGATTGGAACGTCGCGTTCCCCCTCGACCGCCTCAAGGAGCTGGTCCGGGAGGGCGTCGTGGGCGCGGCGGCCGAGACCCATTACTCGTTCATGGGGGCCACGGATCCCACGCTCATGGAGTCGCGGGCCCGCACGATGGCGCGCCGCATGAAAGACGAGGACACCGACGCCGTGCTCCTCGTGCCCATATGACCCTTCTGCACGCGCACCGTGGGTGCGCTCGCCCATTACCTCGAGCAGGAAGGCGTCCCGACGACCCAGATCAGCCTCCTCCCGGAGCACACCCGGACCATCCGTCCGCCGCGGGCGCTCTACGTGCCGTTCGAGTTCGGCAGGCCCCTCGGCCCGCCGGATGACCCCGACGGCCAGCGCCAGGTGATGCTGGCGGCGTTGCGGCTGCTCGAGCGCACCGACGCGCCCGTGCTCGTCGAGTATGCCCCCGCCTCGCCGCCGGCGAGAGCGAACGCGGACGCCAGCACCACGGCGCTCGACGGCCTGGCGTGCATGCTGCCGTCGCAGACCGAGGCCAGGGAGCTCAAGCAGGCCGTACGCACCGAGATCGGTCGCCTGCGCCCGCTCTACGAGGCGGTGGTGGCCGAACGGGGCCGACCGCCGGCCGGTGTCCTCGGGTGGTCGGCCGAGGAACTGGCGGAGTTCGTGCTCTCGTTCCTCGACGGGGCGGGCCGCGACAGCCCGCACCCCGAGATGCCCAGATCGTACGCCCTCAAGCTGGCGGTGGACGATCTGATCGCCTTCTACAACGTCTCGGTGAGCCGCAACGTCGGCGCCGAGTCGGCCCCGCTGGCGGCCTGGTTCTGGCACAAGACCGCCCTCGGCAAGGCCATCCAGGCGGTGCGCAACCGCCTCCTGGCGAACGACGATCCCGTGCACAAGGCCGTGGCCTACCTGCTCGTGATCCCCATCTTCCAGGCCGAGCAGCGGCCCGAGGTCGCGGGGTTCGTGGAGAGCTATGGGCGCCTCGCCCCCTCTGAGGCCGTCCCCTCTCGATCGGCCAAGCGCGGCTGATCGTCCTGCCCCGACTCATCCCTCGCTCCGGACCCTGCCGGACGCAGAGGGCCCATCCTCCTACGACGCTGCTCGAGCTCAGTGCCCGCGGGACTGGATCGTCCACACCCGGCGGGGCGCCTCAGTGCCCGGCGCCGGCTGCAGGCCGGCCACGGAGCCGAGCGCGTGTCGCAAGAGGGCGCGCCCCCGATGCAGGCGTGACATCACCGTACCCACCGGGACGCCGAGCCGCGCCGCCGCCTCGGCATAGCCGAGCTCGCCGAGGTCCACCAGCTCCACCACGGTGCGGTAGTTGGGCGGCAGATCGGCCAGCGCCTTCTCGACCGCTGTCGAGGCGGGGCCCGGCACCGGATCCGCGCGCAGCACCGGCTCGCGGCGCGCGGCGGTCTCATTGCTATACCGCTCGGCCAGCCGCGCATCGCGTCGATTGCGCCGCCGCTCGGTGTGCGCGGCGTTGATCAGGATGCGATAGAGCCACGCGCGCGCGTTCGACCCGAGGCGATAGCGATCGCGCGCGGCCAGGGCCAGGGCAAAAGTCTCCTGCACCAGATCCTCGGCCTGCTCACGCGACCCGACGAGCTGACGCGCAGCGCTGCGCAGCTCGGGCAGGTGCGGCAGGGTCTCACGAAGGAAATCGTCGTTACCGGTTTCGCTAGTGGAGAGGGCGTGTGAAGTGTGCATGCCGCTTGGTTAGGCAACTGCCGTGCCCATGCCCAAACCCTACTCTGGCAGCCACTTCTGAGATCCGCCCGCGCCCCTCGCGGCGGAGGTCGCGTCAGAGTGACAAGCGCACCTGGGGGCGTGCGACAAGCTGTCAGATGCGCGCCACGGTGCCGGGAAGAGGGACGCCGGGAAGCGTTCCGGCCCCGTCCCCGGGCCCAGGCCCAGAAACGACAGGCCGGCCGCCCGGCCCGGCCAGGACGCGCGGGATGGCATCGATCAGATCGCGCGCCAGGAGCCCGGTCTCGCCGCGCTCCGCGGCCGCCCGGTCCCCGGCCGCGCCGTGCAGGTACGTGCCCGTCTGTGCCGCCGCGAGCGGCGCCAGGCCCGAAGCGAGGAGCGCGCCCACGATGCCGGTCAGCGCATCGCCGGTGCCGCCCGAGGCCATCCCCGGATTGCCCGTGGGATTGATGGCCAGCTCGCCACCCGGGCCGGCGATCACGCTGCGCGCGCCCTTGAGCACCACCACCACCCCATGCTGGGTGGCGAAGCGCCGCGCCGTCTCCGCGCGGCCGGCCTGCACCTCGGCCGTGGGGATCCCCGCGAGCCGCCCCATCTCCGCCGGATGCGGCGTCAGCACCACCTCGGCCTTGCGCCGCCCCAGCACGGAGACGTCCTCGGCGAGCAGGTTGAGCCCGTCGGCGTCGATGACCAGGGGGCCCTCCCAGGTCGCGAGCAGCCGTTCGAGGAGCGCGCGCATCGCCGGCGCGCGCCCCACGCCCGGCCCAAACGCCACCGCCCGCTTGCCCTCGAGCAGCGCGGCGAGCCGCGACCACGCCGCCGCCGCGTCCAAAGGCTCGGGCCCGAGCGGCTCGGTCATCATCTCCACCACGCGCCCCGACAGCGCCCGCTGCGCCTCGTCGGGCGAGGCGATCGTCACGAGCCCCGCGCCCGTGCGCGCGGCCGCCTCGCCGCACAACCAGGCCGCCCCGGTCTTCCCCCCCGAGCCCGCGACGATCAAGAGGTGCCCGAACGTGCCCTTGTGGGCGTCGCGCGGCCGGGGCCGGCGCAGCGGCGCCAGGCACGCCTCATCGAGCAGCCAGCCGCCCATGCCGTGCTCCGCCGCCAGCGGGTCGGGGATGCCGATGTCCACCACGTGGAGCGCCCCCACGTGGAGGAAGCCCGGGTGGGTGACCAGCCCGAGCTTGGGGAACGCGAACGTCACCGTGTGATGCGCCTCGACACACACCCCGAGCGGATGGCCGCGGTCGGCGTCGAGCCCCGAGGGCAGATCCACCGCCACGCGCAGCCCGGGCGCGGCGTTCATGGCCGCGATGACGGCCGCGAAGTGCCCGGTCACCGGCCGCGCCGTGCCTGTGCCGAGGAGCGCGTCCACGATCACATCGGCCCCGGCCACGAGCGGCGCCGCCTCTGCCCAGCCCGCCGGCGTGCCGTCCTCCATGCACACGCCGAAGTTCCGGGCCGCGTCATGGTGCACGCGCGCATCCCCCCGCACCTGCTCCTCGGTGGCCGCGCGCACCACCACCACCTCGGCCCCGCGATGATGAAGGTGCCGCGCCACCACGTACCCATCGCCGCCGTTGTTGCCCGGCCCGGCCACCACCGCCACCTTCTTGCCGGCGAGCGGCAGGAGGCCCGCCATCACCTCCACCACCCCACGCCCCGCGCTCTCCATCAGCACGGCCCCGGGCACGCCCTTCTTCTGGATCGTCTCCTCGTCGAGCGCCCGCATCTCCTGCGCGGTCACGAAACGGATCATGCTGCGCTGCCTCCGTCGGTTGAGGCGCCCGGCCCGCGGGCGCCCTCCTGGCCTGAACGACCGGGCCCCTCCCCCTCGGCGATGACCACGGCCGCCGCTTGCCCTCCGGCGTGGGTCAGCGAGAGATGGAGCCGCACCGCGCCGAGCGCGGCCATGGCCCGGGCCGCCGCCCCGTGCAGGGCCAGCTCCGGCTTCCCTCCCGGCCCCGAGACCACCTCCAGCTCGTGCCACGACAACCCCGAGGGCACGCCGAGCGCCTTGAGCGCCGCCTCCTTGGCCGCGAAGCGGGCGGCGAAGTGCTCGGCCGCCGCCGCTCGCCCCCGACAGTAGGCGCGCTCCCCGGGCGTGAAGACCTTCTCCTCGAAGCGGCCGGCATAGCGGCCGAGGAGACGGGCGATCCGATCGACCGGCGTGAGATCGATGCCTACACCGACGAGCAACGACGCACCGCCGCGATCATCTCGCGCACCGCGCGCTCCATGCCCACCATCACCGCCCGCGACACGATGGCATGCCCGATGTTGAGCTCCTCGATCTCGGGGATGGAGGCCACGGGTTCCACGTTCGGGTAATCGAGCCCATGCCCCGCCGCCACGTGCAGCCCGAGCTTCTTGCCCACGGCCGCGGCGCGCATCAGGCGCTCGAGCTCGGTGGTCTGCTGGGCCCCGTGCGCCTCGCAGTAATCGCCCGTGTGGAGCTCGATGCGCGGCACCCCGAGCGCGTGCGACGCCGCCACCACCGCCTCGGTCGGGTCGATGAAGAGGCTGACCGGGATGTTGGCGCGGAGGAGCGACTCGACCGCGCGGGCCACGACGTCGCGCTGCCCGAGCACATCGAGCCCGCCCTCGGTCGTGCGCTCCTCGCGCTTCTCCGGCACGAGGGTCACGATGTCGGGCCTGACGCGCGTGGCGATGCCCACCATCTCGTCGGTGGCGGCCATCTCGAGGTTGAGCGTGGTGCGCACGGTCTCGCGCAGGATCTGGAGGTCGCGGTCCTGGATGTGGCGCCGGTCCTCACGGAGGTGGATGGTGATGCCGTCGGCGCCGGCCAGCTCGCACAGGGCGGCCGCCCACACCGGATCGGGGTAGCGCGTGCCGCGGGCCTGCCGGAGCGTGGCCACGTGGTCGATGTTGACGTGGAGCTTGATCATGGAAGTGCGGCGAAGCTGCCATAGGGGGGGGAGGGCGTCAATCCGGCGGGGCG